>NZ_FNYM01000008.1:0-310416 GCF_900108985.1 Achromobacter sp. NFACC18-2 | reverse complement strand
GTGGCGCGTACAAGGTGCATTCGGCGGGAGCACGGTTCACCGGACCCAAGAGCCAGGCCGGGACGTTTCCGGATGAGCCCAAGCCATCCAAGGGGAACCTGGAATTGTTCAACAGGTATCTCAGCGGCCTGGGCATTGCGAACGCGCCGTTCGAGGTCGAGGACGCCATGGGGCGCCGCATCAAAGGCACGCTCGACGGGCAGGGATTCGCCGCGGTGACGGGCGCTGCGCCCGGGCCCGCGAGCGTCAGTTTCGGCAAGGACCCGAACGACCCCTGGGCCGAAAGCAGCTTCATGGGCGCCAAGCCGTGGCCGGCCCGCGCGGTGGGCGTGATACCGGCCCCGGTCCAGGCGTTGGCGCGAACCTTGCATGCCACGGCCAACGCCCGCGCCAACGCGGTACAGGACGCGAGACAGGTGGTGCGAGCCATCGGCGCACTCGCTCGCCACCTGGATGACACAGTGCACGCGGAGACCTCAGCCCCATTGCGCACGCCTGGCGCAAGCCCAGCGAAAGAGATATTGCCCGGTTCCGCGCCCGAGCTCGAACAGCCGCCGACGCCCGCCTTGGCCAAGTCGCTCAGCGGCTGACGCCGCGCCTCACCGATAAGCCCCCCATCCATAGCGCATCACGCCCTTGTCGCGGAACCACCTCGCCTACTTGTGAGACAGCCCTCATGACCCCTCCTCCCGGCACACCGAGTGCCTCCCGCCTTCCCCCGAACTACACGCCGCAAGAGTGGGACACCGTCATCGGAACACCATGGCAAACCATCTCCCAAGGATGGGATTACGGTGTGCACGAAATGCGCAGCCTCGCGAATTCCGAGGCCGGCAAGACTGGCTTGCAGGCGGCGCGATTTTTGATGATCGGCGCAGTGGCGGCAAGCGTGGTCGTCGCACCGCGCAACACCATCGAGGTGCGGGACGTCCAGGAAGGCGCGGCTGCGTTCGACGCCTGGCTGCGCAGCATCAGCGACAACTGGATCACCCTGGAACGGCTGACCCAAGTCGCCAGCGCGATTCCGGTCATCACCAACATCATGGCGCTTGTCGATGTCGCCAACGACGTCACCCAGATGCTGACGCGGCAGGAAGTGATGGTGCTCGACTGGGTTGGACTAGGCATCGACCTGATCGGTGTCGTGCCGGCGGCGGTAGGCTACGGAATGATACGCAGCAGTCTGCGCGCCGCATTGCACAGCGCCCGCCAGGAATTGATGACCCGCGGCATGGCGGGCGTCAGCCAGGTCCTGATCACCACGCTGGAAAACAACTTGAGCGCCAGCTTCAGGGGTGACCTGCAAACGTTTCTTCAAGGCACGATTGCCCGGCTCAACGATATCCTCGCCGCCGCGGCCGACACGGGCGAGCGGATCGTCCATAGCCTGGGCGATGGCCTGATCCGGCTGGCGAACGGCGAGTTTGGCGCCGCCGAGGACTATCGGGCAGCCGACCAGAAACTGCAGGCGCTGATGAACGACGGCTCGGTCAGCACCTTGGGGATGTTCACTCACCCCAATCTGTGGAGCGCGCTTGGCAGCCTCGCGTCCGGCGTCGTGAAGGATGGCGCGGGGCGAGGCGGCCAACTGGTCATGTCCGAGTCCTTCCGTCTGAATGTGTTGGAGATCGGCGCGCAGCTAAAGCGTCTTGCACCCCGGATCAAGACGCAGATCCTCAAGCTGACGGACGCGGGGACCCAGCAGAGTATCGGCTGGATGCTCGCGCAGCTTGTGCAGGCCATGGCCGCAAGAAAGCGTCTGGGAGGTTCTCGCTCGGCCAACGTGCGTCCCGACCAAACCAGCCAGGCGGCGCGCCAGACGAGCGGCGCTGAGACCGACGCCATCCGGCGCCAGGCCCCGGCCAAGGCGGACCCCAAGCCGGGCAGCGGTTGCGGCTCGTGCAACAGCATCACGTTCGCGCGCGGGGCCGAAACCCTCACCCATACCGATTTGGTGCTGCCCGGCCCGTTCGAATTGCGATGGGCGCGCACGTACCGCTCCGACCTGAATGCGTATGACGCGGGCCCGATAGGCGCGCGCTGGATCAACGAATTCACGACCCGCTTCGATGTGGTGTCCGGGCCCCTGGACGCAGATGCCTTGCGCTACCACGGCGCAGATGGGCGCAGCCATGACTATCCTTTGCCCCTGCCAGGACAGTCCCATTACGACCCGATCGAAAATCTGACACTGGTCAGAACGTCGGCCGACGAGGTGCGATTGGCCCAGGGGTATCGCCGCACCGAGACGTACCGCCGCCACGGACCGGGCTTCAGGCTGATACATATCGAGCTGCGGGGCGGCGCGCGCGTCTCGTTGCACTACGAACACGAGGTCCACGGCCGCCAGCTTCTCTCTGACCTGGTCACCTACCAGGACGACGAAGCGCTTCAGCATGTCGGCCTGGAAAGCGACCAAGCCGGCCGAATCGCCGCGCTTTGGCAGATTGCCGACGGCAAGCGCCAGCGGCAACTGGCGCGTTATGAGTACGGCGAGGCCGGCGACCTGACGCTCGCCCAAGACGCGCATGGCGCGCAATGGCATTACCAGTACCGGCATCACCTGTTGACCCGCTACACCGACCGCACCCAACGCGGCATCAACCTGGAATGGGACGGCGATGGCCCCAACGCCCGCGCCATCCACGAATGGGCGGACGACGGCACTTTCGCGTTGCGGCTGGAATGGTCAAGCCAGATCCGGCAGACCACGGTGACCGATGCGCTGGGCCACCGCACGCGCTACTACTACGACATCCTCGGCTATCCCTACCGCATCGTGCATCCGGACGGCCTGTCGGAGTGGTTCTATCGTGATGAGGCGAAGAACCTCACGCAACACGTGCATCCTGATGGCAGCATCGACCGCTACGACTACGATGACCGCGGCAACCTGCTGAAACACATCCGGCCCGACGGCAGCACCGAACATTACGCCTACGACGACCAGGACCAGCTCTACAAGATCCGCGACGCCGAAGGCGGCCTGTGGCAACGCGATTACAGCCCGCGCGGCTACTTGACCGAAGCCACCGATCCGCTGGGAAACAAGACCGAATATGCCTATGACGCGGCGGGCAATCCCGTCGCGATCCGGGACGCTCGGGGTGGCGAGAAACTGCTGGCCTACAACGCCGCGGGACTGCTCACGCAGTACACGGATTGCTCGGGCAAGCGCAGCGCCTGGGTGTATGACGACCTCGGCCAATTGCGTGAATACACCGATGCGGCGGGCAACGTCACCCGCTACGGGTATGAGGCCGGGCACCTGGCTCACGTCACGCACCCCGACCAGACGGTCGAACACTTCGAGCGCGACGCCGAGGGGCGTTTGCTGGCCCACATCTACGCGCTGGGCCGGCGTACGCAATGGACGTACAACGGCGCGGGGCTCCTCGCCCAGCGCCTGGACGCGGCGGGGCGGACGCTCCAATACGAATGGGACAAGCTGGGTCGGCTTACGGCGCTCTCCAACGAGAACGACCGGCAGGCGAGATTCGTCTATGACCCGGCCGGGAGACTGCTCGAGGAGCGAGGCTTCGATGATCTGGCCACCCGATATCGCTACGACGCGGACAGCGGCACGTTGCTGTCTGCGCAGGATGGCGACCGGGTCATCGAGTTCACGTTCGACGCACTGGGGCGCGTGACCCAACGTTTGGCGCGGCCGTATGCGCCGTCAGCGCAAGCGGCGGCGCGTACGTCGGCGCAGACGGCCACGCAAACGTCAGCACCCGCGTCCACACGCTCAGCACCGGTTCGCGTCGAGGCGCAGACAGAGCGGTACGCCTACGACGGCAACGGCCGCCTGATCCTCGCCGAGAACGCCGCCTGCCGGCTCCAATGGTTCCACGACGCCGCCGGCAACCTGATCCGCGAACATCAGCACTATCTGGCCCTGGCGCAGCCAGTCGTGGCGGTCTGGAAGCACGAGTACGACGAACTGAACCAACGCATCGCCACGCGCCGCCCGGACGGTCATCGCGTCAACGTGCTGACCTATGGTTCTGGCCACGTCCACGGCCTGATGTTCGACGACCATGAGCTCGTCAGCATCGAACGCGACGACCTGCACCGCGAGACCACGCGCATACAAGGCAATGGCCTGGCGCAGACGCAATCGTGGGACGCGCTGGGCCGGTTGAATGCGCAGAGCATCGCGCGGGGCGCGCAGCGCCTGATCCACCGCGGCTACCGCTACGATGCGGCGGGCCAGTTGGAAGCAATCCAGGACAGCCGCCGCGGCCCCTTGGCGTATCGCTATGACCCGGTGGGACGTCTACTCGAAGCCACCAGCAGCCTGGGCAAGGAAACCTTCGCCTTTGACCCGGCCAACAATCTCCTCGACCCGTCCAGCGACCCGGCGCACGCCAGCACCCTCGGCATGGCCGGCCCCGTCTACACCTACCGCCAGCGCTCCGCGCGCCTGGACAACCTGCTGCGCGAATACGCGGGCACCCACTACACCTACGACCCGCGCGGCAACCTCGTTGAAAAGCTGCACAACGGCCAACGTGCGCGCCTGCAGTGGGACCTTTTCAATCGCCTGACGGGCTACAGCAACGACCGCCTGCAAGTGAGCTACCAGCACGACGCGCTGGGCCGCCGCCTGCTCAAGCAGTCCGAAGCGCACTGGCGCGAACGGCCTGGCATGACACCCGCGCAGCGCCAGGAAGAGCAAGCCCGCGTGAACCGCGCGATGGGCTGCTGCACGACGCTATTCGGCTGGGATGGCGACACCCTGGCATGGGAAGGCGCCGACAATCAGACCACGCACTACCTTTACGAACCCGGCAGCTTCGTGCCGCTTGTCCAGGCAATCAGCCGCAAGCCCGTGCTGCTGCATCAGCAACCGGCTTACGCGGATGCCTATGACATCGATCAGGACCCGCTATGGACAACCTCGCCCGACCCGGACCCGGTGGATGCCATGGCCTGGTATCACTGCGATCACCTTGGCACACCCCAGGAACTGACCGACGCGCAAGGCGAGATAGTTTGGAGCACGCACTACCAAGCGTGGGGTTTAGCAAAAGAAGCCACCACGGAAGCTGCCCGCGTGGCCGGAATCCGTAATCCGATCCGATTCCAGGGGCAATATCTAGACCCGGAAACGGGCCTGCACTACAACCGGCATCGGTACTATGATCCCCAGATCGGACGGTTCATTGCGAAGGATCCGATCGGGTTTGCGGGTGGGCTGAATGTTTATCAGTATGCGGATAACCCGGTGGGGTGGGTTGATCCGTTGGGGCTGGCAGGTCGTAGCGGTGCTTTTAGGAACGCGAAAAGGGATGCTGGGATTCCAATGTCACAGCAACCTGATTCGATTGTTCGTGTACCGATGACTACCAGGGGCTGCCAAGTTATGTGCGGAAATAAACCCATCCTGACCCGCGAATATCAGTATCGACGATCTGATGGCAGTGTCGTTGTGATTCAGGATCATGGCGCCGGTCACGATTTCGGCGCCGAGGGTATAGGGAATCAGGGCCCGCATTTCAACGTTAGGCCAATCAGCAACACTCGAACCGGTTCGGTTGACGGAACCTTTTCTCACTATCCCTATTAAAGAAAATGCATTCGGATAAATTTTTCCTGCAAAATTGCGAAGGACTACGCCGTATATATGGGTACCTTCCTACATTTTCTGAGGTAAACCTCCATAAATTGCAGCTGGATTGGAATGGACCAACTGCGTCACTAACGTTGGATTTGCAGGAATTTCCCGATAATCCGCCTTTGAAATGGTCAAAGTTCAACACAATTCAAGTTGAGCTTTCGATTTCCCCTCTAACCTCTGTTCAACTTAGTAAATTTGGAACTGGGAATAAGTGTAGCTTTGCAATTTCTTCAAGTGACAACCAAGACCTCGAAATTGTTTTGCACGGAGAGACGGAAGCGAGGCTGAGGGGCAAGTCAGCGTGGATATGTAAGATTTCCGCCTATCTTAATAACGGATAGGGGCAACCCGTTCCCTGGCATTCGCTTCCGCATGCACGGGCCCTGAACAATCCTATTCACATTAGCAAACTGGAGCTCAACGATCACGGCGCGGTATCTTTAAATCCCAATGAGACTCACATTGGCATTCGAAACCCCCGCGATTTCCCCACTGTCAGAGGAAGGCCGCACGGATCATGAGTTATGAATACAGATTAGTATTTCCCGATAGCACCTCTGCAAATCGCGCAATGGAAGCATTGATGGCTTCTGCGGCCTGCGTCGGTGCGCAGTGCGATCGAGTCCTACTTAAAGACCGACAACTGAATACCTTGGCCGAGTATGACATTCGGCTTACCAAGGAAGGACAAAATTCGCTCTGGCTGGAAGTCAATTTTAGATCGGTCGACCTGCTTCTCTTGCTTGAGACGACGTTTGCCGGTTTATCAGTTCAGTGCTTTGAAGACGGCGATCCACAGGACGAGGTCACGCTCGAATCCGCTCTGCGCATTAACGCGGGCACGTAAAGTCGGCAACCGTTGAACCGCCCTGGATTTCGCCGGGATGCGCTGGGGCCATTGCCTGCTCGAATAGTCGAGGCGGCCCGTTGCTACCGCCCCCCGGCACACCGGCACCGACAGAGGAATAGCGGAAACGCGCGAATCGTCTGTTGGGCTGCACCGCCCTTCCGGCCTTTTGAACAAGGCTCCGCTTCCGGGAATTACCGCATTAACCCCGCCCCCCTCCCGCCTCTTCCCCAATCATCTCCGCCGCCCGCTCCGCGATCATGATTGTCGGGGAGTTGGTGTTCCCCGACGTGATCAGCGGCATGATCGACGCGTCGGCGATGCGCAGTCCCTGCAGGCCGTGGACCCGCAGCCGCGCGTCCACCACGGCCCCGCCGTCCGGGTCCCGTCCCATGGCGCAGGTGCCGACGGGATGGAAGATGGTGGTGCCGATCTTGCCGGCGGCCTGGCGTAGTTCAGCTTCGGTCTGGAAAGCCGGGCCCGGCAGCCACTCCTGCGGCTGGTAACGCTGCAGGGCGGGCGCGGCGGCGATGCGGCGCACCAGGCGGATGGAGTCCGCCGCGACGCGCAGGTCTTCTTCGGTGCTCAGGTAGTTGGGGCGGATAACGGGTGCTTCGCTGCCCTGCTGGCCCGCAGGCCCTTGCGCATGGACGCTGCCGCGCGAGGTGGGGCGCAGATTGCAGACGCTGGCGGTGAAGGCGTCGAAACCATGCAGGGGCTCGCCGAATGCGCCCAATGACAGCGGCTGCACGTGGAATTCGACGTTGGCGCGGTCCTGGCCAGGATCGGATTTGGCGAATGCGCCCAACTGCGATGGCGCCATGCTCATGGGGCCGCTGCGGCTTACGAGGTATTCCAGCCCGATGCCCGCCCTGCCCAGCCACGTGGACGCGATGCGGTTCAGCGTCTTGACGCCGTTCACCTTGATGATGACCCGCAACTGCAGGTGGTCTTGCAGGTTCTCCCCCACGCCCGGCAAGGCGTGGCGCAAGATGATGCCGCTTTCGCGCAGGCGCGCGGGTTCGCCGATGCCCGAGACCTCGAGCAGGTGGGGCGAGTTCACCGCGCCGGCGGCCAGCACGACCTCGCGCCGCGCGCGCAGCGACAAGGCGCGGCCGCCGCGGTTGACGCGCACGCCGACGCAGCGCTTGGCATCGAATTCAAGCTGTTCGGCCAGGGCGCCGGTCATGACGTGCAGGTTCGGGCGCCTGCGCACCGGACGCAGGAAGGCCTTGGAGGTATTCCAGCGCCAGCCGCTGCGCTGGTTGACCTCGAAGTAGCCGGTACCGAAGTTGTCGCCGCGATTGAAGTCGGGCACGCGCGGAATGCCTTCCTGTTCGGCCGCGGCGGCGAAGGCTTCCAGGATGTCCCAGCGCAGGCGCTGGGATTCCACGCGCCACTCCCCGCCCGCGCCGTGGAATTCGTCCGCGCCGCGGTGGTAGTCCTCGCTGCGCTTGAAGACCGGCAGGACCTGCTCCCAACTCCAGGCCGGGTCGCCCGACAGCGCGGCCCAGTCCTCGTAGTCCTGCTTCTGGCCGCGCATGTAGATCATGCCGTTGATCGACGAGCATCCACCCAGCACGCGGCCGCGCGGATAGATGAGGGACCGGCCGCCAAGCCCCGGTTCCTCGGCCGTGCGGTACATCCAGTCGGTGCGCGGGTTGCCGATGCAATGCAGATAGCCGACGGGGATATGGATCCAGTGGTAGTTGTCGCGCCCGCCGGCCTCCAGCAGCAGCACCTGCACGGCGGGATCGCGGCTCAGCCGGTTGGCCAGCACGCAGCCGGCCGAGCCCGCGCCCACGATGATGTAGTCGTATGTCTCCATAAGCTCTTCTTATCTAGTCGCGGGCCTGTCCAGGGCGTCCGCGCGGTGAGCTGGCCCCGGCTGCGGCGCCGGGCGCGCAGCGGGAATCTGCCATGACTCTGGCGCAGCCTGTCGCGGCTGTCCAATGAAATGTTGAAAAGCACTTTATAAGCGCCTTTAATAATGCTTGACTGCCAGGGCTCAATGCCAAGGCTCGATTCCCCAAGGCTCAATTGCCTTCCCCCGCTGCCCCTTACCAAAACACGCCATGGACCTGAAGCACATCCGCACGTTCGCCGCCGTTGCGCGCGAAGGCAACCTGACGCGGGCGGCCGAGCACCTGCACCTGACCCAGCCCGCGTTGAGCCTGCAACTCAAGAACTTCCAGGAGTCGCTGGACCTGACGCTTTTTTCGCGCACGGCCCAGGGCTTGGCGCCCAACGCGGACGGGCGGGCGCTGCTGCCGCCGGCGCTGCGGGTGCTGGACGCCCTGGACGATTTCCAGCGCGCCATTGGCGCCCTGCGCGACACCGTCCAGGGCGAACTGCGGATGGGCACCATCCTGGATCCCGAGTTTCTGCGGCTGGGCGCCACGCTGCAATACCTGGTTGAGCACTATCCCAAGATCCGCCCGACGCTGCGCCACGGGATGTCGGGATCGGTCGGCCGCCAGGTGCGCGCCGGCGAACTGGACGTGGGCTTTTTCCTGGGTCCGCAGGCGCCGGAAGGCAGGTCACGGGGCGGCCATCCACGGGACAGCCAGCCGCGGGACGGCCACCCGCCGGGGCTGCATGCGCAGCCGCTGGCCTCGTTCGCCTATTACGTGGTCGCGCCCAAGGGCTGGAGCGCGCAAGTCGCGGGCCGGGGTTGGGCTGACATCGCGGCGCTGCCCTGGATCTGGACGCCGCCCGACTCCGTGCACCATCGCCTGCTGTCCGACAAGTTCGGCGCGCTGGGGATCGCGCCCCATGCGGTGGCCGAGGTGGACCAAGAGGCCTCGATGCTGGACCTGGTGCGCTCGGGTGTTGGGCTGTCCCTGGCGCGGGACGCCATTGCGCTGCGGGAATCGCAGGCCAGCGGCCTGCAACTGGTGAAGGGGCTGTCGATCCAGGCCGAGCTCTCGTTCATCACGCAAGCCTCGCGCCGCGAGGACCCGCTGGTTGCCGCCGCGTTTGCGGCTGTACAGGCGGCGTTTGCCTGAAACCGGCCGCCACGGCGGCCCGCCGTGATGTTGCGGTGCGCCAAACGGGTGCAGGCCGCACGCGGATATGCACCGATACGAAGCATCCGAGCGGGCCGCGGCCGCCGCCGCGCAAGGGGCTTTGAGGGGCTGCTGCCCCCGTCCTTCCCTATGAATCGCAAGGGAAACCTGGCCGCAATATCGCCTTTCGACATTCCTGGCATGGACTTTGCTTGATATGTCGTGTGCGGGTGCGAACCCGCCAAGACAATTCGAGCAGTACCGGCAATGGCGCCCCGACCGCAAGGTCCAGGGCGCCTTTTGTCTTCTGAAAACCGACATCCAAGCCCCGGGGAAATCCCATGAATGCAGCGGCCATATCCGATTCCTTGCAGACGCTGATTGTCATCGGCAACGGCATGGTGGGCCATCATTGCGTCGAGCAATTGATCGCCCGCGGCGCCCTCGAGCGCTATCGCATCACCGTTTTCGGCGAAGAGACCCGCCGCGCCTACGACCGCGTCCACCTGTCCGAATACCTCAACGGCCGCGACGCCGAATCCATGGCGCTGGGCGAGGCTTCGCTCTATGAACAGGAGGGCGTGAGCCTGCGCCTGGGCGAACCCGTGCTGGAGATCGACCGCCACGCGCAGGAGGTCATCACCGCCAATGGCCGCACCTCCTATGACAAGCTGGTGCTGGCGACGGGCTCCTATCCCTTCGTGCCGCCGATCGCGGGCGCCGAGGGCACGTCGCGGCTGGTGTACCGCAGCATCGACGACCTGGACCTGATCCGCGAGGCGGCCAGCGGGGCACGGCGCGGCGTGGTCGTGGGCGGCGGTCTGCTGGGACTGGAAGCGGCCAATGCGCTCAAGTCGCTGAACCTGGAGGCGCACGTCGTGGAATTCGCGCCGCGCCTGATGCCCGTGCAACTGGACGACGCCGGCGGCGCGGCGCTCAAGGCGCGCATCGAGGCGCTGGGCGTGGGCGTGCATCTGTCGCGCGCCACCCAGGACATCAAGCCCGGCACGCAGTACCGCTACCGCATGCGCTTTGCCGAAGGCGCGCCGCTGGATACCGACCTGATCGTATTTTCGGCCGGCATCCGCCCGCAGGTGTTCCTGGCGCGCAAGGCCGGGCTGGCGCTGGCCGAGCGCGGCGGCGTCGCCATCGACGAGCGCTGCCTCACCAGCGACGCCAACATCTACGCCATCGGCGAATGCGCGTCGTGGAACGGCACCATCTTCGGCCTGGTCGCGCCGGGCTACCAGATGGCGCGCATCGTCGCCGCCGAGCTGTGCGGCGCGCCCGAGCAGCCCTTCTCGGGCGCGGACATGTCCACCAAGCTCAAACTGCTGGGCGCGGACGTCGGTTCGATCGGCGACGCGCACGGCGCGACGCCCGGCTCGCGCAGCTACCGCTACATCGACGAGGCCGGTTCCAGCTACCGCCGCCTGGTCGTCTCCGGCGACGGCAAGCGCGTGCTGGGCGCGGTCCTGGTGGGCGACAACAGCTACTACGACACCCTGCTGCAATACGCACAGAACGGCATCGCGCCGCCCGCGGACCCGTCCAGCCTGATCCTGCCGCAAGGCCAGGGCGCGCCGCTGCTGGGCGTGGACGCGTTGCCCGCCACCGCCACCATCTGCTCCTGCCACAACGTCAGCAAGGGCGCCGTCTGCGACGCCATCGACGGCGGCTGTACGGACCTGGGCAGCGTCAAGGCCTGCACCAAGGCGGCCTCGGGCTGCGGCGGCTGCGCCGGCCTGCTCAAGCAGGTGGTCGAACACGAACTCGCCAGCCGCGGCGTCGCGGTGGACAAGAGCCTGTGCGAACACTTCGCCTATACACGCCAGGAGCTATACGCGATCGTGCGCGTGGGCGGTATCGAGACCTTCGAGGAACTGCTGGCCAGCCACGGTCGCGGCCACGTGGGCTGCGAGATCTGCAAACCCGCCGTGGGCTCGATCCTGGCGTCCTGCTGGAACCGCCCCATCCAGGACCCGCATCTGGTGCCGCTGCAGGACACCAACGACACCTTCATGGCCAACATGCAGAAGAACGGCACCTATTCGGTCGTGCCGCGCATGCCCGCCGGCGAGGTCACGCCCGACGGCCTGATCGCGATCGGCGCCGTGGCCAAGAAGTACAAGCTGTACGTCAAGGTCACCGGCGGCCAGCGCATCGACCTCTTCGGCGCGCAATTGCACGAGTTGCCTTCCATCTGGTCGGAACTGATCGCCGCGGGCTTTGAGACCGGCCATGCCTACGGCAAGTCCACGCGCACCGTGAAGTCTTGCGTCGGCAGCACGTGGTGCCGCTACGGCGTGCAGGACAGCGTGAAGATGGCGCTGGACATCGAGCATCGCTACAAGGGCCTGCGCGCGCCCCACAAGCTGAAGTTCGCCGTGTCCGGCTGCACCCGCGAATGCGCCGAGGCGCAAAGCAAGGACATCGGCGTGATCGCCACCGAAAACGGGTGGAACCTGTACGTGTGTGGCAACGGCGGCATGCGTCCGCGCCACGCCGAACTGTTCGCCACCGACCTGGACGACGCCACCCTTATCCGCTACATCGACCGCCTGCTGATGTTTTACATCCGCACCGCCGACAAGCTGCAGCGCACGTCCGTGTGGCGCGAATCGCTGGAAGGCGGCCTGGACTACCTGAAGCAGGTCGTGATCGAGGACAGCCTGGGCCTGGCCGCCGAACTGGAGGCGCAGATGCAACTGGTGGTGGACCGCTACGAATGCGAATGGGCCAACGCCCTGAGCGACCCGGAAAAGCTCAAGCGCTTCCGCACCTTCGTCAACGACAGCCAGGGCGACCCCGACATCCAGTTCGTGCAGGAACGCGGCCAGCCCCGGCCGGCCCCGGCGCGCGCCGCCCAGCGCGTCATCCCGATTGCCGAGGAGATTGCCTGATGTCCGCACACAACGCTGAAACGCAGGCCTGGCGCCACGCCTGCCACCGCCAGGACCTGGTGGCCAACTCCGGCGTCGTCACGCTGGTGGACGGCGCCCAGGTCGCCCTGTTCTACCTGCCGGACGCCGAAGGCCAGACCCTTTACGCCGTGTCCAACCGCGATCCGAAATCCGGCGCCAACGTCATCGGCCGGGGCATCGTCGGCCAGCTCGCCGGCGACGTGGTCGTGGCGTCTCCCCTCTATAAGCAGCACTTCCGCCTGGCGGACGGGAGCTGCGTGCAGTACCCGGACCAACGCCTGCGGACGTGGCAGGCGCGCTTTAACGGCGACGCGGTGGAAATCGCCTGACGGGCGCCACCGGGTTCTTTTCAAACATCAGCACAGCAACAGGAAACAACATGTCCTACCTAGCTCCCTCCGAGTTCGTCACCAAGATGGTGGATGCGGGCGAATCCAAGCTCTACATGGCGACCCGCGACGTCCTGATACGCGCCTTCATGGCCGGCGCCATCCTGGCGATCGCCGCGGTCTTCGCCGTCACCGTCACGGTGCAGACCGAATCGCCCATCCTGGGCGCGGCGCTCTTTCCCGTCGGCTTCTGCATCCTGTACCTGATGGGCTTTGACCTGCTGACCGGCGTTTTCGTGCTGACGCCGCTGGCGCTCTTCGACAAGCGCCCGGGCGTCACGGTGGGCGGCATCCTCAAGCACTGGGGGCTGGTCTTCGTGGGCAATTTCCTGGGCGCGCTGACTGTGGCCGTCCTGATGGCCATCGTCTTCACCTACGGCTTCTCGGTGCCGCCCAACAAGGTCGGACAGGTCATCTCGCACATCGGCGAAAACCGCACGCTGGGCTACAAGGAATACGGCGCGGGCGGCATGCTGACCATCTTCATCCGGGGCGTGCTGTGCAACTGGATGGTGTCGCTGGGCGTGGTCGGGGCCATGATCTCCACGACGGTCAGCGGCAAGGTGATCGCGATGTGGATGCCGGTCATGCTGTTCTTCGCGATGGGTTTTGAGCACTCCATCGTCAACATGTTCCTGTTCCCGTCCGCGATGATCATGGGCGGCAACTTCTCGATCATGGACTACATGATCTGGAACGAAATCCGGTCGTGCTGGGCAACCTGATCGGCGGCATCTCGCTGACGGGCCTGACGCTCTACACGACGCACATGAAGACCGCGCCCAAGCGCCGCTTCGTCTGATCGCCTCTTGCGCATGGACAGCCCTACGCCCATCGCGCCCGCCGCCTCGCTGAAGGTGGCGGTGGGCCAGCACACCGATCCCGGGGTCAAGTCCGTGAATCAGGACTTCCACGGCTTGTGCGTGCCGGGCGAGCCGCTGCTGGGCGCCAAGGGCATCGCCATCGCGCTGGCCGACGGCATCAGCAGCAGCAACGTCAGCCACATCGCCAGCGAGACCGCCGTGGCGAGCTTCCTGGAAGACTATTACTGCACGCCCGAAACCTGGTCCGTAAAGAAATCGGCCCAGAAGGTGCTAAGCGCGGCCAACGCGTGGCTCCATTCGCAAAGCCGCCAGCGCCATGGGCAGGACCAGGACAGCGGCTATGTCTGCACCATGAGCGTGATGGTGCTCAAGGGCGCCACCGCGCACATCCTGCACATCGGCGATGCGCGCATCTACCGCCTGCGCGACGGCGCCGTGGAACAACTGACCGAAGACCACCGCGTCTGGGTCGCCCACGACAAGAGCTACCTGGGCCGCGCGCTGGGCCTGGCGCCGCACCTGGAGATCGACTACCACACGCAGGCGGTGGAAGCAGGCGACGTATTCCTGCTGGCGACCGACGGCGTGTACGAACACGTCACGGATCAGGACCTGCGCGACGCCGTCGCCGCCCACCGCGACCACCTGGACGATGCCGCCCGCGCCCTGGTTCAGCTGGCGCAGGAACGCGGCAGCGACGACAACCTGACGATGCAGATCGTGCGTGTCGACGCCCTGCCCGCCCGCCAGGCCGGCGAAATGGCCCAGTATTCCGGCAGCCTGCCCTGTCCGCCCCTGCTGGACGTGGGCCAGGTGTTCGAAGGCTTTCGCATCACGGACGAACTGCGCGCCAGCAGCCGCAGCCACGTCTACCTGGCCGAGGACCTCGACAGCGGCGACACCGTGGTCATCAAGATCCCGTCGCTGGACCTGCGGCACGATCCGGCCTACCTGGAGCGTCTCCTGACCGAGGAATGGCTTGCGCGCCGCATCGACAGCCGCCACGTGGTGCGCGCCTGGCCGCGCACGCGCACGCGCCGCTCGCTCTACACCGTCAGCGAATACATCGCAGGCTGCACGCTGACGCAATGGATGGCCGCCAACCCGCGCCCGGCGCTGGAGCCGGCAATCGCCATCGTGGAGCAGATCGCCCGGGGCCTGCAGGCTTTTCACCGGCTCGAGATCGTGCATCAGGACCTGCGCCCGGACAACATTCTCATCACGCCGGACGGCACGGCCAAGATCATCGACCTGGGGTCGGCCCGCACCGCCGGGATCCAGGAACGGGGCGCGGACGGCGACGAGCCCATGCCCGTGCTGGGCACCGCGCAATACGCGGCGCCCGAGTACTTTCTGGGCGAAGCGGGCACGACGCGCTCGGACATCTATTCGCTGGCCGCGATCCTCTACCAGATGCTGTCGGGGCGCCTGCCCTATGGCGCCGACGTGGCCCGCGCGCGCAGCCGGGCCGCGCAACTGCGCCTGGCCTACGTATCGGTACTGGACCGCGACCGGGAGATCCCGGCCTGGGTCGACAGCGTCCTCAGCCGCGCCCTGCATCCCGATCCGCAACTGCGCACGCCCGAGCTTTCCGAGTTCACGCACGCGCTGCGCCATCCGGCGGACGTGCGCGCCGGCGAGCGCCTGCCCCTGCTGGAACGCAACCCGGTGGCCTTCTGGAAAGGGCTGTGCCTGGTCCTGGCCATCGTGATCGTCATCCTTGCCTTCAACCCCTGAACCGAGGCGCCCATGCCCGACCTGAACCCCACCGTCTCCCTGATCGGCGCCGGTCCCGGCGACCCGGAATTGCTGACCCTCAAGGCGGTCAAGGCCCTGGGCAGCGCCGACGTCGTCCTGGTCGACGACCTGGTCAACCCGGAGATCCTGCAACACTGCCCGCGGGCGCGCATCGTGCGCGTGGGCAAGCGCGGCGGCTGCCGCTCCACCCCGCAGGACTTCATCCAGCGCCTGATGCTGCGCTACGCGCGCCAGGGCCTGCGCGTGGCGCGCCTGAAAGGCGGCGACCCGTGCATCTTCGGACGCGGCGGCGAAGAAGCCCAATGGCTCAGCGACCATGGCGTCGCCTGCGAGATCGTCAACGGCATCACCGCCGGGCTGGCCGCGGCCACGTCCGCCGGCATTCCGCTGACACAGCGAGGCATGGCCCAGGGCGTTACACTCATCACGGCCCATTCCCAGGACGGCGCGACGCCCGACTGGTCGGGTCTGGCGCGCAGCGGCACGACCCTGGTGGTGTACATGGGCGTGGCGAAGGTGCATGACATGAGCAGCCAATTGCTGGCCGCCGGCATGGCGCCCGACACGCCGGTGGCCATGATCGAGCGCGCCTCCCTGCCCGGTCAGCGGCTCTGCCCATCGACGCTTGCCGGCATGGCCCGGGACGCCCAGGCCTTCGGCTTGCGCAGTCCCGCCGTGCTGGTCATCGGCGAGGTCGCCGCCTGCCGGATCTTCGGCCTCCTGGACGATAAGGCCGACGCCGATCCGCTGCCGCGCCGCATGGCCTGAGGTTCCGATTGACATCGCGCTTTTCACCGCATAGAGATTCCGATGGCTGAACGCCACATGCCGCCGCCGCTGCGCTTCCTGCTCGCCGCCCGCCGCAGCGAGCTCCATGGCCTGGAAGCCCTGGCCGCCACCTGCGACCTGGTGCTGCGCATCAGCGCCCTGGTGCACGCCCTGCAGAAGGAGCGCGGCTATTCCAACCTGACCCTGTGCAGCGCCGAAGACCGGCTGCAGCCCGCCCTCGCCAGCCTGTCGAGCGACGCCGAAGCGGTGGAAGCCGACGTGCGCGCCTTTCTGGACGGCCTTGAAGCCGACCCTGCCGCCGGCAGCGGGCGGGCGCGCCTGCTCAATTGCATCGCCTACGCGCTCTTGCGCCTGGACGAACTGCCCGGCCTGCGCCGCGCGGTCCGCGACCGTCGCGTGCCGGTCGAAGACGCCGACGTGCGCTTCACGCAGGTCATCGGCAGCCTGCTGGCGGTGGTGTTCGAAGCCGCCGATTCGTCGCTGGACCCGGGCGTCACGCGCCTGCTGGTGGCGCTGTTGAATTTCATGCAGGGCAAGGAATTGAGCGGCCAGGAGCGCGCCTGCGGCGTGATGGGCTTTACCGCCGGCTGGTTCGACGAAGCGCGCAAGGCGCGCATGCTGGGCCTGGCGGCCAACCAGGCGCGCAGCTTCAGCGTCTTTTCCCAATACGCGCAAGGCGCGCCGCTCCAGGCCTGGGACCTGGTGCAGCAGCAGGCCCAGCCGGTGCAGCGCATGCGCGACATGGCGCAGCACACGTCGGACGCGCAACGCGTCGACGGCGGCCTGGCCGAGCTGTGGTTCGACCTGTGCACCGCGCGCATCGACGCCATGCGCAACGTCGAGACGCAGCTGGCGCAGGAACTGGCGCAGCAGTGCGCCCGGCGCATCGCCGAGACCCGCCAGGAGCTCGACGACCGCCGCCTATTGCTCAGCCGCTACACCGACCACGCCAGCGGCCGTGCGCCCAGCCTGGTGTTCAGCGTACAGAGCCGCATCCTGGACGTGCCGCCCGAGGACGGCGTGGGCAATGAGCTGGAACGGTCCATCCTGGACATGATGCGCGAGCAGACCCTGCGCATGCAGCGCGCCGACGACGCGCTGACCAGCGTGCGCGGCGCGCTGGACGAAAGAAAGCGCATCGACCGCGCCAAGCTGCTGCTGATCAGCCGCTATGGCCTGACCGAGCAGGCCGCCCACGAACGCCTGCAACGCGCCGCGATGGACGGCGGCCTGTCGGTGGCGGACGTGGCGCGGCAGATCATCGCGCAGTTGAGCGAACACTGACGCGGCGCGCCTATCGGAACACCCGCTGCACCAGGCTGACGGCAGCTGCGGCGACCGCCACGGCCGCGACGATGCGGAAGTGATCCAGGCTGGCCAGCAGCACCGCCTGCTGGTTGAGCCATTGCGCGATCTGCGCCATGGCGAGCTGTTGCGCCTGCGCCGGTCCCACGGACGTCGCGAAGTAGGCCGACAACTGCGCCATCGCCGCCTCGAATTGCGCGTTGCCGGTAGCCACGCTGGCGTGCAGCACGGTGTAGTGCCGCGACGCGAACCACTGCTGGCCGATAGTGGCCAGCATGATGCCCAGCGCCTGCCCGATCTGCGCCAGCATGTTCTTGACCTGCTGCGCATGGGCGAACACGGCCGGATCGCGCGTCAAGCCGGTGAAGGTCTGCATCGCGGTCGTGGGCATGAGCGTCATGATGAACACGCCATAGCACGCCAGCGCCGGAAAGACGTCGGTCCACATGTTCGCGGTCGGCGTGAGGCGCGACATCAGCAGCCCGAAGGCCGCCAGCGCCAGGAAGCCGGTCACGAAGAATTTCCGGGGCGCGGGCCAGCGCGGCAGCAGTTGCGACATCACGGCCCAGGTGAGCACGCCCGCGCCCAGGCCCATCGCGAAGAACTCGCCCGCGGTGATCCACGCCAGTCCCAGCGCGCGCTGCAGCATCAACGGCACCAGGTAGCCGTTGGCGCCGAGCATCACGTAGCAGGCCATGAACAGGCCCAACCCGCAGAGGAAGCGCATCTCTTTCATGCCGCCCAGCCTGAGCAGCGGCGCCCCGTTGCGCGTCTCCGCCCACACGAACCAGCCCAGCGCCGCCACGCCCGCCACGGCCGACAACGCCAGCAGGCCGCCGTCGCTGAAGAAGTCGTAGTAAGAGCGCTGCAAGGCATGCAGCACCAGGAAGCTGCCCACGCCCAGGGCCGCGACGGGCAGGAGGCGCACGTTGCCGGCCAGCACCGAGCCGGCTTCGCGGCCCGGCATGGCCAGCATGACCGGGGCCATCGCCAGCAGCGACAGCGCGGCGATCAGCCAGAACATCAACGGCCAGCCATCGTGCTCGACCGCCATCGCGGCCAGCCAGGGCGCCAGGGCCGTGCCCAAACATAGACCCGACGCCAGCGCCTTGATGCCCAGAAAGCGCGCCGGCCCGGGGGCAATCAGGTTGACGGTCAGCCGGGACGACGTGAGCATCGCCGCGCAGCCCAGCGCCATCAGCACGCGACCCAGCAGAAAGCCCGCGGGGTCTTGCGCCAGCGCGCACGCCGCCGCGCCGGCGCCCGCGGCGGCCAGCGACGCCAGCAGATAGGCGCGCAGGCCCAGCCGGTGGGTCAGCCACCCCTGCAGGGCGATCATCACCACGGCCACGCAGGCGTACACCACGGCGATGTGGGTGTATTCCTCGGGGCTGGCGCCGATCTCTCCCATGATGGGCGCGGCGCCGAACGTGGCCATGCCGTTCTGCAGGAAGTCGATGAATGTCAGCGCGCCGATGACCAGCAGGAGCGAAAGCGGGGGTTTGGATGGGGACATGGAACCGCCTGGGAAGCGCTTGAAGAAGCCTGAGCTTGCCCAGGCTGTATATGCCTAGGCAGATAAATAAATAAAAAAAAGGAAACGACCCCGGAAAAGAAGATGGCGTTCCCTACCCTTGGTCCGATCGCGCATTCATCAGCAAGCGAGACAGCAACTTGTGCAGCATCTCCCCTTCGGCTTCCGAGAAGCCGGCCAACAACCGGCGAAACGCCACCTCCGTCGCCTGCCGCGCCTGCGGAAAGGCCGCCTGGCCCATCTCGGTCAGCTCGATCAAGTAACTGCGGCGGTCGGCTTCGTTTTCCACGCGGCGGATGAAGCCCTTGGCGGCGATGCGGTCCAGCAAACGGGTCATGGCGCCGGAGTCGTAAGCCAGCACGCGGCAGAAATCGCTGAGCGTGCGGCCCCACCCCTTGACGATGCAGTTCAGCACGACGTACTGCTGCACGGTGATCTGAAGCGGAGCCAGTTCGCGGTCCAGGGCCTCGTGGATGCCATTGCGCACGGACGTGACCAGAAAGCCGAGTTCGCCGGTGCAGAGTTCGTCCAGAACGGAAGGGGAATCGTTGCGCATGATGGGCCTGCCGCGCCGCGGCGGAATCGATCGACGCATATTAACTGCCTAGGCAGGCACATGCAAGCCTACGCTTTCCGCGCAGGGCCGTCGCGCCTCACCCTATCCCGATCCGCCGCGCGCCCTCACGGAACAGCGCCTGCGTGTCCGGCGCCAGCCTGAACGCCCCCAGGAAATCGTCCACGCGGTACGCCGGCGCCGCCTTGCGGATGGCGGGCAGAAAGCCGAGCGCCTCGTCGATCCGGCCCGCCATCGCCAGACAGCACGCGGCGATGGCCAGGATGTGCACGTGGGCGTTGGGCCGCGCCGCCGCCTTGACCGCCCACCCCGCGGCTTCCTCGATGCGGCCCAGGCGCACCAGCGCCAGCGCGCGCACCGCCAGCATGCCGAACAGCAGCGGATCGAAGGGACTGAGGTGGCGGGAATGGTCGGACGCGCCGATAGCCGCTTCGGCGTCGCCCAACTGGCAGTCGACAAAGCCCAGCGTGTAATGTCCCAGGGCGAAGTTCGGGCTCAAGTCCACGGCAATCCGCAGTTCGCTGATCGACGGATCCTGGCTGCCGCGCAGCCACAGCGCGCGCCCCATTGCCCAATGCGCGGCCGGGTCGCGGTCGTCGGCGATCAGGCTTTGCCCGGCGGTCTCGAACGCCAGGTCGATGGCCGGCGCCTGCTCGCCCCAGCGCTGGAATGCGGTCTGCCAGTGGGTGAAGGACAGGCCCGCGTAGGCCCGCGAAAACGTCGGATCCAGCCGCACCGCCAATTCGAAGAAATGCCGCGCCTGCTCGTTGTCGGTGCGGTTGAACCGGTACATGTGCCATAGGCCGCGGTGATGCGCCTGCCACGCATCCAGCGAATTGGGCGGCGTCAGGATGGCGCGGTTGCGTTCGGCGGCCTCGATCTCGATATCGATCGACGCCACGATGCGATTGCCGATCTCGTCCAGGGCCAGCAAGGCGTCGTCAAACGTGTGGTCCAGGACGTCCGCCCAGACGATACGGGCACTGCGGGCGTCCACGAGCTGCACTTCCACGGCCAGGCGCTGGCCCTGGCGCCGCAGCGATCCGCTCACGACGTAGTCCACGTTGAGCGTGCGGCCCGCCTCCTCCGGCCCCACGCTGCGCTGGTCCAGCGCGAACACGGTGCCCTGCGCAATGACGAAAAGGCTGCGCAGCTTCGCCAGCCGGGTAATGATGTCGAAGGCCAGCCCGTCCGCCAGGCCGCCCCGCACACCCGCCTGTGCCGACCGGTCCGCGAAAGGCATGACGGCGATCGACGCGCGTCCCTGCCGTTCCGGAGCAGGGTCCGACTGGCCGGGCGGCGGTGCGTCAGCCGCGGACGGGACGCCGCCCGCCAGGCGGGCGCGCACCTCGCGCCACGCGTCGCGCAGCGGCCGCCCGTCCAGGCCCTCGGCCTCGAACGCCCGAACGGCCGCCGCCAGGTGTTCTTCGCCTTCGCGCCATTGCCCGCGCAATCCCAACGCGCCCAGCATCTGCTGGTGCGCCTGCGGGTCGAAGGGCGCGAGCCGCAGCCACTGGTCCAGGCACGCGAAGCTGTCCTCCGACCCCGCCGGCAGCGCCGCGGCCCGGCGCGCCAGCACGGCCGCATGGCAGGCCCGCAGGCGCCGCCGCTGCGCGGTCAGCCAGCTATGGAAGAACGGACTGCGGCCGATCTCCAGCCCTTCCAGGAAGTCGCCCGCAAACAGCATCGACAGGTCGCGCAGCCGCTCCGGGCTTACGTTATCGATCCCGCTCTGCATCGCCGCGTCTATGTCCAGGACGTCCACGCGGCAATCGGACAGGTCCAGGCGCACGCTGTCCTGCGCCGTCTCGACCCGACGCCTGCCGGGCTCGTCCAGCAGGCCCCTCGCCTTGCTCAGGCACCAGCGCAGTTCGCCGCGCGGATCGTTTGGAATGTCCCACAGCAATTCGCACAGGTGCGAGCGCATGACCGCATGGGGCGCCAGCGCCAGGTACGCGATCAGCGCGCGCAGCTTGCGCGACGGCGGCAAGGCAACGGGCGCGCCCCAGCGCGTGATCGCCATCGGCCCCAGCATGCGCACGTGGATGGCCGCGCCGCCGGATTCCACCGCAGATTCCACGCCGGCTACCACGCTCGCCTCCACGCGCGGTTTCTATCGTGGTTTCCGGGGCGCACGGCACGCGAAAGCCTTCGCGGCGCTGGTTGCACGGCCCCGGCGCGCTGGTCATGGAGGCCGTCGCGCATCCCACGCTCTATCGGAGACACACCATGTCCATTTCCTCCCTTGCCACCAGAGACGTGCGCGACACCGCACAGCCTGACCTGGCCGCCTTGAAAACCCGCCAGCAGAGCACCTGGTCTTCCGGGGACTACGCCGTCGTCGGCACCACGCTGCAGATCGTAGGAGAACAGCTTTGCGAAGCGCTTGACGTGCGCGCCGGCCAGAAGGTGCTGGACGTCGCCGCCGGCAACGGCAATGCGACGCTGGCGGCCGCTCGCCGCTGGTGCGACGTCACCTCGACCGACTACGTGCCCGCGCTGCTGAGCCGCGGCCGCGAACGCGCCGCCGCCGAACGCCTGAAGATCGAATTCCAGGAGGCCGACGCCGAGGCGCTGCCCTTCCCGGACGCGGCGTTCGACGTCGTGATGTCGACTTTCGGGGTGATGTTCACCGCCGACCAGGACAAGGCCGCGGCCGAACTGACCCGCGTGTGCAAGCACGGCGGCAAGATCGGCTTGGCCAACTGGACGCCGGACGGCTTCATCGGGCAGATCTTCAAGACCATCGGCAAGCACCTGCCCCCGCCCGCAGGCGTGAAATCGCCCGCCTTGTGGGGCACGAAGGCGCGCATCGAAGAGATGTTCGGGGCCGAGGCGTCGTCGATCCAATGCGAACCCCGCCACTTCGTCTTCCGGTACCGGTCGCCCGACCACTGGATGCAGGTCTTCAAGACCTATTACGGCCCGCTGCTCAAGGCGTTCGGCGCGCTGGAACCCGCGGCGCAGACGGCGCTCACCGCCGACATCACGGCACAGATCGACAAGTTCAACCGGTCCGGCGACTCGACGATGGTGGTGCCCAGCGAGTACATGGAAATCGTGATCACCCGCCGGTGACCGCGCCCGGGTCCCCGCCTCGCAAGAGGCGGGGCCGGCCATGCGGACGGCGGACAGGAAGCGATCCATGGCGTAGCGCCTTCACAGCCGTCCGCCGGCGGGCGCCGGGGCGGCCGTTGTTGAACAACCCTGCGTTGAGGTTGGCAATGGCATGCCGACCACTGCCGGAGTGGGTGCGAGCCCATAGCGGGAATCATACGCCCGCGAATCTCCGATTGGCGCTTTCAGACGCCGCTGCCGGGCCGCCGGGCGCGGCCCCACGCCTACGGCAGGTTCTCGCGAAAGATCACCTGGCTGCGCGCCAGCTCCACCCCGTTCATTGCGCTGCGCTTGTCGCGCAGATTGCTGAAGATGCGCACGCAGCTCATCAGCGCTTCCATGGGGCTCTGCGTGATGACGGCGTCCATCGTGCCGTCGATCAGCAGCGCCCGCGTGTCGGGCGTGAGGCCATGCCCGATGAAAACAACCCGGTGCTGCTGCCCCGCCTCCTTCAGCGCGCGGGCCACGCCATCGGACGCGCCGCCGATGTTGTAGATGCCGGCAAGCTGCGGATACTGCTCCAGCAACTGGCGCGTCTGCTCGTAGTTGCGCTGCGCGTCGTCATAGCCTTCGCGCAGGTCCACCACCTGCATCGCCTGGAACTGCTCCGCATAGAGCTGCAGAAAGCCGCTTTCGCGTTCTTCGTGCGCCCGGTAGTGCCGTGACCCGGCGATCAGCGCCACATGCGCCGCGCGCAAGCCGATGAAGCGCGCGATGAGATAGCCAGCCGTGCGGCCCGCGGCGCGGTTGTCCAAGCCCACATAGGCCACGCGGGCGCTGTTGGCGATATCCGAAATCAGCGTCACGGTCGGCACGCCCTGCTGCGCCAGCGCGTTCACGGCCTCGCGCACCACCGGATGCTCCAGCGCCATGAACGCGATGCCGTCGGCCCGCTTGCCATGCCGGGCCAGCGCCTGCGCCAGCGCATCGGGATTGAAGCTTTCCACGTAGTCGACCTGGCACTTCGCGTTCAGCGGGGCGAAGTGTTCGTGCGCGTAGCTGACCGTGTCGCCCAGCATGCGCAGGTAGCGATTGCTGCCGCGCGGCAGCAGGAACACCAGCCGCATCGGCTCGGGCGCGGCCGCCGCGTACGCTGCTTCGTCGGGCAGGTAGTCCAGGTCGATGGCGGCCTTGAAGACCTTTTGCGCCGTGGCGGGGCGGACACCGGGGCGGCGGTTCAGCACCCGGTCGGCGGTGGCGGTGGACACGCCGGCGCGGGCGGCGACGTCGGCCAGACGAGCGAGCTTGCGGTCGGAGGCGGGATTATTCACATCAAAAACCATCATGAATAAGATTTGACGATGATAGCGCCTATTCACTATTGTCCATTCTGCCGCATGGCTCAGGCGGTTTTGTGGCACATCAAAAAACATCATAACTACGACTATGGAGACAACCATGAAGCTGCTGACACGCCGCAGTGCCTTGCGCCGCCTTTGCGCGGTTCCCGCCCTTGCCGTCGCCGGCACCGGCTTTCCGCTGATCGCCCGCGCCGCCGACTTTTCGCTCAAGTACGGCAACAACCTGCCGGTGACGCATCCGCTGAACATCCGCGCCCAGGAAGCCGCCGAACGCATCCTCAAGGATAGCAACGGCCGCGTCGACATCAAGATCTTCCCGAACAACCAGCTCGGCGGCGACACCGACATGCTGGCCCAGGTGCGCTCGGGCGGCATCGACTTCTTCACGCCGTCCGCCCTGGTGATCGCCACGCTGGTGCCGGTGGCGGCCATCAACGCCGTCGGCTTCGCGTTCAAGGACTACGGCCAGGTCTGGACCGCCATGGACGGCGCGCTGGGCGCCCATGTGCGCGCCGCCATCGCGCAGCGCAAGCTCTACGCCTTTGAAAAGATGTGGGACAACGGCTTTCGCCAGACCACCAGCAGCAAGGCGCCGGTCAACACCGCCGCCGACATGGACGGCCTGAAGATCCGCGTGCCGGTGAGCTCGCTGCCGATCTCCATGTTCAAGGGCCTGGGCGCCGCGCCGGCCAGCCTGCAGTTCAGCGAAGTCTATTCGTCGCTGCAGACCAAGGTGGTGGACGCGCAGGAAAACCCGCTGCCCATCATCCAGGTCGCCAAGCTGTACGAAGTGCAGAAATACTGCTCGCTGACCAACCACATCTGGGACGGCTACTGGTTCATCGCCAACGGCCGCATGTGGGAAGGCCTGCCCGCCGACCTGAAGACGGTCGTTGCGCGCGGCATCAACGAAGCGGGCCTGGCCCAGCGCGAAGACATCAAGAAGCTCAACGCCTCGGTGCAGTCCGACCTGGAAGCCAAGGGCCTCGTGTTCAACCAGCCGTCCGCCGACAGCTTCCGCGACCAGCTGCGCACGGCGGGCTTCTACAAGGAATGGCAGGGCCGGTTCGGCAACGAGGCCTGGGGCTTGCTGGAGCAGTCCGTCGGCAAGCTGGCCTGAGGTCGCGCGCCATGTCCTCCCTGTCCGCTCCCCACGCCGCCACGCCCGCGCTGCCGGCCAATCCCCTGCGCCGGGCGGCCGGCGCGCTCGACAGCGTGCTGGGCAGTGTGGTCGAACACGTTGCCGCGGCGATCGTGCTGATCGAGATCCTGGTGCTCTTCGCCGGCGTCGTCTCGCGCTATGTGTTCCACAGCCCGCTGGTCTGGTCCGACGAACTCGCCTCCATTCTGTTCCTGTGGCTGTCCATGCTGGGCGCCGTGGTGGCGCTGCGGCGCGGCGAACACATGCGCATGACGGCGCTGGTGAACAACGTCAGCCCGGCGCGGCGCGCGCAGCTGGAAACCGCGGCGCTGGCGGCGTCGCTGGCGTTCCTGGTGTTGATCCTGGCGCCCGCCATCGAGTACGCGCACGAAGAGCACTTCATCATCACCCCCGCGCTGGAGCTGAGCAACGCCTGGCGCGCCGCCGCGATTCCCGTGGGCATGGGGCTGATGGGCGTCATCGCCGTGCTGCGCCTGCTGCGCACGCAGCCGCTGCCGCAGGTGGCGACGGCGCTGGCCGGGGTGGCCGCGATCGTGGGCTTGTTCTGGCTGGCGCAGCCGCTGTTCTCGGGCCTGGGCAAGCTGAACCTGGTGATCTTCTTCGTGGGCATCGTCGCGGCCACCGTGTTCTCCGGCGTGCCCATCGCGTTCTCGTTCGCGCTGGCCACGTTTTCGTACCTGGCGCTGACCACCAACACGCCGATGGTCGTCATGGTGGGCCGCCTGGACGAAGGCATGTCCCACCTGATGCTGCTGGCGGTGCCGCTCTTCATCTTCCTGGGCTCGCTGATCGAAATGACGGGCATGGCGCGCGCCATGATCCAGTTCCTGGCCAGCCTGCTGGGCCACGTGCGCGGCGGGCTGTCGTACGTGCTGATCGGCGCCATGTACCTGGTGTCCGGCATCTCGGGCTCCAAGATCGCCGACATGGCGGCCATTGCGCCGGTGCTGTTCCCCGAAATGAAAAAGCGCGGCGCCAAGCCCGGCGACCTGGTGGCCCTGCTGTCCGCCACGGGTGCGCAGACCGAGACGATTCCGCCGTCCATCGTCCTCATCACCATCGGTTCCGTGACGGGCGTATCCATCGCCGCGCTCTTCACGGGCGGACTGCTGCCCGCCGTGGTGCTGGGCCTGGCGCTGTGCACGGTGGTCTGGTGGCGCTACCGCAAGGAAGACCTGAGCCTGGTGCAGCGCTTCACCTTCAAGGAGATCGGCCGCTTCTTCATGATCGCGCTGCCCGCGGTGGCCCTGCCCTTCGTGATCCGCGCCGCCGTCGTCGAAGGCGTGGCGACCGCCACCGAAGTCTCCACCATCGGCATCGTGTATTCCGCCGTCGTGGGTCTCTTGATCTACCGGCGCTTTGACTGGGCGCGCCTCAAGCCCATGCTCATCGAGACCGCCTCGCTGTCGGGCGCCATCATGCTGATCGTCGGCTGCGCCACCGCCATGGCGTGGGCGCTGACGCAGTCGGGCTTTTCGGGCGACCTGGCCAAGCTGATGGCCGGCATGCCCGGCGGCAGCTACGGCTTCCTGGCGGTGTCCATCGTGGCCTTCATCATCCTGGGCAGCGTGCTGGAAGGCATCCCCGCCATCGTGCTGTTCGGTCCGCTGCTGTTCCCGATCGCGGTGCAGGCCGGCGTGCACGAAGTCCACTACGCGATGGTCGTGATCTTCGCGATGGGCATCGGTCTCTTCGCGCCGCCCTTCGGCGTCGGCTACTACGGCGCCTGCGCCATCAGCCGCGTCGACCCCAACGAAGGTATCCGCCCGATCTGGGGCTACATCGGCGCGTTGCTGATCGGCCTGATCGTGGTTGCCGCCTTCCCCTGGTTCTCCATCGGTTTTCTGTGACGCGACGCGGCTCCGCCCGGCGGGGCCGCGCACTCCACCTCTTTTAAGAAAGATTCCAACATGAGTCGTTTCCTGGGCGAGATCCGCCAACTCGGTTATGTCGTGCATGACATCGAAGCCGCCATGGACTACTGGAGCACCCAGCTCGGCGTGGGTCCCTGGTACTACAACCCGCGCGTGCCCATCGTCAATTACCAATACGACGGCGTGGGTTACGAACCCCACAACTCGGTGGCCCTGGCCAACTCGGGCTACGTGCAGGTCGAACTGATCCAGACCCGCAACGACGTGCCTTCCATGTACCGCGACTTCCTGCAGGCGGGCCGCACCGGCCTGCAGCACGTCGCCTACTGGACCGAAAGCTACGACGCCGACCTGGAGCGCCTGCTGGCGCAGGGCTTCAAGCCCAAGATGAGCGGCGAAGTCGGCGAAAAAGGCCGTTTCATCTACTTCGACACCGAATACCACCCCGGCACCGTCATCGAGCTGTCCGAAGTGGCCGGTCCCAAGGGCCGCCTCTTCGACCTGATCCGCGAAAGCTCGCAGAACTGGGACGGCAAGGATCCGGTCCGCGCCTTTCCCGACCTGACCCGTCTCTGATCCGCCCTGCCGCCTCATCGCCACCATGAATTCCCAATCGTTTACCGCCACCTACCTGATCGAAACCCCCGTCGACCCCGCCAAGGTCGCGGAGGTCATGGCCGGCGAGCAATCCTGCGGCACCTTCACGCGCGTCCAGGGCGAGACGGACGAACTGCGTGCCCGTGCGCGCGCGCGCATCGAATCCATCGAAACCCTGGAAACCGTCGACGCGCCCAGCCTGCCCAACGCCTACCTAGCGCGCCAGCCGGGCGGCATGCCAGGCAAATTCCAGCGCGCGCGCGTACGCATCGCGTTTCCCGTCGCCAACGTCGGCGCCAACCTGCCCACGCTGGCGGCCACGGTCGGCGGCAACCTGTACGACCTGGGCGAAGTCACCGGCCTGCGGCTGGAAAGCATGGAGCTGCCCGCCAACTACCGCGCCCAATTCGACCTGCCCCAGGTCGGCATCGCCGGCACGCGCGCGCTGACTGGCGTGGACAAGGGTCCGCTGGTGGGCACCATCATCAAGCCCAACGTCGGCCTGTCGCCCGAGCAGACCGCGCACCTGGTCGCCCAGCTCTGCGCAGCCGGCGTGGACTTCATCAAGGACGACGAAGTGTGCGCCAACCCGGCCCACGCCCCGCTCGCCCAGCGCGTCGCGGCCGTGATGGCCGTGGTGCGCGCCCACCGCGACCGCACCGGCCGCAACGTCATGGTCGCCTTCAACATCAGCGACGAGACCGACGCCATGCGCCGCCACGCCGACCTGATCGAACGCGAAGGCGGCACCTGCGTCATGGCCAGCCTGAACTGGTGCGGCTACTCCGCCATCCAGACCCTGCGTCGCAGCACGCCGCTGGCATTGCACGGCCACCGCAACGGCTTTGGCGCGCTGTCGCGCCATCCGCTGCTGGGCATGGGCTTTCAGGCCTACCAGACGCTGTGGCGGCTGGCGGGCGTGGACCATATGCACGTGCACGGCCTGCAAGGCAAGTTCTCGCAGGAAGACAGCGAAGTCGTCGACTCGGCGCGCGACTGCCTCGCCTCGCTGACCCCAGGGATTGACGACGCCGTCATGCCTGCTTTCTCGTCCGGCCAATGGGCCGGCACGGTGCCCGCCACGTGGGCTGCGGTGCGCAGCGACGACCTACTGTTTATGTCGGGCGGCGGCATTCTTGCCCACCCGGACGGCCCTGCCGCTGGCGTGCAGAGCATCCGCCAGGCGTGGCACGCGGTGCGTGACAACCAGGCGCTGGAAGACTACGCCCGCAACGCGCCCGAGCTGCGGCGCGCCCTGGACTTCTTCGGAAACCGCGCATGACGGGCGCTCCCGCGCCACAGGTCTGCTGGTATGGCGACGACTTCACCGGCGCCACCGACACGCTGGCCGAAGTCGCTCGCGCGGGGCTGCGCAGCCTGCTCTTCTTGAGCGTGCCCTCTCCCGCGCAACTGGAGCGCGCGGGTCCATTGGATGCCATCGGCATCGCTGGCGCCGCGCGCGGCATGGCACCCGAGGAGATGGCCTCTGAACTGCGCGCGGTCGGTGAGTTCATGGCGGGCACCGGCGCGCGCGTGCTGCACTACAAATGCTGTTCCACCTTCGACAGCGCGCCGCACGTCGGCAGCATCGGGGCCGCCGTGCGGGAATTGCGGCGGCACCTGCCCAATCCCATCGTGCCCATCGTGGGCGGGCAGCCCAGCATCGGACGCTATTGCAGCTTCGCGCAGCTTTTTGCGCGAGCGGGCGCCGCGCCGGAAATCCACCGGATCGACCGGCACCCGGTGATGAGCGTCCATCCGGTGACGCCGATGCACGAGGCGGACCTGCGGCGGCATCTGGCGGCGCAGGGATTGGCTGGCATCCGGTCGGTGCCTCACATTGACTATCCATCGGCCGCGGATGTGCCGGCGGTCGACGACTGGATCGACCGTCTTCTGGACACCGCCGACGGCCCGCTGCTGCTGGACCTCGTGGACGAATCGCAGCTTGCCGTCATCGGCCGCCTGATCCGCCGCGCGGCGGCGCGCGCGCCGCTGCTGGCCGTAGGCCCGAGCAGCGTGCAGCAGGCGCTGGCCCGCGCCTCGCCGACCCCGCGCGAAGGCATGGCCCCGCCGACGCCGCTCGCCTCCGCCGATGGCCCGGTGCTGGTCGTGGCGGGCAGCCTGTCGCCCGTCACTGCACGGCAAATCGCCGCGGCTGAAAGCTATGCCCGCCAGCCATTGGTGACCGAGCGCCTGCTGGCCGATCCCGACTACGCCGCGCAACAGGTCCAACAGGCAGCCGCCATGCTGGCCCAGGGCCGCAACGTGCTCGCGCACACCGACAAGCCGTCGGGCGCCGTCAACGCCGAACAGACCGCCGCCACCGCGCTCGCCACGGCCCGGCTCGTCGCCGACATCGTGCGCGCCAGCGCCCAGGCCGGCCGACGCCTGAACCGCATCGGCATCGCCGGCGGCGACACGTCCAGCCAGGCCACGCTGGCGCTGGGGCTTTGGGGGCTAGCGTTTCGCTGCGTCCTGGCGCCGGGGGTGACCGTGAGCGTCGCTCGCAGCGACGATCCCGTGACGGACGGGATCGAATTGATGCTCAAGGGCGGGCAGATGGGGGGGGAGCGGTTGTTTGATGAGCTGGCGGCGGGCGGGGGGTGAGACCTCGCCCCGACGGCTCCAGAGGAAGTGCCAGGCGGCGTTTATACCCCCATTCCCCGACGAGCAAATCAACACGAGCCTATTCCGGACGAAAACTCTCTGTGACCCGGCATTGACACCACCAAGGCCATGCTAGGCAGTATCTTCGATGTCCTCACTTTTGCGAAACGCGACGGCTATGGAGTCCCGCAGTTCCTCGTCGTCCCAAGGTTTGGTGAAGTACCGATAGATTGCTCCTTTGTTGATGGCGGAAGTCACGGATGCCAGATCCGTATACCCGGACAGGATGATCCGCACTGTTTCCGGATACATGTCCTTGACTCGATGAAAAAATTCTGTCCCAGTCATCTCGGGCATTCTCTGGTCGGAAACAATCACATCCACCCTATTGCTTGCAAGCAACCTGAATGCATCTCGCGGCGTTTGGGCAGTCAAAATTCTGTACCCGTCCCGGCGCAGGACCCGCACAAGCGCTCGCAATATATTTTCCTCATCGTCCAGGAGCAACAGCACCCTTTCCACTTCGGTCGGCGCGTTGTCGCCCCATGCATTGCCGGAGGACGAGTTATCTCTCAAGTAACGCGACAGCGCGTCGAACGGCATCGGATGCGCGAACAAATAGCCTTGAAAATAATCGCAATGATTGCGGCGCAAGAACGCGTACTGGGCTTCGATCTCAACGCCTTCCGCCACAACTTTCAGATCGAGGTGATGAGCCATTGAAATAATCGCCTTTGCAATAGACGCATCGTGTCGGTCACTGATCACCTCTTGAACAAACGAGCGGTCTATCTTCACCTTGTCAATTGGCAGATTCTTGAGGTACGTCAAGCTTGAATATCCGGTACCAAAATCGTCAATCGATATTTTCACGCCCAACTTTCTAACCTGCCGCAGTGTATCTATGGCTCTTTCCGCATCATCGAGCAATACGCTCTCTGTAATCTCGATCTGGATGCTCTGAGGGGTCAAGTCGTGCCGCAGGATCTGACGTTCCAACTCCGATACAAAATCAGTACGTTGGAAGTAAAGCGCCGACACATTAAGCGCAACGGGACAATCGGACCACCCCAGTTCCCGCATGGTCGCAGCATCGCGGCATGCCCTCTCGATCACCCATCTACTCAGCGGAATGATCTGCCCCGTCTCTTCTGCCAAGGGAATAAAGAATGACGGCGGAACGAACCCACGGACAGGATGTTGCCAACGCAGGAGCGCCTCGACTCCAGCGATCCGATGGGTTCGGCCATCAATAATAGGTTGGTAGTAAAGCGCAAGTTCCTCGTTATCGAGGGCACGCTTCAAGTCACCACGGAGGGCAAGCCGCTCTTCGATATCCTTCCCGAGATCGATCGTATATTCATGCCACGTGTTTCTGCCCTCACGCTTCGCCCTGAACATTGCAAGGTCCGACTCGCGCACCAACTGCATCGGATCCTTGATAGACCCGTCGCTTATCGTAAGCCCTGCACTTGCGGTGATATGCACCTCCAATTCCCCGATTTGGTAGGGCGCACCCACAGCGCTGATTGCCGCCTCCATAAGGCGATGTGACCGTTCGCGCGAAATCGAGGCCGACACGACTACAAACTCGTCCCCGCCAACGCGGGCAACCATCTCCCCCTTTTGCAGGCACGCGCGCATTCGCTGGGCGACCTGAATCAAAACTCGATCGCCAAAGTCGTGGCCCATCGAATCATTGATCAACTTAAATCCATCCAGGTCAAAGAATCCGACTGCCAGCGTGTCGCCTCGTCTGCGAACATCGGCGCAACTTCGGACAAGGTGCTCCCTGAGTAACCGCCGGTTAGGCAGCTCCGTCAGTATGTCGTGGGTCGCACCATACTCAAGTTGCTCCTCGATTTTCTTTTGCTGGGTAATATCATTGAGAATGCCAATGAAATGATCCACACGCCCCATTTTGTCAGGCACAGGCGCAATATAAAGATGATTCCAGAACGCGGTTCCGTCCTTGCGCGTATTCTGAAGGACGATGTCAACTTCGCGGTTATCCGCCAATGCAGCGCGAATTTTTGAGACCGCAATCGGATCTGTTTCCGGGCCCTGCAAAAAGCGGCAATTCCTGCCGAGCACCTCGGAACGGCTGAATCCCGTCATGCGCTCAAAAGCCGGATTTACGTAGATCAACGGCAGTTCTGGGTCGGTTGCGTCGGAGATCGTCACCGCGTTGTAGCAGGCCTCCAGACTGCGATGAAGCAAATGCAGCTGCTGCTCAAAATGGTTGCGCGCCCGCAAGTCTCGAAGCGACAACAATCGCATCGGTTCGCCCTCCCATTCTGTTTCTGACAGGGCAACCTCCACTTCCAGATTTTCTCCTCCGGCATTTTTCGTTTGCCATTCGAAGAGTTTGGTCGGCGATTCGGGCAAGTGAAGACGCATGTTCTGCAACCCTGCCTGGGTCCTGCCGAACATTTGCTGCGCAGCCTGGTTCCCAAAGCGCACATAGCCGCTCTGATTCACGACCAGCACCGCATCTCGCATATCAACAAGCAATTGGCGAAGTTGCCGCTCCTTCGCTCTGATCACGCTACCCGCGCGCTCCTGCTCCGTGACATCCCGGGCGATGCCAAAGACGCCCAACACGCTGTCCTCGACCTTGATCGGCATATTTGTGACATCGAAGATGCGAATCTCGCCATTCAAGCCGATGCATTTAGCGAGGTATCGTCGAACTTCGCCCTGCAGCACTGCATCGAAATGCTGATCGACGATCGGCAGCTCATCAGGAATAACGACGGACCGATAAGTTGTTTGCAATAGCTCGCTTTCGGAAAGCCCCGTCAGTATCGCCACCTGAGGGTTGACGCTTGTGTAGCGTCCACTCGCATCAAACGAATACACGGCGTCGGGATTAAAGTGGTATAGAGAGTGATAGCGTTGTTCGCTAGCCTCCAGGCTTCTGCGGACATCCGCCGCGTTGATGGCCACCGTGGCCAACTGGCAGATCGCCGAGAGCGCCTGTGTATCGTGCGGCAACCGCTGGTCGTCGGGCCAGTAAACGACTACAGAACCCAATAGCTTCTCGCCGTGCGCCATGGGCGATGCCCAGCACGCGAACCTCGCGGTTCCGCATTTTGGCTCGCAGCCCGGCAAATCAAGCTTGTCGGTGAATACCGCGTCGCCCGCCCTGATTGCATTGCCCGCGGGGGAATCGGCGGTCAAAGGGAGCATTTCTCCAAGCCCTATTTCAAATTCAGCTCCCGGCCCCGCTGCCATCAGCAGTTCTAGGTCTCGATGACCGTTCATTAGACGACGAACAGCCAGAGTGGCGTTCGGGACGACTGTCTGGACTAGATCAGCCACCGATCGAAGGACATCTTCCAGGGGTGCTCTCGAAACAATCTGGTCATACACCCGACGCGATGCGTTATTGAATTTTTCCTGCTGACGGATCCAGTCCACATCGTGCGCAACACAATACAACAACTGCTCGGCCTCGACCCATTCGCCGGACAATCTGATCGCAACGGCATTGCCCGATTTGTCAATAAGCTGGTTCTGAAATTTCCAGTCGGTGGAGTGCTCGGCCATTGCTGACTCGATCGCCAAGCCTGTACGCCTTTGCTCATGCTGCGGCACGTACTCCATTATTCTGCTGCCCTTCAACTCCTTCGGTGAGTAACCAAGGATGCGTTCCGCCGAACTGCTAACCTCAATAAACACGAGATCGCGGTTGAGTGCAAATATGATATCGCCGGAAAGGCGCATCATCCGAGCTTTCATACTGTTCAGACGATGCTGAATCTCAAGGCTGCGCCGAAGTGCCAGGTGAGTTCTCGAAAGTTTGTACGACCTGCGTCTTGAGGACAAGCTCAGTTGCTGATTCAGCATTAGGAAGAGTGTCGCTGCCATGCCAACCAGCATTGCGGCAGTGGATAGAAACGAAATCGGCCCTTCCGTGGCAGTGCCTCGATACCAGCCTCTGATTTTGGCCAGATTGTCATGGTCGATCGTTATCGGAGCTTGCACGAGCAGATCCCCTCGACTGACAGAACCAGAGTGGTAGATTTCTGCTTCTCTGTACTCCACCGAGACCGCCGCCAGCCCTACGGACGGCCCCGGAGATTGAAGAAAGAGATCCGCAACTTGTTGAACGGCAACCAGGTACGCAGGTTTTCCATTACGCGGATGCAGAGGCTGCAGGCTCACAGCAACGATGGCTCGGGCCGGCATACCTTCGGTCTGCACAGGCGAACCGACATGCGCTTTGCCGGTGTTTGTAACGTGGTGGAGGAGCGCCCTTGTAGACGAGGCCGCCACATATTTTCTCAACCACTGATCGTCCGCGGCACTATCGGCATGAACGAGAAATACATCGCCATCCCTGTCAACCAGCGCCATTGCCTTAAAGCCCGGTATATCACGGAGAAATGCGCGACCATCGAGCTCAAAGGCTGTTTTATCCGGGAGCCTCCCATCGGCGGCCCATCGCTCGACCAATCGATTCAATACAGTGAAGCGCTCGTTAACAGCCGCGTCCAACTGGTCAGCAGCCTGGCGCAGCAATATTCGGGATTGATGGACCTTTACATTGAGTTCTTGCGTGCCGATGATGCACCAACACAGTACGGCCACCAATGAGCCGATCCCCGCCAGCCAAACACTCCTTGTCTGCCGCGCCAGGACTTTTTCAGTACGCCGCTGAATTATTAAAGCGATTGCGCTTGCGGCCATGAGCACCAGGAGCAACGTGTAAAGCCCCTCGATCCGGAAGATCACCGCAATGCCATTTTCAAGCGGCCAGGCTTGTACTCTTGCAATCACCTGAAGCAGCGCACTGAGGCATGTCAAGCTGCCCAGGACCCGCCGCAATCGTCTCGAGCGGGGAGAAAGTTCAAGCAAGCCAATGGTGCAGCAAACCAATGCAATTGTGATTTGCATTAGGGGAGTGAGCGGGGAGTGTTGAGTCCACAAATTCCACCCTACCGAAGGGCTTAGCGTCACTGCAACCCACAAATTTGCTGCCAGTGTAAGCAGGTTCACAAATAAACCCAGCCGCGCAAACCCCAATGCGCTTAACAGCAATGTCAGGCCCATGGCGCCGAAGAGCACGGCCCCTTGCTCGATCGATATTGCGAGCTCGGGAAGGTGATCAACCAGCAGAGGCCTCCAGATTAGCCAGGCGAGCCCCACCCAAAACAGCACGAACCCCACAACGACAGGAAATGCCGAAATAAAGATATTCCGCATTTTCATGAATGCCTCTCGCAATTCTTGCAAACGCTGATTAATCTTCTATCTCGGACACGCGCACGAATAATTGATAGGTCGCGTCTTCATTCTGCTCAAACACCACCAATTTATTTATCAACCTCTCCGTCAACGGCTTACCTGCGCTGATCAGCAGCATCCCGCTTAAAGCGTGAAGGTCCTTGACCAGCACCATCCCCGGCTCAAGCCTGGCCGTATCCAGGACAAGCACCGTGTCGTCAGAGGTCTGGGTGCTTTCGATCATCGCCATCACTTCAATGTATGGCTCGCACAATGCCGGGTCGTAGAGTCGACCAGAGTACTTCCGGACCGCCTCAATCGCCTCCTCATGGCCCAACTTCCTCGAAAGAAGCATACCCATCTGCAGCTCCACGTAGTCCGTAGCGATTTTCAGGACGCGCGCGCCGTAGGGTATTGCTTCGCCACTTAGGCCATCCGGGAATCCAGCGCCATCCCAGCGTTCCTGATGATGACGAATGATGGTTGCGGCATCGTTTGCCGGCTCCAGTGACATAAGCAGACTTTCTCCCACCACTGGATAGGTCCGATATCGCTCACGATCATTGCGCTCCATCCGATCCGGTGATCCGGCAATGAGCACGTCGTCCCATGTCAATTTTCCAATGTTATATAGCGCAGACGCGATGGCGAGGTCCTGCCTGTGCTTTTCACTTAAAGCCACCTTGTCGCAGAATGCGCTGACGAGTGAAGAAACCTTGGCGTTGGACTGCTTCTCCGGGGGTAGCCTGAGGTTTATCAGTGACGAAAATACTTGAGTCGCGGTGACATAGCTTTTCTGCAGACTTTGGTGGGCCTGCTCTAGCTCTCCATTGGCACGCTCAAGCTCCACTGTGCGTTCCACAACACGAGCTTCCAAGGTGTTGTTGAGCTCTTGTAATTCCTGGTATTGTTGGCGATTTATCTGTTCAAGCCGCCGCCTCTCCGACTGCGCATGCTGAAGGGCAAGTCCTTGATTAACGGTGATACGCAGCTGATCTGAATTCCAGGGCTTCGTCAAATACCGGTAAATGCGCCCCTCATTAATTGCGCGAATTGTGTTGCTGTGCTCCGGATAGCCCGTCAGGAGGATGCGCACGGTATCTGGCCAGCGCTGCTGGACGACCGCCAGCAAGTCCGCGCCTGACATACCAGGCATATTGGCATCACAGACGATGAGGTCGACCTTGTTATTCGCCATCATATTGATGGCATTGACTCCGTCTGTCGCACTCAAGATGTGCTGGTGCGCCCCTCGAAGCTCCCGAAGAAGACTGGCTAAAATGTTTGGCTCGTCATCGACCAACAGGATGCACCCTCGCGTATCCGGGCTTTTGGCATGTTTTATATTTTCGATCCCGGGCATTTATTCGTCCGCCGTCTTCTGATGAATGGGAAGCCAGATTCGAAAGCGTGAACCCCAGCCCTTCTTGCTAAAGACCTCAATGCGGCCCCGGTGCTGTTCCACGATTCCATACGAGAGGGCCAGGCCCAGTCCGGTTCCTTTTCCCAATTGCTTTGTGGTATAGAAGGGTTCGAATATCCGATGCAGCGCGTCGTCTTCAATCCCGTCGCCCGTATCCTCCACTTCGAACCAGACGTCTGCGCCATTCACGCCCGAGCGAATGGTGATCGTGCCGTGGGTCTCTATTGCCTGCACGGCGTTGATGAGCAGGTTCAGCGTCACTTGATTTATCTGAGACCCATTACATTCCACAAGGGGAAGCACGCCAAAGTCGCGAACGATATTTGCTTTGTATTTAAGCTCGTTGTTTACAACTTTCAGCGTAGTCTCGATGCCGTGATGCAAGTCGAATTCGCGAAATCCGTCCTCCTCCGGGCGCGAGAAGTCTTTCAACGCCGTTATTATTTTCTTGACCCGATCAATTCCGTCCTCAGATTCGCTGAGCAACGCAGCCAGATCATTGCGGATATAGTCGTACTCAAGATTCCTCTTAAGATGGCGCAGGTCATCAAGATGGGCCACACCTTCCACCGCATCGACAATCTTCAACAGGTCCCGCACATAGTTTCCAAGAGCCTTGAGGTTCGAGAATACGTAGCCGATCGGATTGTTTATTTCATGCGCCACTCCCGCGGCTAGCTGTCCGATCGCCGCGAGCTTTTCCGTCTGCATGATGTGACTATGTGCAGGGATGACGGGCCGGACGTTCTTCTCGACCGCTTCAGCTTGAATTCGCAGTGCCGGGGGTTGACCTGGACGTGCCCCTCCCGTATTGAGACAACGCGCGAATACCAGACACCGGGATACGCCGGCGTTTTGAGGAATCTCGAAGTCGGCGATGGGCATCCGCGAAGCTTCACGCGACTTGAGTTCCAAAGGGACTTCCGCCGTCGAGTCCCCGGCGAACCTCAACGCTTCCATGGACGCCCCGACCGCCGTGCGGGCAGTGATGCCTGTCAAGACCTGCATGACGCCGTTCCAAGACCGGACCACTCCGTTCTGGTCAACAAGCACCACGCCAATCCTCTCAGGGCCGTCCGCGTTAGGAATAATATTCATTTAGCCTCCTCGACTTCCTGATCGCCCTGGGGCATCTAGCGACTCTTTAATCACAAAATATTTCGTAGGCTGGAATTTTACGTATCAATTCGACATATTCGATGCTCACTGTGTAACTGTTGCGGGCGAGCGACTTCGGTTTGATGCCGGCCTTGCTGCACGTCCGCCCAAGGGCGGAGACCTTGACACGCGGGGCAAGAACGGCAAGGCGAAAGCTGCTAAGGGCGAACACGCAAGAAGCCGTCAGCGCGATCAGCTCTTCCTGGTTGCCAAGCGCCTGGAGGCGACGCGCTATCCAATCTCGACAATGATCAGCCTGATGCAGACGTCCGTATTCGTCACCGTGAAGCCGTCCCTGTTCGACGCGCGGGCGCTTGGCCTGGACGTTGTTCCCGTCCCCGAGCGCGGCATCATTCGCGAGTTCCAGATCGTCCACCGGTCCGATGCAGACCTATCTCCTGTAGCCCGCAAGATGATTCGCTTGATTCATGCTCACTTCGAACCGGCGGGCCGATTGACCCAGTCCCCCTGTGAGCAGTGAGGACACGTTTGCTCCCATTTCAAAGACATGACCTCGTACGGATTCATCAACATACGAACCGGCATGCACGACGCTGCCGCTATCGCCCGTGCCAGTACCGCCCGCCCCGCTCCCGTTGCCCCCACACTTCCAACCCCTCCGGACGCGACCACGCCATCACCGCGCCATCCTTGTCGCTGCGCCAGAATCGCGCCCCCGCCCGCATCCATCTCAACTCCACCGCCCGTGCCGGATGCCGGAACCGGTTCAGATGCCCCGCCTGCGCGATGACGTGCGCCGCATTCACAGCCTCCACCAGCTCCCGGCCGGAGGATGACGCCGAGCCGTGATGCGGAGCCAGCACGACATCCGCTTGCTCCAACCCTTGCGCCACCATTTCCCGCTCCTGCGCCGTCCCCACGTCCCCCGTCAGCAGCAAGCTATGCCGCGCGCCCTTCACGCGCAGCACACAGCTATCCGCGTTGCGGTCCTCGGCGCGCGCGTCCTTGACGCCACGGGGATGCAGAAACGTGAACTCCACGCCGTCCGCCTCCCAACGCAGCCCTCGTTCGCAGCGCGCCATCTGCCTGGGCAGGGCCGGCTGCGCCTGACCGGCATCCGGCCACATCCTTGCGTCGCGGCGCACGAAGGCGGGCAGGTCAAAGGACGCGAAGCTGCGCTCCACCGGCACCGCGGCCAGGACCGCGCGCGTTCCGCCGACGTGGTCCATGTCCGCGTGCGACAGCACCAGCTCGTCCAGCCGCGCGACGCCGCGCGCCTGCAGGAACGGCGCGACCACGCGCTCGCCCGCGTCGCTGCCGCCGAAGCTGCGGGGACCGGCGTCGAACAGCAGCGACCGGGTTGCGGTTTCGACCAGGATCGCGCTGCCCTGCCCCACGTCCATCGCGCTCATGCGCCAGTAACCGGGCTCCGGCCTGTCCGGCCGCCAGAACAGCAAGGGCAGCATGCAGGCCCATCCCAGATGGCGGCCCGGCCAGCCTCGCGCCTGCAACGCCCAGGCCATGCCCGCCCCGGCCAGCAGCAGCCAGGGCCAGCCCGCCGCAGCGACCGGGACGCTGGCCCATCTGGCGTTGCCCACCCAGGCCACCGGCGCCATGGTCAGGTCAAAGGCGGCCAGCCCGGCCTGCCCCGCCCACGCGGCAAGTCCGTCCGCCCCCGGCACGCAGGACAACGCCGCGCACAGCAGCGCCAGCGGCGTCACGATGAAGGTCACCGACGGAATCGCCACGGCATTGGCCAGGGGCGACCCGAGCGACACTTGGTGCACCAGAAAGGCCAGCAACGGCATCAAGCCCACGGTGACCATGAGCTGCAGACGCACGGCCTGACCTGCTCGGGCCGCCCACCGCGCACGCCAGCCGGCCTGGGCGTCGATGGGCGCGGCCGCGATGCGCAGCAGCACGGCCACCGCTCCGAACGACAGCCAGAAGCCCGCCGACACCGGCGCCCACGGATCGAGCGCAACCACTGCCGCGGCTGCGCAGACCAGCACCCGGCCGCCGGACAACGGCAGGCGCGACAGCGCCGCCGCCAGCACCACGAGCAGCATGAAGAAGGTGCGCCGGGCGGGTACGCCCCAGCCCGCAAGCAGGCAGTACAGCAGCGCGACCATCGCCGCCACGCACCCGCCCGCGACACGCGCCGGCATCCGCTCCGCCACGCCCACGCCGCGCCAGCGCAGGCGTCGCCACAGCGCCGACGCAAGCAATCCCCCAATGCCGGCGATCGACGTGACGTGCATGCCGCTGATCGAGACGAGGTGCGTGATGCCGCTGCGGTTGAAGATCCGCCAGTCCTCGCGCGACACGCCGGCCTGGTCGCCGATCGCCAGCGCGATCATCACCGGCGCATACCGGTGCTCGCCCAGCGCCGCCCGCATGCCTTCGCGCACATGGTGCCGCGCCCGCTCGATGGCGATGCCAGGCGTGGCCCATGGCCGGTCCGCCAGCAGGTCGGGCTGTCCGCGCACCGTGCCCACGGCGCGCACGCCTTCGGCGAACAGGCGCCCTTCGATGTCTGGCCCCGCGGGATTGAGCAAGCCGTGCGGCCGCCTCAGCACCAGCGCCATGCGCCAGACCTGGCCGGGCAATACCTGCGGCACGGCCTGGTTGGCGCCAGCGCCGGCCTGCCAGGTGATCTGGATTCGCGACGGAATGCCCGGACGCGCAGGGCCGTCCAGCTCCGCCAGGAAGCGCTGGCGCTGTGCATCGCCCTCGGGCAGCGCCGCCACGCGCACGACCAGGCGGGAGACTTCGTCCTGATGCATGTCGGCCAGCGCGTCGTCCATGCGAAGCTGGGCTTGCACCGCCGCGTTGAGCAGGCCAGCCGAAAATCCCAGCGTCAGCGCGGCGAGGATGCGCAGGCCAGGATGCCGGACGCGCATGCAGACCGCACAGGCTGCTGCGGCGGCCGCCACCGCCAGCAACAGGATGGACGCGCCGGGCAGCGCCGGTAGGATCTGTACCAGGCCCGCACCCGCCACGAACGCAACGCAGAACGACCGGCCCGTGATGTCTTTCTCCCGAAAGGACACAGCGTAGGCGGCGACCGCGCCCCGTGGACGGCAGGGTGAACGGTTTCATCCATGTCGGCCAATCGCGGGGGGCGTGCGCACGCCGCAAATGCGCACGCAGTAAATTACGGCCAACCCCATGCCCCTTCCCGATCCCCATGAAAGGCACCCGCAACTCGTTGTCCTCGCTGCGCATCTTCCTGACCGCCGCAGAAACGCTGAATTTCAGCCGCGCCGCCGAAGCGCTGAACCTGACCCAAAGCGCGGTCAGCAAGCACGTGGCGGCGTTGGAAGACCGCCTCGGCACGGCCCTCTTCAAGCGCATGCCCGCGGGCCTGCGTCTGACCTACGCCGGCGCCCTGTACCTGGAACGTATCAGCGCCGCGGTGCGCCTCATCGATGAGGCGGACGCGCTGGTGGCCAATCCCGCCTCGCGCGTCGCCCTCAACGTGGCGGTCTCTCCGTCCTTTGCCCAGTTCTTCCTGCTGCCGCGTCTGTCCGAATTCTTCGAAGCGCACCCCGAGATCCGCGTCAACATCCGTCCGCGCCTGTTGCATGGGCGTGACCGCGCGGAGCGGTTCGACGCCGAAATCCAGCTTCACACCGGCTATGTGTCGGGCATGAGCGCGCAGTATCTGTGCGGCCGCGAGATGACGCTGGTCGCCGCGCCGTCGTTGCTGCAACGCCATCCCGTCAAATCCGTGGACGACATCGCGCAGTTGCCGTTGCTCAAGCGCGCCCAGCGCGGCTATGGCTGGGACGAATGGCGAGCCGATGTCGCGCCCCTGTGGTCGGGACCCGCCGCGACCGCGGCCGAGTACGAAGGCTTTTCGATCCTGCTGCCGGCCGTGATGAATGGACTGGGAGCGGGGATCATGCCGCTGTGCATGGTGCTGGACCAGTTGAAGTCTGGCCCACTGGTGCGCCCATTCAAAGAAACCGTGGAAGGCCGCTACGGCTATCACCTGATGCAGCCGCGCCCCAATGTGGGCGGTCCGTACTGCCAGGCGTTCTGCGACTGGGTCGTCGCGCGCGGGCAGGAACTCAATGCCCGGGCGCGCAGCTACGCGGGCCTGGCCTGACGCTCAAGCTCCAAGCCCCCAGCCCCAAGCCCGCCCCAGCCGGCCCGTCCGCGGCATTCCAACTTGGAATATCCCATGCGCATACTTCCTTTGCCCGGGCCGCACGCACCCACCACAATGACGTGAAATTATTCATGGATCACCATAAAAATCATGTCCAAGTGGAAAAACACCCTGGCCGCCCTGGCCGCTCCCCTCTTCCTGGCCAGCGCGCAAACCGTCTCGGCCGCCTATCCCGATAAGCCGATCAAGATCGTCGTGCCCTATTCGGCCGGCGGCAGTTCGGACGTGGTGGCCCGCGCCATCAGCGATCAACTGGGCGCGCAGCTTGGCCAATCGGTCGTTGTCGAAAACCGCGCCGGCGCGGGATCCATGCTCGGCACTGCCTATGTGGCCACCGAGGCGCCCGACGGCTACACCCTGCTGCTGGCCGACGTGCCGTTCACCATCGTTCCGGCGCTGTACAAGGACCGCGTGAAATACGATGCGAAGCAGGATTTCGCGCCGATCACGCTCTTGGGGCTGTCGCCCACGTACCTGTTCGTCAATCCCGCATTTGAAGCTCAGGACGTCGCGTCGCTGGTTGCAGCCGCCACGGCCAAGCCCGACACGATTTCCATCGGATCGGGAGGCAATGGGTCCTTGACCCACCTGATGGCCGAACTGTTCATGCTGACGACCAAGACCAAGCTCGCCCACATCCCCTACAAGGGCGCGTCCGCGTCGGTCAATGATCTTGCCGGCGGCCAGATCCAGGCCAGCTTCACCACCATGCCCACGGCCGTCGCGCTGTACCAGGGCGGAAAAATCAAGCCGCTTGCCGTGTCTGCGCCCACGCGCCAGGCCGGCACGCCCGATGTGCCGACGTTTCAGGAACTGGGTTATCCGGGATTGACCGTGCAGAGCTGGTGGGGCCTGGTGGCGCCGTCCGGTACGCCCGCAGACGTGCAGAAAAAGCTGGCGGACGCGATGGCCAAGGTCATGCAATCGGACGCGGTCAAGCAACGGCTGTCCAGCGTGGGCATGAACCTGCCGCCGGATACGAGCGCCGCTGCCCTGAAGGCCTTGTTGGCGCAGGATTTCCAGCGCTGGGCCGACGTCGTGCAGCGCGCCAACATCACGTTCGAATAACCACCGTTGTATGCGCCGCCCAGCGATGTGCGGCGCCGGAGACACCCATGACATCCTGGCAACAGGCGGCGGCCGGCGACTCGGCCCTGATGAACGATTTTCAGACCATTTGCGGTTTTGGCGGACGCCTGTCCGGCACCGGGCAGGACGAGGCGGCCATGGAATGGGCGCTGACGCGGCTGCGGGAGGTTGGATCCGATGTCCGGCGGGTCAGCGTGCCCTACGATGGCTGGCGCTGTCTTGCCAGCAGCCTGACCCTGCTGGGCGACAAGCCGGCGAACCTGGAATGCGTGCCCCTGTTGCGTTCGGCCTCCACCGCGCCGGAAGGGCTGGAAGGCATGGTCCTGGACCTGGGCGCAGGCCGTCCAGAAGACTTCGAGCGCGCCGGCGATGCCGTGCGCGGCAAGATCGTGCTCGTGCGGCACGAGTATCCGTTTTCCCAAGGCCATGTGCATCGTCGCCGCAAGTACGACATGGCGGTGGCGCAAGGCGCGGTCGCTTTCCTGATCGCCAACCCGCTGCCCGGGGCCGGTCCCTTGTCCGGATCCTCGGGCCGGCCGCGCGACGGCGCGGGCATTCCGGCGGCCTACATCGATCACGAAGCGGCCCTGGCATTGGCTGCCCAGCCCGGCGCACGCGTGCGCCTGCACATCCAGGGCGAGGAACTGCGCGATTCGATGGCCTGCGCCGGCATCCTGGACCTGCCCGGCGGACGCGACAGCCGGATCGTCATCAGCGCGCACATGGACGGCCATGACCTGGGCTGCAGCGCGCTGGACAATGCCACCGGCGTCGCCGTTGCGCTGGCCGCGGCGCGCATCCTGGCGCCCAGGCTGGGCCCCGGCACGCCAGGCCTGCGCATCTGCTTCTTCACCGCCGAAGAATGGGCGCTGGCAGGATCGGCCCGCTATCTGGCCGATATGCCGGCAGCGGAACGCGACACCTTGAAGCTCAACATCAACCTGGACACTGTCGCGGGCGACGACACCCTGTGCGCGCTGATCAGCGAATATCCGGCGCTGGCGGGCGTGGTGGACGGCGCCGCCGAGCAGGCCGGCGTGGCGGTGTCGCACTGGTTGCCCTTCATGCCCAATTCGGACCACGCCAATTTTGCGAAACACGGCATTCCCGCGCTGCGTCTGGTGGCCGGTTTCGAAAAGCCCGAGTCACGCGTGCGCCACATCCTGTCGCGCGGCGACGTGGCCGGCATCATCCACGAAGACGAATTGCGCAACGCATTGGCGGTGACCTGCGCCATGGCGTCGCTGGCCCTGGACATGAGCGACGGCGACCTGAACGCGTTGAAGGCCGGATCGACCTGCCCGCGCGTCTGACCCGCCGGCGGCCGACCCAGGCACGCGGCTTGCTGAGTCTCCTTCCTGACAGGCGGTAGCCGCCGCCTGGTATCCAAACCAAGGAGACCGATATGGCCGACCATGTGACCAAGGTGTTGAACGATCTCATCGAAATCTCGAAGGATGGCGAGAAGGGCTTCGCGGCTGCGGCCGAAGACACGAAGACCCCTGAACTTCGGGAACTCTTCGGGAACCGTTCGCGCGATTGCGCGGCGGGCGCTGCCGAGCTGCAGGCCCTGGTGGCCCAGTTGGGCGAGAAGCCGGAAGATAGCGGCACGGTGTCCGGCGCGATGCACCGGGGCTGGACCAACCTGAAGGCCGCCGTCGCAAGCCGCACGGACCTTGTGCTGCTCGAAGAGTGCGAGCGCGGCGAGGACGTGGCAAAAGCCGCCTACAGCAAGGCGCTGAAGGAAATGCTGCCGGAGAACATCCGCGCGGTGGTCGAACGCCAGTACCAGGGGGTGCTGCGCAACCACGATCAGATCCGCGACCTGCGCGACCGCTACCGCGCCGCGACTTGATGTGTCTGGCGGCCCCCGGCGACCGACTGGCGCCGGGGGCTGTCACGCGCCCATCATGCGTGTAGCCAAAATGCGCTTTCGGCGAATTCCTCGCCTTTCCACCAGTTCGCCCGCCCCCGGCCCCGTTTGAAATTCGTGGCCCCCGCCTGGCTCTGCACAGGCGCGACCACCTCGCCGGTAGCATCCCGTTTGGCGGTGACGTCCGCCGTTTCCGGCACCACGATGACGATGTGGCCGGACTTTCCGTCTTCCCTGCGCCGCGCCACGATGACGCCGATGGCCCCCTGGTTGGCTTCGGTCTGCAGCTTCGTCAACGTGCCCGTCTGACGCCATCCGAACCCCGCCCCGAAATCGCGCAGCCACCGGAACAGGTCGTTCGCCCGCATCTCGAAGAGGGTATTGCCCAGCAGGGGCTGCACCGGTTTGCCCTGGGCCAACTGCATCAGCGCCTGACCGGACCACCACACCCTGGGAATGTAAGCGCCTGCGAGGCGGCAGAAGTCATGCGCATAGATATTGCAAAAGGTCGCGGTCCGGGTGGGCTGATATCGCAGGAAGTCGGGATTCTCGACATCCAGGTAGTCGACGATGGCGCCCAGTTCCGCGCGCAGCGCTGCGGGCGTGGTGCCGGACCGCCCCGGTGCGCCTTTCTCGTTCAGCGAGCGCGCCGTGGCCCGGTCCTTGCGCCGGGTCACCAGCCCGGCCTTCTCGGGCATATTGACCTCGACGACTCGCGAAGCCGCCGTAGCGTCCGCTGGCCTGTTGACGTCGATCTTCTGGTTGGACGGCCCGGCCACCAGGAATTTCGCCGAGGAGAATCCCTGGACCAGGGCGCCATTGAGGCTGGTCTCGATCTGGAAAAATCCTTTGGTCGGCCCCGCCAGGGCCCGCACGGGATGCCCGTCGGGCAGATGAGCCACAACGTTGGCCTGCGGCGGGTCGCTGATGCGCGGTTCGCTGCGCACTCTGAGCATGCCATCGGTGATGGCCACCTTCATGGGCGTGCCATCGCGCGTGACCGGGGAAGGGGCGGCGATCAACGCCTCGCCCGCTGCGGGCGTTTCCAGCAAGGGCGCGTCCGCGCCCGGATCCGGCACCGTGTGCGCTAGCCGGATGAGATCGAAGAGCGCCTGCCCGTAGTGCTTGCCGCCTTCGGGCTGGAACCCCTGTTCCAGGCCCTTGGATTCCTTGTAGCCCCCGGTGTTGTAGACAATGCCCACGGTCGCCAGGTCAAAGTCCGAAAGACTGGACCGGCCCTCGAAGCCCCGCTTCTTCAAGGCGAACTGCAGCACGCCCAGCGCCCGCTTGAGCGACCCATCGAACGTTGCCCATTGGCGCTGCAAAAAGTAGTCGGGCTCTCTCAGGAAATGCTGGATGTCCACCTGATACACCCCGAACGCATGACAGTACTTCTCGGGGTTGCCGGCGACTTTCTTGTAGGTGCCCCCCACGACGTTGGCCATGTTGACCAGCGCCTCGCGGCCCATATCGAACATGCGCTGTCCTTCAGGCTTGCTCAGCAATTCCCCCAACGTCTTCGGGAAAGCCCCCCGGCCGTCGAGCGTGTCGCCCACGCACAGCGCCATCACCTCGTCGACCGACGCGAGCTTCTTGCGGGCGATCGGCCAGATTTCCCCGCTTTCCTGGCAGGCCAGCGCCGTGAGGAAATCGACGGTCAAGGGCGTGCCCTTAGTCGCCGCGGTCATCTTGCTGAAAAAGTTCGACTTGAACCAGGCGATATCGTCTTTCGTGACCATCCGTGCTCTCCCCGAAGGCTGCGGCGAAAAACGGGCCACAAGCAATGCGCGTCGGCAACCTGAATCTGCATGGATGTTAGGGTCAGGGCAAGGAACGGCCATACCTCACATTGGGTATGGGCGCGCGGCGTCGCGCCGGTCTAGGCCGCCTTGGAGCGTGCGCGTGGACGTCCGATACAATTTATGACACACTCTGATATTTTTGGATACGCCTGCTTAAATCCGAGTACGGGCGGCTCGCAACCTCAGTCATCCATTGATATCCCGACCATGTATCGAACCCCGAAGAATGTGCTGAAAATGGCCGTTGCCTGCGGCGCCCTGCTTGCGGCAACCGGATGCGCCAATGTTCCGCTGGCGCCTGAAGAGAGCAACCAGAAGGCCAAGACCTTTGCGGCGCCTGACGAAGGCAAGTCCGGACTATTCGTTTATCGGGACAGCTACGTCGGCAAAGCGCTGAAGAAAGACGTGTATGTCGATGGAAACTGCATTGGCGAAACCGCCGACCGGGTTTTCTTCTACACCCAGGTCGAAGGCGACAAACCGCATAAGGTGTCGACCGAATCGGAGTTTTCCCCGAACGATCTCATGCTGACCATGGAGGCGGGCAAAAACTACTTCGTGCGGCAGTTCATCAAAATGGGCGTATTCGTCGGCGGGGCCGGCCTTGAACAAGTCCCGGAAGAAGAAGGAAAGCGCGTGATTTCCAAGCCAGAGGTCAAACTGGCCACGCAAGGTCAGTGCGGCTGATCATCCAGGCTTTTTGACCCAGCACGCCAGCGCGCCCGCGTGCCTGGTTTGAAGCGGGAGCTTGACACCTCCCGCTCCCCCCCGGGAACATACCCTCCATCCACCCGGGGAGCTTCGCCAAGAAGCTGAGAATCCGTTGGCCTGCGCATGCAGGCAATGCACGGCGACCCGTCGAACCTGATCCAGACAACACTGGCGTAGGGATGGTGCGTGTCCCGCGGCGCGCGTCCCCTGCGCAAGGAACGCCCGGCATGACACCCAACGATCTTCAGGCCCTCGCCCTCCCGTCCCAAAGCCTCCTTGCCGCCGTGCGCCGCGACGCGCCGCTCGTGCAGTGCCTGACCAATTACGTCTCCATGAACTACGCGGCCAATGCCGTGCTGGCCATCGGCGCGTCGCCCGCCATGGTGCATGCCGAAGAGGAAGCGCCAGAATTCGCGCGCATCGCCGGCGCGCTGGTCATCAATATCGGCACCCTGTCATCGCCCTGGCTGCAAAGCATGCTGCTGACCGCGCAAGCTGCGAAAGCAGCGGGCACGCCCTGGGTGCTCGATCCCGTCGCCCATCACGCCACCGCGTTCCGGCGCGACGCCATCGAGCGGCTGCTCGACCTTGAACCCGCCATCATCCGCGGCAATGCCTCGGAGATCATTGCGCTGGCTGGCGGCCACAGCGCCGGCCGGGGCGTGGACGCCCGCGACGCAGTGGCGCAAGCCGAGCAGTCGGCGCGGGACATCGCGGTGCAACGCCACACCGTGGTGGCGGTCACGGGCGAGGTCGACTACGTCACGGACGGCGCCCGCGCGGTGCGGATCGCGGGCGGTTCGCCGCTGATGCCGCGCGTGACGGCGACCGGCTGCGCATTGAGCGCGGTGGTCGGCGCCTTTGCCGCCGTGTCGCGCGACGATCCCTACGTTGCCGCCCTGGCTGCCCTCTCCTGCTTCGCCATCGCGGGCCAGCGCGCCGCCGTCCAGGCTGAAGGACCGGGGTCGTTCGCATGGCGGTTCCTGGACGCGCTGGCGGCGCTGGAAGACGATTGCCTGACCCGCGAGTCGCCGCTGCGTTGATCTGACCCCGTGCATGTCATGCATGGGTCACACACTGTCCCCAAAATTCTTTCCTTCAACCTGGAGGAAAGACGGTGAAGCCACACCTACGCAAGATCTTTGCAGTGACGGCCAGCGTTGCGCTGGTCGCCGGCCTGTCCGCCTGCGGCGGCGATGACGATGACGACGACGCCGCGCCCGGCACACCGCCGCAGGCGAGCGTGCCGCAGGGCGCGACGCTCGACGTTGCGATCCTGGGCACCACCGACCTGCACGCCAACGTGCTGGGCTACGACTATTACAAGCTGGCCGAAGACAAAAGCTACGGCATGGACCGCACGGCCACGCTGATCGCCAATGCGCGCAAGCAGCATCCGAACACGCTGCTGTTCGACAACGGCGACACGGTGCAGGGCACCGCCCTGTCGGACTACCAGGCGCTGGTGTCGCCGGTGCAGTGTTCCGACATGATCGCGATCTACAAGCAGATGAAGCTGCTGTCGTACGACGCGGCCACCATGGGCAACCACGAGTTCAACTACGGCCTGCCCTTCCTGTCGCAGATCACCAATGTGGACTTCGGGCTGGACGGCATCGGCAAGGGCACGGCGCAGACCAACCCGGCCGGCGCGAAGGACTGCGCGGCGCCGGCGTTCCCCTTCGTGTCCGCCAATGTGGTGTCGGCGGCTTCCAAGCAGCCGATCTTCAAGCCGTGGGTGCTGCTGGACAAGACGTTCCAGGCGACGGACGCCAGCGGCAAGGCCATCGACGTGCCGCTCAAGGTGGGCGTGATCGGCTTTGCGCCCCCGCCCATCATGCAGTGGGACAAGGCCAACCTCGAAGGCCATGTGGAAGTCACGGGCTGGAAGGAGACGGCGGCGCGCTACGTGCCGGAAATGAAGGCCGCGGGCGCGGACCTGGTGGTGGCGCTGGCGCATGGCGGCATCGACCTCGCGACGGCGTACAGTCCGGACATGGAAAACGGCGCAGCCTACTTGACCCAGGTGGCCGGCATCGACGCGCTGATCACGGGCCACCAGCATCTGCTGTTTCCCGACACGAATGCCAAGTCGCAATTCGCCGGCCAGCCGGGCGTCGAGCTGGAGAAGGGCCTGATCAATGGCGTGCCGACCGTGCAGGCCGGCCAGTGGGGCAACAACCTTGGCCAGATCACGCTCAAGCTCACGTACGACCAAGGCTGGAAGGTGCGGAAGGACGCCACGCAGGTGCAGCGCATCTCGACGCGCCTGACCGCGCAGAGCGGCGCCACGCCCGCCACGTATGTGGAGCCGGACAGCGCCGTGCAGCAACTGGTGCAGGCCGAACACGCCGCGACGATCGACTACGTCAAGACGCCGATCGGCCAGAGCCAGTTCGACATGGCCACGTACTACGCGCTGGCCGGCGACGTGTCGGCGCTGCAGATCGTGAACATGGCGCAGATCGACTACCTGACGGACTACATCGCGAAGAACAGCCCGTCGTATGCAGGACTGCCGATCCTGTCGGCCGCCGCGCCCTTCAAGGGCGGACGCAACGGCCCCGGCGACTTCACGTATGTGCAGCAGGGCAATGTCGCCATCAACAACGCGGCCGACCTGTACCTGTACCCCAACACGCTGCAGGTGGTGCGGGTCAGCGGCGACATCGTGCGCCAGTGGCTGGAAAAGACGGCCGAACAGTTCAAGCAGATCGACCCCGCCCAGGTCGCGCCGCAGGATCTGATCGACACCAGCTTCCCGACGTTCAATTTCGACGTCCTGTACGCGGCGGGCAATGCGCTGCGGTATGAAATCGACGTGACGCAGCCCAAGGGCTCGCGCATCACGGCGCTGACGTACAACGGCGCGCCGCTGGATCTGACCGCGCAATTCCTGGTGGTCACCAACAACTACCGCGCCAGCGGCGGCGGCGATTTTCCCGGCCTGGCCGGCGGCAAGGGCGACATCGTGCTGCAGGCTCCCGACGCAAGCCGCGACGTGCTGATCAGCTACATCAAGAAGAACCCGGTGCTGGATCTGGCCACCTTCGGCCTGGACCGCAGCTGGCGCTTCAAGCAGGTAGGCGCGCTGGCCGGGCCCGTGGTGTTCTCGTCGGTGCCCGGCACGCTGGCGATGGCCACCGCGCATGGCGTGACCAACGTGTCGGTCTATGACGCCACGCCGGACGCCACGACGCAGCTTTCGCGCTACGCGATCGACCTCAGCCAGTAAGCCGGCAAAGCGGTCGAAGCGGCGGGGCGTCCTGCAACGGGACGCCCCGCCCTAGCGGTAGTAGACGCAGATGCGCTTGCCGCCGATCTCGTGCACGTCGATCGGCAGCTCGTACAGATCGCTCAGCACGTCCGGCCGGATCAGTTCGTCCGGCGTGCCGTGGCGCGCGATGCGCCCCTGCCGCATCGCCACGATGCGGTCCGCGTAGCTGGACGCGAAGTTGATGTCGTGCAGCACCAGCACCACTGTCTTGCCCAGTTCGTCGGCCGCGCGCCGCAGCGTGCCCATCATGGCGACGGCATGCTTCATGTCCAGGCTGTTCAGCGGCTCGTCCAGCAGGACATAGCGCGTGTCCTGGCACAGCACCATCGCGACGAACGCGCGCTGGCGCTGCCCGCCGGACATCTCGTCCAGGTAGCGGTCGGCCAGCGGCTCCAGGTTCAGGTAGGCGATGGCCTGGTCGATGTGGACCTTGTCATCCATCGTCAGGCGCCCGCCCGTGTGCGGATAGCGCCCGAAGGCCACCAGGTCCTTCACCGTGAGCCGCAGCGGCAGGTGGTTGTCCTGGCGCAGGATGGCCAGGCGGCGCGCCAGTTCCCGGCTGTCGGCGCGCGTCACGTCCAGGCCTTCGACCAGGACCCGCCCCGCGCTCATCGGCAGCAGCCGGCTGACCATGGACAGCAAGGTGGACTTGCCCGCCCCGTTGGGTCCGATGATGGCGGTGACGCCGCCGGCCGGCAAGTCCAGGCTGACGCCGTCGATCACCACCGTGTCGCCGTATTGTTTGCTGACGTTCTGGATTTCTATCATCGGCGCCCCTTGCGCAAGATCAGGACGAGGAACATCACGCCGCCCACGAATTCGATCACCACGCTCACCGTGGTATTGAGCCCTAGCACGCGTTCCAGCAGCGTCTGGCCGCCCACCAGGAAGATGACGCTCAGCAGCGCCGCGGCCGGGACCGTGTGGCGGTGCCTGTCGGACCCCATGGCCTGGTACGCCAGGTTGCTGACAAGCAAGCCAAAGAAAGTCACGGGCCCGACCAGCGCCGTGGACACGGACACCAGCACGGCGATGGCCGCCAGAGTCAGCATGAGGGTGCGGCGGTAGTCCACGCCCAGGTTCAGCGCAATGTCGCGGCCCAGCGCCAGCACGTCATAGCGGCGCCGCATCCGCCAGACCAGCAGGGACGCGGCGCACACCGCCGCAAACGCGATCGGCAGCAGCCCCACCCGCACCGAATTGAAATTGGCGAACATGCGGTCCTGCAGCACCAGGAATTCGTTCGGATCGATCAGGCGCACCACGAAGCCCGACAGGCTGCGAAACAGCAGGCCAAAAACGATGCCCACCAGCATCATCAGATGCAGGCTGCGCACCGCGTCGGAAAACAGCCAGCAAAACAGCAGGCAGGCAAACGCCGTCATGGCGCACACCTCCAGCAGGAAAGCGGCGACGGGATGGCTGACCGTGGCCGCTGCCTGCCCGAAGCCGAACACCACCACCGCCTGGATCAGCAGGTACAGGGCATCGAAGCCCATGATGGCCGGCGTCAGGATGCGATTGTGCGTGATGGTCTGGAACAGCACCGACGACACCGCCACGGCATAGGCCACCAGCAGCATGGCCAGCAGCTTGCCGCCGCGAAAGGGAATGACGAACGACCACTGGCCATTCGCGCCCAGCGTCATGAAGGCCACGGCGCAAAGCAGCGCCACGGCCCCCAGGGCCGCTAGGCGCCACGCCTGCGGCGGTCGCGTGGCCGCCATGCGAATCGAGGTCTCAGCCAAGACGGTTCCTCCGCGTGCGCAGCAGCCACAGGAACAGGATGCTGCCCAGCACGCCCACGACGGTCCCGATGGGAATCTCGTAGGGATGGATGAGCAGGCGGCCGATGATGTCGCAGGCCAGCACGAACACGCCGCCCAGCAACGCCACCCAAGGGATGGCGCGGCGCATGTTGTCGCCCAGGACGAGGCTGACGGCATTGGGAACGATGAGGCCTAGGAAGGGGATGCCGCCGGCGGTCACGACGACCACGGCCGAAATCGCGGAGACGATCAACAGGCCCACCAGCGTCAGCCGCGCATGGTTCAACCCGAGGTTCGCGGCGAACTCGCGCCCCATGCCGGCCACGGTATAGCGGTCGGCGGCGGCATAGGCCGCGCAGGCCAGCGCAAAGCCGATCCACAGCAGCTCATACCGCCCGCGCAGCACGCCGGAGAAGTCGCCGGTGGTCCAGGCGTGCAGCGATTGCAGCAGATCGAAGCGGTATGCCATGAAGGTGGTGACGGCGTGGATGACGCCGCCCAGGATCAGCCCGATCAGCGGCACGATGAAGGGCGTGCGCAGCGGCACCCGGCGCAGCAGCGCCAGGAACAGCAAGGTGCCGGCCAGCGCGAAGGCCGTGGCCGTCAACATCTTTCCGATCACCGGCGTGTCGGGCGCCAGCAGCGTGACGACCAGGATGCCCAGCGTGGCGGATTCGACCGTGCCGGCGGTCGTGGGCTCCACAAAGCGGTTGCGCACCAGCATCTGCATGATGAGGCCGGCCACCGCCAGCGCCATGCCCGCCAGGAGCAGCGCCAGGGTCCGCGGAACGCGGCTCACCATGAGCAGGCGCCACGCGCGCTCGCCCTCCTCGCCCCCGTTCCAGAGCGCGGCCCAGGGCATCTGGCCCGCGCCCAGGCTGATGCTGGCCGCGCACAGCAGCAGCAACGCCATAAACACGGCGGCCAGGCCGCCCCAACCACTGATCGCGCGCCGCCAATTCACCGGCGGCCCTTTCCGTCTGGCATGCCGCTTACTTTCCTTGCGCCAGCGCCGCGGCGATCTGGTCCACGTTCTGCTGCATGGCCGTCAGGCCCGCGCTACCCAGCAGATACCAGTTAAAGCCATTCAGGTAGACCACGCGCTGATGCTTCCACGCCTTGGTCGGACGCACCAGTTCGTTGTCCAGCATGCGCTGGGCCGACACGCCTTCGCGGCCGATGGCGGCGTCGCGGTCGATCACGAACAGCCAGTCGGGATCGGTCTGCGCGATGAACTCGAACGAGATCGCCTGTCCGTGGTTGGACACGTTCAGGTCCGTGGCGGCGGGCTTGACGCCGAAGGCGTCGTGAATGACGCCAAAGCGCGAACCGGGGCCGTAGGCGCTCATCTTGCCGCCCGTCGTCAGCACGATCAGCGCATTGCCGGCACCGGCGGCCTTGTCCTTCAAGGCCGCGATGGATGCGTCCAGCGCCGCCAGCTTTTCCTTGGCCTGCGCCTGCCTGCCGTACAGGGCGGCCAGGGTTTCGGTGTTGCGCCTGACGCTGCCGACCAGGTCCTTGGCGTCGACGGTCAGGTCGACCGTGGGCGCCAGCCTGGACAGCTCGTCATACTTGGGCGCAGAACGGCCCGCCACGAAAATCACCTGCGACGCGGCCGCGTGGATGACTTCGTAATTGGGCTCGAACATCGTGCCCGCCTTGAGATAGCGCTTGTCGGCGTACTGGCTCAGGTGCGGCGGCAGCTTGGCGGCGCTGGGCACGCCGACCGGGTCCACGCCCAGCGTGTGCAAGGTGTCCAGCACGGCCAGGTCCAGCACGATGGTCTTGGATGGGTTGGCCGGCACGGCGGTTTCGCCGCGCGCGTGCTTGACGGACACCGTGGACTGCGCGGCGCACACCGCGGCCGCGGCGCTCAGCGCCAGGGCCACGCCGGCCCGGGTTGCCCAGCGGCGGGCGGCGCCCGCCTGTTTTCCATTGTTCATGCATACCTCTCTGTGTTGGGGCGCCGGGCGCCCCGTCGTTCTCAGAACTTCACGCCCACGCCCAGCCAGTAGCGCCGGCCGTCTTCGACGTAGCCGAAGTCGTCGTAGGCAACCTGCTTGTCGAACAGGTTGTAGATGCCGGCGTACACCGACACGGTCTTGTTCACGGCGTACGAGCCGCCCAGGTCCACGAAGGTGTAGGACGGGGCCACCAGCGCGTCCGAGGACGGACCCGTGGTCGGCTGGCTTTCGCGGCCGCGGAAGTTCACGCGCGCCCAGGCCTGCAGCGCATCGGACGGCTGCCAGTTCACGGTGGTGGTGAACAGGTGCTTGGGCAACTGGTTCAGCGGCTCGCCCTTGTACTGGCCCGACTTCTGCTCGGACTTGGTGAAGGTGTAGCTGCTGGTCATGGACCAGTCGGCCGAAAGCGGCAGCTTCAGGCTGGCCTCGACGCCGCGCGACACGGCCTTGTCCACGTTCATGTACGTGGTGGGATCCGAGCCGAACTGGTTGGGTCCCTCCGTGCACTGCGTGATGGGGCAAGCGACGCGGGTGATCTTGTCCTTGAAGTCGTTGTTGAACAGCGTGACGCCGGCGCTCATGCCCTGGCCATCGTCATACAGCAGGCCGATTTCCTGGGTCACCGACTTCTCGGGCGTCAGGTCCGGGTTGCCGTACATATTGCCGCCGCGGCTGGTCTGGCCCCACCCGGCCACGGTGTTGCGCAGGTCGGGCGCGCGGAAACCGGTGGAGACGCCGCCCTTCAGGGTCCAGCGCTCGGCCATGTGCCACACGCCGTACAGGCGCGGGCTGAAGTGGCTGCCGAAATTCTCGTCCTCGTCCATGCGCAGGCCGGTGGTGACGGCAAAGCTCTCGGTCAGGCGCCATTCGTCTTCGGCGAACAGGGCCCACTGGTAGCGCTCGATCTTGCTCGGGCCGCCGGCAAGCTGGTTGCCGGTCTGGTCGTCCAGGCGCTGGTTCAGGTAGCTGCCGCCCAGCGTCAGCATGTGCGAGCCCAGCGGCAGCGACCAGCTCGTCTGCATGTCCAGGTTCTTGATCTTCATCTGGCGCGAACGGTTGTCGAATTCTTCCTGCTGGACATAGCTATCCGACACGCCCCAACCCCAGCGACCGGTGTGGGACAGCGCCCACTTGTTGCTGCGGTAATCGGTTTCCGAGGATGCCGGGCAACCCGTGCGCGGGCACGCCGTGCCGGGCGGGAGCGGCTCGACCGTCTTGCCCAGCGTGTCCTGGAACTTTTGGCGCATCGTGGTCGCTTCCAGCACGATGTCGTGGTCGCGATTCGGCGTGAGCGCCAGCTTGGCCGTCACGCTTTCGGCATTGCGTTTGCGGTAGCCGTTATAGATGTCGTCTTCGTCCCGCTGCGTGGCCTGGCCGTAGATCTGCAGGCCAAGCAGGTCGTTCTTGATCGGGCCGGCCAGGTAGAAATTGCCCTGGTAGATGTCGCCGGACTTGCTGCTCTCCTGGATCGTCGTATCCATGCGGATTTCGCCGTGCCATTCGGTCGGGACCTTGCGCGTGATGATGTTGATCACCCCGCCCATGGCGTCCGAGCCGTACAGCGACGACATCGGCCCGCGCACCACTTCGATGCGCTCGATGGCCGACAGCGGCGGCGTCCAGCCGCCTTCGACGCCGGTCGAGTCCGAGTTGGTGCGGGTCTCGCGCGAGCTCTGGCGCTTGCCGTCTATCAGGATCAGCGTGTACTTGGGCCCCATGCCGCGCAGGCTGATGTCCTGGCGGTCGCCCCCGCCCGTGACGATGACGCCGGGCACGCCCACCAGCGCGTCGTTCAGGTCGCGGTAGAACTTCTTGTCCAGGTCTTCGCGGGTGATGACGCTGATCGAGGCCGGCGCATCCTGGATGCGCTGCTCGAAACCGCTCGCGGTCACGACGACGGTGTCCATCGTGGTCGCGGTGTCGGCGGCCTGCGCCCAGACCGCGGCCGGCCCCAGGCCAAAACCCGCGGCGCACAAGGCGGTGGCCAGTTGCGTGCGCGACGCGGCAATGCGCTGGCCGGCGGCCAGTTCTTTCCTGCTCATGATTCCAACTTCTCCCGTCCCAGGCTCGCGCCGCGCCCCACGCGCCACGCCGCCCCGGCTCTTCATTTATTAATGAAAACCATTCTCATATTAGAATTGGGGCTTGCTGGACGCGGCAACACGCTTTCCGCAACTTTTATCTTCTTTGCACTTCTTGACACTCCGGCGCGCAGCGTTCGGCCACACTGCCGGATGCACGACGCCCACCACGCATGCCTTTCACTCACTCAGCGGTCGCGCGCCGCATCCTGCTTATCGACGACGACGTCGAACTGGCGCAGATGCTGCGCGAATACCTGGAACCCAATCAATGCCAGCTCACGCTGGCCCACACCGCCACGCAAGGGCAGGCCCTGCTTGCGCAGGACGACTTCGAGCTGGTGCTGCTCGACCTGATGCTGCCCGACGGCAATGGACTGGACCTGCTCAAGCGCCACCGCCAGCGTTCGCGCCGCCCGGTCATCATGTTCACGGCCCACGGCGGCGAGACCGACCGCGTGCTGGGGCTGGAGTTCGGCGCCGACGATTACCTGGCCAAGCCGTTCAGCCCGCGCGAGCTCAAGGCCCGCATCACGGCCGTGCTGCGCCGCTTCGAGGACGCGCCCGCCCTCCCCGGCCCGTCGCTGACCCTGGGCGCGCTGACGCTGGACCCGTCCACGGGCCGCGCGCGCCTGGGCGCCGACGAGGTCATGCTGACGGGCGCCGAGCAACGCATCCTGGAGATCCTGATGCGCGCGCCGGGCCAGGTGATCGCGCGCGACCAGATCGGCCTGTACGCGCTGGGGCGCGCGCCGGACCGGTACGACCGCAGCATCGACACGCACATCAGCAGCCTGCGCAAAAAGCTGCGCCTGGACCAACAGGCCGACACGCTGTCCATCCGCAATCTGCGCGGCCTGGGCTACGTGCTGGCGGGCGCCGCGTGATGGCCTTCCTGCCGGCCCGGTCGCTTTTCTGGCGCGCGTTCCTGACCTTCTGGGGCGCCATGGCCGTCATCCTCGTGTGCGGCATGGTGCTGACCGCCGCGGTGGCCTGGTACCGCTTCAATTCGCTCGATGGCCTGAATCCCGGCAACCTGACGCGCGACGCCGCCCAGGTCGCCCGAACCCAGGGTCGGGAGGGGCTGGAACGCTGGGTCCGCGCCATGGACGGCAATTACTCCGCGCTGAAGATCTACATCATGGACGCCCAGGACACGGACATCCTGGGGCGTCGCCTGCCCACCCGCCTGCACGACTGGCTGGTGGCCTACCGCGCGGGGCCGGACAGGCCGCCCCAGACGGACTACGTGCCCGCCGATCCCGCGGGCGAACGCGTCTCGTGGTGGGAGCCTCAAATACTGATCCTTCCGGACGGATCGGAATTGCTGATGCTGTTCCTGCCTTTCGATTCCTCGCGCTGGGAAGTGCTGGCGCTGTCGCCCGTCGCGCTTGCCCTGCTGCTGTTCGCGCTGGCGGTGACGGCGCCCTTCTGCTGGGCGTTGACCCGGCACATCACCGCGCCGCTGGCGCAATTGCGCCAGACCACGCATGCGCTGGCCGCCGGCCGGCTGGACACCCACACGCCCACGAACCTGGCGACGCGCAAGGACGAACTGGGCCTGCTGGCGCGGGACTTCGACGCCATGGCCGTGCGCGTGAAGTCGCTGCTCGACACACGGGAACAATTGCTGCACAACGTCGCGCACGAGCTGCGGTCGCCCCTGGCGCGCCTGCGGCTTGCCGCCGAACTGGCGCGGCGCAACGACGAGCGGCGCGACCTGCAGCTCGACCGCATCGAGCGCGAATGCGAACGCCTGGACGCCCTGGTGGGCAATACGCTGCGGCTGGCGCGCATCGGCGCGCTGCCCGAGCCCTCTGAAACGCTGGACCTGTCGGAAGTCGTATCCGGCGTGGTGGACGATGCGCGCTACGAAGCCGAAGGCCGGCACCTGCGCATCGATTGGGATACGCCGGCGCCCGTCCTGATCGCGGCAGATCGCGGCAGCCTGGCCAGCGCCATTGAAAACGTGCTGCGCAACGCCTTGCGCTTCGCGCCCGCGCACAGCGTCATCCGCGTGCGCCTGTTGACCAGCGCCAGCGAAGCCAGCATAGAGATCGAGGATCGCGGCCCGGGCGTGGCCACGCAGGAATTGGCTTCGCTTTTCGAGCCCTTCTACCGGGCGGGATCGGCCGGTGCGGCCAGCGCGCCCGGCGGCGGCGCGGGCCTGGGCCTGTCGATCGCGCAGGCGGCGATCGCCGCGCACAAGGGATCGATCTCGGCGCGCAATGTGGCGCCGCAGGGGCTGAGCGTGCGCATGGACCTTCCGCTTCCCGCAGCGCCGCAGGCGTAGCCGATGCCGGCCACGCGGGCGCCCCGCAAAGTCGCAGTCAGTCCGAATCGGCCATAATCGCAGCGGGCAGTCGCGGCAGCACACGCATGGCGTTCGCGGACGTGGCGTGCGCCACTTTTTCCGGCGTGATGCCCCGCAGTTCCGACAGGACCGCCGCAATGCGGACCAGTTCGCCAGGACGGTTGCGCCGGTCGGGCGCATGCAGCCAGGCCGGCGGGATGTCGGGCGCGTCGGTTTCCAGCACCAGGTGTTCCAGCCCCACGTCCACCGCGTGGCGGCGGATCTGCAGCGCCCGCTCGAAGGTCATGGCGCCGCCCATTCCCAGCGCAAAGCCCTGCTCGATGAAGGCCTGCGCCTGCTGGGCGCTGCCGTTGAAGGCGTGCGCGATCCCGCCGATGCGCGCGTGGCGGCGCAGATGCTTCAGCAGGATGTCCTGGGACTTGCGCACATGCAGCAGCACGGGCAGGCCGAATTCCTCGGCGATGTCCAACTGGGCGGCGTAGAACCGCTCCTGGCGCTCGCGCGGCTCGCCCGTGGCGATCTCCGGCACGAAGAAGTCCAGCCCGATCTCACCGATGGCGACAAAGCGCGGATCGCCCAGCGCCGCTTTGACGGCGTCGCGCAGCGCGTCCAGGTCGGCGTCGTCGGCGCGCTGCACATACAGAGGATGGATGCCCAGCGCATAGGCCCCGCCGGAGATGCTGCCGGCCAGGTCGCGCACCACGGTGAAGTTGGCCCGCTCGATGGCGGGGATCACGATGGCCTCTACGCCCGCCTCGGCAGCGTGGTTCGCCACCGCGTCGCGGTCGGCGTCGAACTCGGCCGCATCCAGGTGGCAATGGGTATCGATAAGCATGGGCGCATCCTCCATGGGCGGATTATCCGCCCGCCTCCCCGCGCGGACCAGCGCCGGGTTGCCTGCCGCCGCCACCAACCGGCCAGAGGCCTAGCCTGACACCAGGCGGCCGTTTTCCATCAGCAACTGGCGGTCGGCGCGCGCGGCGAGTTCAGGATCGTGCGTCACGATGGCAAACGCCGTGCCCGATTCCTGGTTCACCCGCGTCAGCAGTTCGAACATGTTGTGCGCGGTGTGCCGGTCGAGATTGCCGGTCGGTTCGTCGGCCAGCACGCACACAGGCCGTGTCACCAGCGCGCGCGCCAGCGCCACGCGCTGCCGCTCGCCGCCCGACAACTGCCCCGGGAAGTGGCCTTCCCGGGCGGACAGGCCCACCAGCCCCAGGACCTCGCGCGCAGCCTCGCGCGCCTTGTCGCGGTTCTCGCGGCGCACGATCAGCGGCATCGCCACGTTATCCAGCGCCGAGAATTCCGCCAGCAGGTGGTGGAACTGATAGACGAAGCCCAGGCTGCGGTTGCGCACCGCGCTCTTTTTCGCCTCGGACAGCCCGACGGCCAGTTGCCCGTCGACGGACACCGAGCCGCTGGTGGGGACGTCGAGCAGTCCCAGGATGTGCAACAGGGTGCTCTTGCCCGACCCCGACGCGCCCACGATGGCGACCATCTCGCCGCGCGCGACCGACAGGCTGACATTGCTGAGCACTTCGATCCGGGCGGGGCCCTCGTCGTAGACCTTGACGATGTTCTCGGCCTGCAGGGCCGGCGTCGTCCCGGCCGCGGGGTCTTGCGTCAGGGTATCAATCATGGCGCAGCACCTGTGCGGGTTGCAGGCGCGAGGCGCGCCAGCTCGGATACAAGGTTGCCAGCAGCGACAGCACCAGCGAGGTCACGCCGATGGTGACGATGTCGCCGACCTGCGGGTCGGACGGCAGCGCGCTAATGAAATAGATTTCGCGCGGCAGGAAGTGCACGCCCAGCATCCGCTCGATGAACGGCACGATCACGTCGACGTTGTAGGCAATGGCGATGCCGCCCGCCACGCCCAGCAAGGTGCCGATCACGCCGATCAGCGCGCCCTGCACCAGGAAGATGCGGGCCACCTCGCCCGGACCCGCGCCCAGCGTGCGCAGGATGGCGATGTCGGATTGCTTGTCCTTGACGGCCATGACCAGCGAGGACAACAGGTTGAACGCCGCCACGGCGACGATCAGCGCCAGGATCAGGAACATCATGCGCTTTTCGGTCTGCACCGCCGCAAACCAGGTGCGGTTGTTGCGCGACCAGTCGCTGGCCATGACGTAGGGCGGCAGCACGTTGCGCAGCTCGGCCGCCACTTCGGGCGCCTTCTGCATGTCGGCGATGCGCAGGCGCACGCCAGCGGTGCCGCTTTCGCGGAAGACGCGGGCGGCGTCTTCGTTGTCCACGAAGGCCAGCGAGGAATCGTATTCATAGTGGCCGGAGGAAAACACGCCCACCACGGTGAACTGGCGCATGCGCGGCGCGAAACCGGCGGGGCTGATCGAGCCCTGCGGCGCCATCATCAGCAGCGTGTCGCCCACCTTGACGCCCATGCCGTCGGCCAGTTCGTTGCCCAGCACCACGCCAAAGCCACCAGGTTTCAGGTCGGTCAGCTTGCCCGTCACCATCTGCCGCGGCAGGTCGGACACGTTGCCCTCGGTGGCGGGGTCGATACCCCGGACCTGCACGCCGCGCAGCGCCTGGCCCCGCACCAGCATGCCCTGCGCCGCCACGAAGGGCGCGCCGGCCTTGACCTCGGGATTGCGCTCGGCGGCGGTGGCGAACTGCTGCCACTGCTCAAGCACCCGTTCGGGCGATGCGCCGGGGATGTAGAGCTCGATGTGCGGCAGCACCGACAGCATGCGGTCGCGCACTTCCTTCTGGAACCCGTTCATCACGGACAGCACCACGATCAGGGCGGCGACGCCCAGCGCGATGCCCGCCATGGAGCTGGCGGCAATGAAGGAGATAAAGCGATCGCGGCGGCCGCGTCGCTGGCGGATTCGGGCCAACCCGGCATAGCGGGCGCCGATCCATAGTTCGTAGGGTATTTTCAGCACGTGCGCATTATTGCATTAACCGCCCGCGTCTCGCCCCGCGGATGTGCGGATCCTAGACCAGGCGTGACAACGTATGGCAGCTCCATTCGGCGCTAAGTTCCCCATCCCGCCGCGGACTACAATCGCGGCCATGCTGATCGTCATTCCGGGCGCCCTGCCCGCCCTTCCCGTCGCCGCCGAGCTGGCCAAGCTGCTGCCCGAACGCGCGCCCACCCTGCACGGCTGGCTGCAGGCCGCCACCGCCCGCCCCCAGGCCTACGACCTGCGCGCGCATGGCTGCACGGCCTTTGAATCCTGGCAACTCGAACGCGCGGGCTACGTGCCCGAACCGGGGCTGCTTCAGGGCGCTGGCCTCGGGCCGCTGCTGGCCGGGGAGCAGGATGGCGCGGGGGCCGGCGAGCCGGTCTGGCTGGCCGAGCTGATCCACCTGGCCTTGGGGACCGATCAGGCGACGCTCCTGGACCCCGCCGCGATGGACCTGCGCGACGAAGAAACGGCCGCGCTCCTGGAGACCGCCCGTCCCCTCTTCGAAGACACCGGCTTCTCGGTCGAGCCCCTGTCCGCCCAGCGTTGGCGGCTGCGCCTGCCGGCGGGCCTGCGCCCCCAGACCGCCAGCCCCATGGCCGTGGCCGGACAACGCCTGAACGATTGGTGGCGCCAGGATGCGGAAACGCGCCCGTGGCGCCGCCTGCTCAACGAAATACAGATGGCGTGGCATGAACACCCCGTCAACGACGACCGCGCGGCCCGCGGCCTGCCGCCCGTCAACGCGCTTTGGTTGTACGGCGGCGGCACCCCCTGGCCGGCGGCCCCGGCAGGCGCCGCGCAGGTGCTGACCGGACTGGACGCCCCGCAGCGCGCGGGCGACTGGGCCGCCTGGCTGGACGCGCTGGCCGAACTCGACGCGCAGCACCTGCGTCCGCTGGCCGCAGGCAAAGGCCTGCCCGCCACCCCCGTGCAGATGCTGCTCCTGGGCGACGACCGCAAGGTCGCCCTTGACCTGAAACCGCGCGGGGGCCTGCTTGGCTTGCTGCCCGCGCCCAAGAAAAACTGGAGCGCCTGGTGGTCTCACCCCGCTTAACGATCCGTCCGGCCGACCTGGCCGCCTGCCACGTCCTGGAAGCCTCGGGCATCCACCCCCTGCTGGCCCGTCTGTGGGCCGCGCGCGGCGTCACGCACCCCGATCAGACCCGGCTCGCGTGGCCCTCGCTGCTGCCCCCCGCCGGCCTGACGCATTCGGCGCATGCCGCCGGCGTCCTGGCCGATGCCATCCAGGCCGGCAAGAAGCTGCTGATCGTGGCCGACTACGACTGCGACGGCGCCACCGCCTGCGCGGTCGGGCTGCGCGCGCTGTCCGCCATGGGCGCGGACGTCGACTTCCTGGTGCCCAACCGCTTCGAGACCGGCTACGGCCTGTCGCCCGCCGTGGTCGAACTGGCCTGCCGGCACCGTGCCGGCAAACCCGACATCATCATCACGGTGGATAACGGCATTGCCAGCGTCGACGGCGTCGCCGCGGCCAACGCGGCCGGCATCGGCGTGGTCATCACCGACCACCACCTGCCCGGCGACACCCTGCCGGACGCCCTGGCCATCGTGAACCCCAACCAGCCAGGCTGCGGCTTTCCGTCCAAGAACCTGGCCGGCGTGGGCGTCATCTTCTACATGATGCTGGCGCTGCGCGCCGAACTGCGCCGTCGCGGCGTCTACGCCCCCGACGGCGGCCCGCGCCTGGACGCGCTGTCCGACCTGGTCGCCCTGGGCACGGTGGCCGACGTGGTCAAGCTGGACGCCAACAACCGCCTGCTGGTCACACAGGGCCTGCAGCGCATGCGCAGCGGCCGGCTGCAACCGGGCCTGCGCGCGCTCTTTGCCGTCGCCGGGCGCGAACCGCGCAGCGCCAACGGCTTCGATCTGGGTTTCGCCCTGGGTCCGCGCATCAACGCCGCGGGCCGCCTGGCCGACATGAGCCTGGGCATCGCCTGCCTGACCACCGACGACGAAGCGCAGGCGCTGGAAATGGCGCGCGAACTGGACAACATCAACCGCGAACGCCGCACGATCGAAGCCGAGATGCGCGAACAGGCGCTGGCCGCCATGGAAGCGCCCGACGCCGCCGCGGGCGCCACCGTCTGCGTGTTCGATCCGGGCTGGCACCAGGGCGTCGTGGGGCTGGTCGCCTCGCGCCTGAAGGAAAAATTCTGGCGCCCCACCCTGGCCTTCGCCCCGGCGGGCGACGACGAAATCCGCGGTTCCGGCCGGTCGATCCCCGACGTGCACCTGCGCGACGCGCTGGACCTCGTCTCCAAGCGCCATCCCAACCTGATCCGCAAGTTCGGCGGCCACGCCATGGCGGCCGGCCTGACCCTGGGCCGCGGCGACTTTCCGGCCTTCGCGCCCGCCTTCGACGCCGCAGTCCGCGAACTGACCGGACGCGACACCTTCGAGCCCGTCATCGAGACCGACGGCTCGCTGGAATCCGGCTACGCCAACGCCGACGTGGCCGGCATGCTGCAGCAGCAGGTGTGGGGCGCGGGCTTTGCGGCGCCGCTCTTCCTGGACGAGTTCGTGGTGCGCAACCAGCGCCTGGTCGGCGAAAAGCACCTGAAACTGTCGCTGGAACGCGGCCACCAGCGCTTTGACGCGATCTGGTTCGGGCATGACCAGTCCCTGCCCGAACGCATCCAGGCGGCATACCGGCTGGAGCAGAACGTGTGGAACGGGATGGTGTCCGTCCAGTTGGTCATCGAGCACGCGGGTTAGGCGGGACCCTCGGAATCGAACGCGTCCCCCTATATAAGGTGTCTGACACCCGTGTGAGATCCGCTACATACCTAGTGCACTTCACACGGGTGTCAGACACCGGCCTGCCCCTTTGCCACCGCGGGCCCGCGAACTTGGCCCATCCACGGTAAAATGCCAGGTTTCGCACAAAAGTCATCAGGACAGGATCATCATGGAAGCCGAACGTCAGAACCAGCTCGCAGCCCGCCTCGCCGATTACGCGGAGCGCGAACAGGCTCTACGGAGGTATCTTTGACTACGATGCCAAAGCTGAACGCCTCCAGGTCGTAAACGCCGAGCTCGAAGACCCGGCCGTCTGGAACGACCCCAAACACGCCCAGGACCTGGGCCGTGAAAAGAAATCCCTCGAGGACGTGGTGGAAACGCTCACGAGCCTGGGCTCGGGCGTTGCCGACTCCCTGGAGCTCTTCGAGCTGGCCGCCGCCGACGACGACGGCGCCACCCTCGAATCCATCGAACAGGACGCCGACGCGTTCCAGGCGCGGCTCGAAGCCCTGGAATTCCGCCGCATGTTCTCCAATCCGGCCGACCCCCTGAACTGCTTCCTGGACATCCAGGCCGGCGCAGGCGGCACGGAAGCGCAGGACTGGGCGTCGATGCTGCTGCGCCAGTACCTCAAGTACGCCGAACGCAAGGGCTTCAAGGCCGAAATCCTCGAAGAATCCGACGGCGAAGTCGCGGGCATCAAGTCGGCCACGATCAAGATCGAAGGCGAATACGCATTCGGCTACCTGCGCACCGAAACCGGCGTGCACCGCCTGGTCCGCAAGAGCCCCTTCGACTCCTCGGGCGGCCGCCATACGTCGTTCGCCAGCGTCTTTGTCTACCCGGAAGTCGACGAGTCCTTCGAAGTCGAAGTGAACCCCGCCGACCTGCGCGTGGACACCTACCGCGCATCGGGCGCGGGCGGCCAGCACATCAACAAGACCGATTCGGCGGTGCGTCTGACGCACATTCCGACCGGCATCGTCGTGCAGTGCCAGAACGACCGTTCGCAGCACCGCAACCGCGCCGAAGCCATGCAGATGCTGAAGTCCAAGCTCTACGAACTGGAAATGCGCAACCGCATGGCCGAACAGCAGAAGCTGGAAGACTCCAAGACCGACGTGGGCTGGGGCCACCAGATCCGTTCCTACGTGCTGGACCAGAGCCGCATCAAGGACCTGCGCACGAACGTCGAAATCTCCAACACGCAGAAAGTGCTGGACGGCGACCTGGATCCCTTCATCCAGGCCAGCCTGAAGCAAAACGTCTAAGTTCCGCGATTCTTCCCGCTCTCACGCACCCAGAGGTCCACGAATGTCCGACACCATTGCAATTCTCACCGGCGCATCGCGCGGCATCGGCGCCGCCATGGCGCGCGGCCTGGCCAAACCCGGCACCCGCCTGATCACCCTGGCGCGCCGCGAAGACCCCGAACTCGCCGCCCATGCGCGGTCGCAGGACGTGCAACTGGAACAACTGTCCGTGGACCTCTCGGACCTGGACGCGGCCGGCGCCGCGGCCGAGCGCATCTGCGCCGCGCTGCCGCGCGATGCCAAGCGCTATCTGCTCATCAACAACGCGGGCACGGTGCATCCCGTGGCGCGCACCGACGAACTCACCGACGCGGCAGCCATCACCGCCGCGTTCAACCTGAACGTCACCGCCGTCATGCTGCTCACGGCGCGCTTCCTGGCCGCCGTGGCCGACATCAAGGCGGACCGCCGCATCCTGAACATCTCCTCCGGCGCGGGCCGCAATCCGAACGCCGGCTGGGGCGTGTACTGCGCCACCAAGGCCGCGCTCGACATGCATGCCCGCGTGGTCAAGCAGGAACAGGGCGCCGACGGCCCCCGCATCGTGGCGCTGGCCCCCGGCATCGTCGACACCGACATGCAGGCCGCGATCCGCGCCAGCTCCGCCGAAAGCTTCCCCGCGCTGGCCAAGTTCCAGGACTTCCACGCCACCGGCAAGCTGTCCTCGCCCGCCAACGTGGCTTCCCGCATCCTCGCCTACCTGGATCGCGAAGATTTCGGCACGACCGAAATCGACGACATCCGCAATTACGACTGATCCCCCCGACCATGACCGACCACTCGACCACTCCGGCTCCCGCCCAGGATGAAAACCGCTTGATCGCCGAACGGCGCGCCAAGCTGGCCAAACTGCGCGAAACCGGGGTCGCGTACCCCAACGATTTTGTCCCGGACGCCCGCGCCGCCGCCCTGCATGACCAGTACGACGGCCAGGAGCAGGAAGCCCTCGCCGCCGCCGGCGTCACCGTGAAGGTCGCCGGCCGCATGATGCTCAAGCGCGTCATGGGCAAGGCCAGCTTCGCCACGCTTCAGGACAGCACCGGCCGCATCCAGATCTACCTGGACCGCGGCACGCTGGGCGAAGACGCCTACGCGGCGTTCAAGCAATGGGACATCGGCGACATCATCGCGGTCGAAGGGTCGGTCTTCAAGACCAACAAGGGCGAACTGTCGGTGCACGCCGCCTCGGCGCGCCTGCTGTCCAAGTCGCTGCGCCCGCTGCCCGACAAGTTCCACGGCGTCGCCGACCAGGAACTGCGCTACCGCCAGCGCTACGTCGACCTCATCATGACCGACGCCACGCGCCGCACCTTCGAGGCGCGCAGCAAGGCCGTGGGCAGCATCCGCCAGTTCATGCTGAACGCGGGCTTCCTCGAAGTCGAAACGCCCATGCTGCACCCGATCCCGGGCGGCGCGGCGGCCAAGCCGTTTGTCACGCACCACAACGCGCTGGACATGGAAATGTTCCTGCGCATCGCGCCCGAGCTCTACCTCAAGCGCCTGATCGTGGGCGGCTTCGAACGCGTCTTCGAAGTCAACCGCAACTTCCGCAACGAAGGCGTCAGCCCGCGTCACAACCCCGAATTCACGATGATGGAGTTCTATGCAGCCTACGCGGATTACCGCTGGCTCATGGACTTCACCGAGGAACTGATCCGCCAGGCCGCCATCTCGGCCACCGGCAGCGCCGTCCTGACCTACCAGGAACGCGAACTGGATCTGTCCAAGCCGTTCGATCGCCTGACCATCTGCGAAGCCATCCTCAAGTACACGGACGGCTACACCCAGGCCCAACTGGACGATGCGGCCTTCGTGCGCGCGGAACTCAAGAAGCTGGGCGCCGACGCCGACGGCCCGGTGCTGTCGCGCGCCGGCCTGGGCGCGCTGCAACTGGCCCTCTTCGAAGAGACGGCCGAAGCCAAGCTCTGGAACCCCACCTACATCATCGACTACCCGGTCGAAGTCTCGCCGCTGGCGCGCGCGTCCGATACCCGCGAAGGCATCACCGAGCGCTTCGAGCTCTTCATGACCGGCCGCGAAATCGCCAACGGCTTCTCCGAGCTGAACGACCCCGAAGACCAGGCCGAACGCTTCCGCTCGCAGGTCGAAGCCAAGGACGCCGGCGACGAAGAGGCCATGTACTACGACGCGGACTACATCCGCGCCCTGGAATACGGCATGCCTCCGACGGGCGGCTGCGGCATCGGCATCGACCGCCTGGTCATGCTGCTCACCGACAGCCCCAGCATCCGCGACGTCATCCTCTTCCCGCATCTGCGCCGTGAAGACTAAACCGCGGACGGCGTCATGATCTTCAAGATCCTGATGCTGCTGCTGGTCGTGGCGGGGCTGGTCTACTGGATCAAGCAGCCCCGCCGCATCCAGCCCGGCGCCCCTTACCCGTCCGTGCCCGCGCGCCGGCCGGCATTCATCGTGCTGTGCGTCGCCACGGCCATCTCCCTGGTCGCCGCCATCCTGACCGCGTTGCTCTGGATGGGAGGCGTCGCGGGCGGCGTCACCGGCGGCGGGTATCACGGCGAGGCCGATTTCCTGCTCCCCGTGTCGGGCTCGCTCCTGGCGCTGGCGGTGGCCTGCGCCGTGGGCGCATACATCAAGCGGCGGGGCTAGGGCCCAGCGGCCACTTTCCGGCCCCCGCCGGCAGCGCCGGCAGGGACGCCTGCAGCATCGCATCGATGAACTCCGCGGGCGCCAGCCGCCCGCCCGGCTTGTACCATTGCACCGTCAGGTTCATCGCGCCCAGCACGCATCGCTTGATGATGCGCGCATCGCCGCGCAGCAGACCCGCCTCCACCGCCCCCGCCACCACCGACTGCCACATCGCCTCGTAGCGGTCGCTCAGCACCTTCACGGCCGCCTGGCTGGGCGCGGACAGGCTGCGCCATTCGTAGACCAGGGCGTTCATCGCATCGCCGCCGGCGCCGTGCAGCATGCTCCACATGTGGACGCGGAACAGCGCCGCCAGCCGGTCCGCGGGCACGCCATAGCAGGCCAGCGCCTTCTCGCCAAGGTCGATCACTTCCTGGATGCCATTGTTCATGACCGCGACCAGGATCTCCTCCTTGCTGCGGAAATGATGAAAGAGGCTGCCCGACTGCAGCCCCACGGCCTTGGCCAGCTCGCGCACCGTCGTGCGCTCGTAGCCGTGCCTGCTGAACAGCCTGCCGGCCGCCAGGACCAGTTCCCGGCGCCGTTCCGACTCCGCGCCATCGTCCCGCGACGCGGGGGTCCCGGTCTTGTCCATGCGGCTCAGAGCCTCTGGATGATGGTCGCGGTCGCCATGCCGTGGCCGATGCACATGAGCTGCATGCCCAGTTCGCCTTCGGTGGCCTCCAGCCCAGCCAGCATCTTGGCCATCAAGCCGGCGCCCGTGGCGCCCAGCGGATGCCCGTGTGCAATCGCGCCGCCCCACGGATTGACGCGCGCCAGGTCCGCGCCCAGCTCGCGCTGCCAGGCCAGCACCACGCTTGCGAAGGCCTCGTTGATCTCGATCCAGTCGATGTCGTCCAGCGACAGGCCCGCGCGGGCCAGCGCCTGCCGCGCCGCGGGGATGACGCCCGTGAGCTGCATCACCGGGTCGGAGCCCACCGCCACGCGCGCCAGAAAGCGCGCGCGGGGCCGCAGGCCATCGGCGAGCGCCGCGTCCTTGTCCCCCAGCAGCATCGCCGCCGCGCCGTCCGCAAGCTGGCTCGCGTTGGCCGCGGTCACGCCGCCCTGCCCCGGTGCGCGCATGGCCGGCGCCATCGCCGCCATGCGGGCCGCGTCCGTGGTCTCGCGGATGCCTTCGTCGCGACGCGGCGCCCCCGGCGGCCCCGCCAGCAGCTCGGCATGCAGGCCGGCGCTGGCAGCCGCCCACGCGCGGGCGTGGCTCTCGCGCGCCCACTGATCCATTTCCGACTGAGACAGCCCCCAATGGCTGGCGATGCGTTCCGCGCTCTCGATCTGGTGGATCAGTGGATAGCGTTCAAGCAGGGCCGGATTCAGCGATTCAAAGCCGCGGAACTCCGACTGGCCCAGCGTCACGTCCAGGAACATGGGCACCCGGCTCATGCTCTCGACGCCGCCCGCGACCACATAACGCATATCGCCCGCGGCAATGGCCTGGGCGCCGAAATGCACCGCCTGCTGGCTGGACCCGCACATACGGTTCAGCGCCACGCCCGGCACGCTTTCCGGCAGTCCGGCCAGCATCGCCGCCAGCCGGCCGATATTGGCGCCCTGCTCGCCTGCCTGGCTGACGCAGCCGGCGATCAGGTCTTCGACCTTGTCCCCCGGCAGCCCCGCGCGCGCCAGCAATTCCTCCACGGTCCGGGCCAGCAGCGTATCCGGCCGCGTCTGCGCCCACCCGCCGCCGCGCCGCCCGAACGGCGTGCGCACGGCCTCCAGGATCACGGCTTGGTTCATGCCGTCGTCTCCTCATCAACGTAGAGCATTTCGATTTCGTTTGCGTAGGTGCGGTAGATGCTGGCGCGCCGCACCTTCATCGTCGCGGTGACTTCGCCGTCGTCGTGATCCAGTTCCTTGGTCAACAGATGAAAGCGCTTGATCTGCGCCACGGGCGCCAGCCCCGCATTGGCGCGCGCGACCTCCTGCTGCACCAGTTCGCGCACCTGCGGGCACTCGGCCAGCGACCGGAAGTGCGTGAAGGCAATGCGCCGAGACTCCGCCCACTTGCCCACCGTATCGAACTCAAGCTGGATCAAGGCGGACACATACTTCCTGCCGTCCGCGATCACGATGCATTCCTTCACGTAGGGGCTGCCCTTGACCGCATTCTCGATCTCCGACGGCGTGAGGTTCTTGCCGCCCGCCGTGATCATGATGTCCTTGAGCCGGTCGACGATGCGCACGCGGCCATCGTCCTGCGCCACGACGTCGCCCGTGTGCAGCCAGCCGTCGCGCACGGCATCGGCCGTCGCATCGGGATTCTTGTAGTAGCCCTGGAACACCATGTCGCCGCGCACCAGCAGCTCGCCAGCATCGCCGATGCGCCATTCCACGCCCAGGATCGGCTCGCCCACCGTGCCCACCTTCACGCGGTCCGGATGCTGTCCAAAGATCATCCCGGACGATTCCGTCAACCCGTAGACCTCGACCAGCGGCACGCCCAGGGTGCGGAAATACCGCACCACGTCCGGCGGTATCGGCGCCGCGCCCGTCATCGCCACCCGCACGCGGCGCAGTCCGATGAAATTCTGCAGCGCACGCAGCACCAGCCAGTACCACAGCCAATGCGTCAGCCGTTCGCCCACCCCATACTGCCCGGCGGACTTCTCCAGGAACGGCGCGCACCGCGCCAGCGCCTTGCGGTACAGCCACTGCTGCAGCCGCCCGGCCTCCTGCATCTTGATGGAGATCGCCGCGTGCAGCTTCTCCCAGATACGCGGCACGCCCAGGAAGATCGTCGGCGCCACCTCGCGCAGGTCCTCCTGCACGGTGCGGATCGACTCGCCGAAATTCACCTGCGCGCCCAGGTAGATGGGCACGAACGTGGACAGCATCTGCTCGGCGACGTGGCACAGCGGCAGATACGACAGGTGCACGCTGGACGCGTCCATGGACAGGCGCTCCGCGATCCCCGGCGCCACGCCGCGCATGTTGCGGTAGCTCAGCATCGCCCCCTTGGGCTTGCCGGTGGACCCGGACGTATAGATCATCAGTCCGGTGTCGTCCAGGCGCTGGCCGTCCAGCATCGTATTCAGCGCGGCCAGTTCCAGGGTCTCGCGCTCGCGCCCCCCGGCCTCGACCTCGGCAAACGTCACGATGCGCGAGCGGTCCTGCGCCGCGTAGGAACGCAGGCCCTTGGTCTCTATCATCACGATGCGCCGCAAGCGCGGCAGCCTGTCCGCCACCTGCAGCACCTTGTCGGTCTGCTCCTGGTCTTCGCACACCACCAGTTCGACGTCCGCGTGTTCCAGCACGTAGCCCATCTCCTCGGCCGGACTGGTGGAATAGACGCCCACCGCCACGCCCCCGACCGCGCCCGCGCCCATCTGCGCAAGCAGCCACTCCACCCGGTTGTCCGACACGATGGCCACCCGCCCGCCCTGGCTCAGCCCCAGCGCGCGCAGTCCCAGGCCGACGCGGCACGCGCGCTGCCAATATTCCGCCCAGGACAGGGGCTTCCAGATGCCGAAATCCTTTTGCCGGATGGCGACGGCGGACGGCTGCCGGCGCGCCTGCTCGCGCAGCATCTGCGGCAGTGTCAGCGCGGGCCAGCCAGCGGCGGCGTCGCGCGCGGCGCTCGGGTCTGCGGCGCCGTCAATCATGACAGCCAGCGCTTGCGGCGCTTGTAATGCTTGATGTCGCGAAAGCCCCGCGCCTCGCCGGACCCGCCGACGCCCAGGTAAAACTCGCGCACGTCCGGGTCCGCCGCCAGCCGGTCGGCCGACCCGTCGATCACCACCTTGCCGGTCTCCATGATGTAGCCGTAGTGCGCCACCGCCAGCGCCACGGATGCGTTCTGTTCCACCAGCAGCATCGACACCCCCTGTTCGATATTGATGCGCGCAATGATCGAGAAAATGCTCTCGACCAGCATCGGCGACAGGCCCAGCGACGGCTCGTCCAGCAACATCAGCCTGGGCTGGGCGATCAGCGCGCGGCCGATGGCCAGCATCTGCTGCTCGCCGCCGGACAAATACCCGGCCAGTCCGCGACGCCGCTCGAACAGCCGCGGAAAGTAGCCGTAGACCAGGTCGAAATCCGCGCGCGCCGCAGGCCTGCCGGTCAGCGCGTAGGTCGCGGCCACCAGGTTCTCTTCCACGGTCAGGTCCTCGAACACCCGGCGCCCTTCCATCACATGCGCCAGGCCCGACCGCACCAGGTTCTGCGGCTTGACGCCCGCGGTGTCGCCGCCGCCGAAGACGATCTGGCCGCGCACCAGCTCGCCATCTTCCAGGCCCAGCAGGCCCGACACGGCCTTCAGCGTGGTGGACTTGCCGGCCCCGTTGCTGCCCAGCAGCGCCACGATGCTGCCGGCCGGCACCGACAGGGACAAGCCACGCAGCACCTGCACCGCCTTGTTGTAGACGACCTCGATGTTGTTGATGTCGAGCACCGCCTGCGGCGGCGCCGCGGCATTCGTGTCCGCACGCGCGTCATGTCCCGGGTTCACGGCCGCCTCACTTCAGAACGATCCAATCGGAAGCGGGCACCATCTGCTTCTGCTTCACGTCGGCGCGATAGATCCGGCCCACCGGTATCGAATTGCCCTTGATGGAGATCGGCACGCCGATCAGGCCGCCCGTGTCGAAATCCTTGATGCCGTCCAGCGCGGCCTTCATGTTGGCCGCGTTCAATTCCTTGCCGGCGTCCAGCGTGCGCTTGGCCACTTCCGAGAACAGCATGGCGGCCAGGAAACCCTGCATGTAGCCGGTGCTCTGGTACTGGGGCCGCATTTCGCGGATCTTCTTGAGCATCGGCGCATCGGCCGCCGTGTCGTAGTAGTAGCGATAAGGCATCACGCCCATGAAGCCCTCGGCATCCTCGCCCATCTGCATCACGGTCGAGTTATCCATCGTCCAGAACGTGCCCATGTAGCGCGTCTTCAGGCCCATGCGCTTGCCTTGCCCCACGAACTCGGGAATGGGCGCCAGCACGTAGCCATGGAAGATGGTGAAGTCCGGATCGGCGCGGCGCAGCTTGATGACCTCGGTCGACACGTCCACGCTGCCTGGCGGCGTCATGATCTCGGTGACCACCTTCAAGCCCAGCTTTTCAGCCACGGCGCGCGAACTGGCGATGGGATCGCGGCCGAACTCCGTGTCCGAATACACAAAGGCGACCTTGGCGCCCGGCTGCTCCTTGGCGATGTAGCGCAGCAGGATGCCGAACATCTCGGTGTAGTCAGGCCCCAGCATGAACTGCGCGGGGTACTTCGCCGGATCGTTCAGCTCGGTGGCGAACGAGGCGCCCGTCATCAGGATGTCGCCCGTGCGGTTGAGCTCCGCATTGATGGTCTTGGAAAAGCCGGTCGAATCCCCGTAGTAGAAATTCACCTTGTTCTGGCTGGTGATCTTCTTGAACGCCGCGACCGACGCGTCGACCTTGTAGGCCGTGTCCTCGGGCACATAACGCAACTTGCGGCCCTTGATCCCGCCCTGATCGTTCACGATCTTCACGTAATCCGTGATGCCCGCATGGATGCCCTGCCCGGCGAAGGCGAACACGCCGCTCAGCGGAATCGAGCCGCCCAGCACCAGGTCCTCGGCCGCCTGCGCCGCCGGCGCCGCGGACAACGCCGCCGCCAGGCCCAACGGGGCCAACCACCTCGATAAACCGCTGCCTATCCGGATGCGCTTCATGGTTTGTCTCCAGGGTCTTATGGGTGGCCGCCGTCACGCCGCGCGCGTCGCGCTACGTGCGAAAAGGCCATAGGTGAAAGAATCGGCGCACGCGCCGCCAGATTTCCGCGAGCCCGTGCGGCTCGAAGATCAGGAAGCCCACGATCAGCAGGCCGAAAACAATGGTGCGCACGGGCGAAATCAGCCGCAGCGCGTCGCCGCCCACCGGCAGCCAGCCGACGACCAGCTTGAGGAACTCCGGCACCATCGTCATGAAGAGCGCGCCCAGGATGGATCCCAGAATCGATCCCATGCCGCCCACGATGATGGCCGCCAGGAAGAAGATCGACATGATGAGTGGAAAACTCTCCGGCGTGACCACGCGGAAGAAGTACGCCCACAGCCCGCCGGCCACGCCGGCATAGAACGAAGACAGCCCGAAGGACAGCAGCTTGTAGCGCAGCAGCCGGATGCCCAGCACTTCGGCCGAAATGTCCCGGTCGCGGATCGCGATGAAGGCCCGTCCGATGCGGGTGCGGAACAGATTCGCCGCGCCCAGCACCATCAGCACGGTCACGGGCACGATCAACCAGTAGATCTTGAACGAGGTATCCAGGTCCATGCCGAGGATCCGCGCCGGCGGCACCTGCAGGCCGCTGGTGCCGCCCGTGAACTGCCAGTTCGCGAAGATGAAGTGCGCGATGAACGACGCCGCGATCGTGGAGATGGCCAGGTACAGCCCCTTGACCCGCAGCGAAGGAATGCCGACCAGCAGCCCGCCCACCATCGCGACGCCGCCGCCGGCAAGCAGGTTGACGAGGACCGGCGTGCCCAGGCGCATTTCCATCACCGCCACGGTGTACGCGCCCAGTCCCATGAACGCCGCCTGCCCCAGGCTGACCAGCCCCGTATACCCCGTCAGGATGTTCAGCCCCGTCGCGCTCGCGATATTGATCGCGACCAGGCAGGCAAGATACAGCCAATAGGCATTGGCCACGAAGGGAAACAGCACCAGCGATGCCGCCAGCAAGGCCAGCCACACATGCTGCGTGCGCGTGTCGAAAAGCGCCTCATCGGCCAGGTACGTCTGCTTGGCGGTCGCGATACGCATGGATCAGAGCCTCTCGATTTCACGGGTGCCAAAAAGCCCATAGGGACGGGCCATCAACACCACGACCAGCACGACAAACGTGGCCAGCAGCTTGTATTCGCCGCCCAGGTAGGCGCCGGCCCAGGCCTCCAGCAGGCCGATGAAGATGCCACCGACCAGCGCCCCGGCCACGCTGTCCAGGCCGCCCACGATCACGACCACCAGCACCGACAGGCCAAACACCCCCATCGACGAAGAGATGCCGCCGATGGCGCCCACGATCACCCCCGACACCGCCGCGATCGCGCCCGCGGTCACCCAGGCCAGCGAAAAAACGCGCGGCACATTGATGCCCATGGCATAGGCCGCGCCCTGGTCCGACGCCGTGGCCCGCAGCGCGACCCCGCCGCGCCAGTAGCGGAACACCACCAGCACCAGCAGGGCCAGGACCACCGCCACCCAAAACCCATAGAACACCTTGGGCGCCACGAACGCCTCGCCCACCATGACAGGCGCGCGCGGCATGAACTCCGGCAGGCGGCGCTGGTCCGCCGTCCAGATGAGTTCGACGGCGCCCACCAGGATGGACGCCAGGCCCACGGTAATCATGAAAACGGAGATCGGCGACTCGCCGAGCATCGGCCGTATCGTCAGGCGCTCGACCACGGCGCCCAGCGCGCCGGACACGACGACCGCGCCCACGATCGCCAGCCAGATCGGCCACGCCATACCCGTGGCAAACGCATAAAACACGTAAGCGCCCAGCATCAGGAATTCGCCGATGGCGATATTGACCACGCGCGTCGCCTTGTAGACGATGACGAAGGCCAGCGCGGCCAGCGCATACAGGCCGCCGCTGCCCAGGCCCGCCAGCGAGACCTCCAGGAAGAACAGCCAGTCCATCAGGCCGCCTCCCGCAACCGGCGGCGCAGATCGCCGACATCGCCCGCGCCCAGGTAAGCCTTGATGACCTCCGGATTGGCCTGCACCTGCGCCGGCGTGCCATCGGCAATGACCTGCCCGAAATTGAGCACCACGACGTGATCGGACAGGTCCATCACCATGCCCATGTCGTGCTCAACCATCAGCACCGTCACGCCCCACTCGGTCCGCGCATCCAGGATGAAGCGCGCCATGTCGTCCGTCTCTTCGCGGTTCATGCCCGCCACGGGCTCGTCCAGCATCAGCACCTTGGGCTGCATCGCCAGCGCCCGCGCCAGTTCCACGCGCTTTTGCAGGCCGTAAGACAGCGCGGCCACCGGCGCGTGGCGGATATGGTCGATTTCAAGGAAATCGATGATGCGCGCTTCGATGTCGGCGCGCAGCGCCATCTCCTCGCGGCGCGCACTTCCCAGATAAAACAGCGCATCCAGCACATTGGTGCGCAGATGCGCGTGGCGGCCCAGCTTGATGTTGTCCAGCACCGTCATGCCGCGAAACAGCGCAATGTTCTGGAAGCTGCGCGCCAGGCCCAGCCTGGCGCGCTCGGGCGCGGCCATGCGCGTGATGTCGCGGCCTTCGAAACGGATCTGCCCGGAAGCGGGCTTGTAGAAACCGGAGATGGTATTGAACAGCGAGGTCTTGCCGGCGCCGTTCGGGCCGATGACCGTGGTGATGGAACCGGGCGCGACGCGAAAGCCCACGCCGGTCAGCGCCTTGACCCCGCCGAACGCCAGCGTCACCCCATCCGCCTCCAGCAAGGCAGGCCTGTCGGACTGATCCACCATTTGTCTCCCCGCTTGTTATGCGAAGTTTTCTTGCCGCCTGCGGCGGACATTTTTTACGACGGTGAACCTGGCGAACCCGCGAGGCAGGAGATGCAACGAACCTGTCTTTACCTACGCCAGTACAGCGCCGGAAAATCGTTCTATGCGTTACGCTAAGCGTGCTTAAAACAAAACCAAGCAAGCGCTCGGTTCAGACCTTAGCATCGCGGTTTTTGGATCGACAGTTGGTATTTACCCGAAACGGAGACAAGCCATGAACCAGGAACTACCGAAGTTCCACACGCTGCTGCTGGAGACCGACGGCGCACTCGCCACCCTCACGCTCAACCGCGCGGATGCGCTCAACGCCATCGACGTCGCCACGGCGCGCGACCTGCAACGGGCCGCGCAATGGATCGAAACGCGCGATGCACTGCGCGTCGTGCTGCTGCGCGGCGCGGGCAAGGCGTTCTGCGCGGGCGGCGACATCGGCATGTTCACAGGCGAGCCCGCGACCGTGCGCGCCACGCTGTCCGACCTGTTCACGCCCTTGAATGATTTTGTCGGCCGCATCCCGCGGATGGACAAGGTCTGGCTGGCGCAGATCCACGGCGTCGCGGCAGGCGCGGGCCTGTCGCTGGTCCTGGCGTGCGACCTCGCCATCGCCGACGCGGGCGCACGTTTCATGACGGCCTACCTGAAGCTGGGCGCCACGCCCGATGCCGGCATGACGCATGGCCTCATGCGCACGGTGGGTCCCAAGCGTGCACTCGATCTATTGCTGCGACACGACGCGTTCACGGCCGATGAGGCGCTGGCATGGGGCATCATCACGCGCACCGCCCCGGCGGGCGAACTGACGGCCTCGGCACAAGCCTATGCGCAAGACATCGCCCGTCACGCGCCGCACGGCATCGCGGGCGCCAAGGCCCTGCTGCGTAGCGCGGCGCACGCCCCGCTGGAAACGCAATTGGCCGAAGAAACCGCGCGGTTTCTGCTTTCGGCCGGACGCGCCGACTTCGCCGAAGGCGTCGCGGCGTTCCGCGAAAAGCGCACTCCCCGGTTCACCGGCCAATAGCGCCCGGCGAGCGCGCCAGTCTGACGCTCAGACGACGCGCTTTTCCACCGCTTGCGCCCAGCGCCGCGCCACCGCGGGCGACGTCGCGCAGGTAGCGGACTCGGTGACGACACGGACCGCGCGCTCCAGCAGCTGGATGTCGGCCTCGTGCTGGCGCGCGACGTGCGGGTCCTCAAAGAAGATGACGCGCTGGCATTGATGCTCCAGCACCAGCTCGGCGATCTGCGCATCGCCGCCCAGCGGCCCGCTCAGGTAGCGATGCACCCAGGGCGTGTCTTTTGGCCATCCGCGCGACCAGGCCAGTTCGTTCAGCCGGCCGCCGGTCGTGCCGGTGGCCACGCGCCGCGCGAAGCGCGACAACACATCGAAGTGCTCGCTGGCAAACGCGACCATTTCGTCCTTGAGCGCATCGTGCGCGATCATCGCCAGCGTCTGCCCCACAAAGTTGAAATGGCGGGACACGGACGCATCCGGGGCCAGCCCGGCATGGATGCGTTCGACTTCCATCCATTCGATGGCGCCGGCCAGCGTCGAGATGAACGGACGGCCATGCGTGATGCACTGGCGCTTGAGCGCCAATGCCTCGGGAAAAATCGAAGACGGGTCGACGGGATCAATCAGGTAGATCGCGCCGTCGAACGGCGCCTGCCCATCGCGGCCTTCGGTGACCCGCGCAACCAGCTTCATCAGACCGCCCTCGCGGCCATACGGATAGCGGATCAGGCCGGGGTAGCTCTGCAGCATGCCCTCGCGCACGATGGCGTCATGGGTGCGCCCCACCGTGTGCAACTGCACGCCCAGCTCACGGATGGTGGACGAGCACGCACGCAGCCAGGTGAACAAGGCGGCATCGGGGGTTTCGTGGTGCAGGCGATTGGCGGCCAGGCCAAAACGCAATTGGGCAGCAGGCATCGGTAGACTCGGTCGGGAATGGACAACGTACGGATACCCGATGATACCGTGGCCCGCGCGACGGCGGCATGTCAGGCGGCCAAGGACATGCCAAGGCGCTCGCCTCCTTGCCCGGCCCCAAAAAGAAAAACGCTCCGGGATGGAGCGTTCTTCGTATTTCAAGCCGGCGGTCAGTCGGCCTCGTCGATCCAGGCCATCTGGATGGCCTCCAGGATCTTCTCGCCGCAATGCGCGGGATCGTCGCTGAAATCCGGCAATGCCATGACCCATTCGCGAAGCTGCGTAAACCGCAGCGTCTGGGGGTCGACATCAGGATGCGCGTCGTACAGCGCAGCGGCAATCTCGTAGGTGTCGGTCCACTTCATCAATGGCCCTCTTTGGCGTGATTGATCGTGTACTTGGGGATCTCGACCGTCAGGTCGGCATCTTTCACCAGCGCCTGGCACGACAGGCGCGACGTCGGGGTCAGGCCCCACGCCTTGTCCAGCAGGTCTTCTTCGTCGTCGGTCGCGTCTTCCAGCGAGGAATAGCCCTGCTTGACCACCACGTGACAGGTCGTGCAGGCGCAGGACAGTTCGCAGGCGTGCTCGATGTCGATGTGGTTGTCCAGCAGCACCCGGCAGATCGACACGCCCTTGGGTGCGTCTTCAATCACCGCGCCTTCCGGACAGTAATCGGGATGAGGCAATACAGTCAGTTTCGGCATAGCTTTTTATCAGGCGATTTCGTCAAGTTTGCGGCCGGCCAGCGCGGCGCGGATACTGCGGTCCATCCGGCGCGCGGCAAACTCGTCCGTGGCGGCGGACAGCGCCTGCACCGCTTGCGTCACGGTGTCCACGTCCTGCGCCTGCTGCGCTGCAATGGCGGCTTGCAGGCACTCGTCGACCCGCTTGCGTTCTTCCGAGTCGAGCAGGTCGCCGTCGACGGCCAGCGCCGCCTGCACGGATTCCACCAGTTGGCGCGCGTCCACCTGCTGCTCGCGCAACATGCGGGCCTTGGCGTCGGTATCGGCCTGAGCCACGCTGTCGGCCAGCATCCGCGCGATCTCGTCGTCCGACAGTCCATAAGAGGGCTTGACGGACACCATGGCTTCGACGCCCTGGCTCTGTTCGCGGGCAGTGACGCTCAGCAAGCCGTCCGCATCCACCTGGAAGGTCACGCGGATGCGGGCGGCGCCTGCCACCATGGGCGGAATGCCGCGCAGCTCAAAGCGCGCCAGCGAGCGGGAGTCCGCCACCAGATCGCGTTCTCCCTGCACGACGTGAATGCTCATGGCGGTCTGGCCGTCCTTGAACGTCGTGAACTCCTGGGCGCGTGCCACGGGAATGGTGCTGTTGCGCGGGATGATGCGCTCGACCAGCCCGCCCATGGTTTCCAGGCCCAGCGACAGCGGGATCACGTCCAGCAGCAGCCAATCCTCGCCCGGGGCGCGGTTGCCGGCAAGCAGGTTGGCCTGCAGGGCCGCGCCCAGCGCCACCACCTGGTCAGGATCCAGGTCAGTCAACGGCTCCGTGCCGAACACCTTGGCCACGGCGGCGCGCACGACGGGCATGCGCGTCGCGCCACCCACCATCACCACGCCACGGACGTCGGCGGGCTTGAGCGACGCATCGCGCAGCGCGCGGCGCGCGCAGTCCAGCGTGCGCTCGATCAGCGGCTGGGCAAGCGTCTCGAACTCGGCGCGGGTCAGGGTCAGATCCACCTCGCGGCCGCCGGACAGCGTCAGCGTCAAGCTTGCCGTTTCGGCATCGGACAACGCTTCCCGCGCGGCACGCGCGGCCATCAGCAGGCCACGGCGTTCAGCCGGCGACAACGCTCCGACGCCCAGCTTGGCCACCGCGTGATCGGCGATCAGCACGTCGAAATCGTCTCCGCCAAGCGCCGTATCGCCCCCGGTGGAAATGACCTCGAACACGCCTTGGGTCAGGCGCAGGATGGAAATATCAAAGGTGCCGCCGCCCAGGTCATACACGGCGTATACGCCTTCCGCGGCGTGATCCAGGCCGTAGGCAATCGCGGCCGCGGTCGGTTCGTTCAGCAGTCGCAGGACGTTCAGGCCCGCCAGCCGGGCCGCATCGCGCGTCGCCTGCCGCTGGGCGTCGTCGAAATACGCCGGTACGGTGATGACCGCGCCCACCAGCTCGTCGCCCAGCACGTCTTCGGCGCGCTGGCGCAGCACCGCCAGGATCTGCGCGGACACTTCGACCGGGCTCAGGTCGCCCTGGACCGTGCGGATGCGCACCATGCCGGGCGCGTCCACGAATTCATACGGCGCGCGCGTGGCGCGCGCCTCTTCCAGCGAGCGTCCCATGAAACGCTTCACGGACACAACGGTGTTCAGCGGATCCTCGGCCTGCTGGGCCAGAGGCTCGCGCCCGGTCGTGACCTTGCCGCCGGGAAAATAGCGCACCGCCGACGGCAGCAAGGCGTGGCCTTGGGCGTCGGGCAGCACTTCGGCAACGCTGCTGCGCACGGCGGCAACCAGCGAATTGGTAGTGCCCAGGTCGATCCCGACCGCCAGCTTGCGCTGGTGCGGCGCGGGCGATTCGCCGGGCTCGGATATCTGCAATAAGGCCATGATTCTGCTTTTTCTGGTCAATGGGCCGCGCCGTGCAGGCGCCCATCTCGGGAACGCCCCAGCGCGCCGTTGGCTATCCCGCGGGCTGCACGTGCGCCAGCTCCTGAGCCAGCTTTTCCACGAACATCCACTCCCGCACCTTGCGACCGGCCGCCTCGAAATCGCGTTCGTCGTCCAGCAGGCGCGTCAGCGTGGCGCGCATCTCGGCGCGCGCCTCGTCCAGTTCGGCCTGCAACGTGTCCAGAATGCCGGCGTCGTCGCGCGCATCGTCCAGCATCTCGCGCCAGGTCATCTGCTGCATGAGGAAAGACGCATCCATGGACGTGTTGCTTTCGGTCTGCAGGTCCACGCCGGCCTGCTCGCACAGGTAGCGCGCGCGCAGCAGCGGATCCTTCAACTGGCGGTAGGCTTCGTTGGCACGCGCCGCCCACTGCATGGCCACGCGGCGTTCCGCGGGACTGGCCGTGGCGTAGCGGTCGGGATGCACCTGAGCGGCGACGGTGCGCCAGGCCTTTTCGAGGGCCTGGGCGTCCAGCTCGAAGCGCGCCGGAAAGCCGAACAGGCTGAAGTGGTCGTCACCAGCCAAGACTTACACCGTGAACGACTCGCCGCAGCCGCAGGTCGCCTTTTCGTTGGGGTTGCGGAACTTGAAGCCTTCGTTAAGGCCCTCGCGGGCATAGTCCAGCTCCGTGCCATCGAGGTAAGCCAGGCTCTTGGGGTCGATGAAGACCTTCACGCCGAAGCTCTCAAAGACGACATCTTCCGACTCCACCTCGTCGACGTATTCCAACTTGTAGGCCATGCCGGAGCAGCCCGTCGTCCTAACGCCGAGCCGCAAGCCGATACCCTTTCCGCGCTTCTGCAAGTAGCGGCCGATATGGGTGGCAGCCTGTTGGGTCAGGGTAACGGACATGATCAGCCCGCCACAGCTTCGGCCGGGGCCGAGTGCTTTTCTTTGTAGTTCTGCACCGCGGCCTTGATCGCGTCTTCGGCCAGGATGGAACAGTGCACCTTGACGGGCGGCAGGGCCAGCTCTTCGGCGATCTGCGTGTTGCGGATGTTCATGGCTTGGTCCAGCGTCTTGCCCTTGACCCACTCGGTCACGAGCGAGCTCGAGGCAATGGCCGAACCGCAGCCGTAGGTCTTGAAGCGCGCGTCTTCGATCACGCCGGCTTCATTCACCTTGATCTGCAGCTTCATGACGTCGCCACAGGCGGGCGCGCCCACCATGCCGGTGCCCACCGAGTCGTCCGACTTGTCGAACGAACCGACGTTGCGCGGGTTTTCGTAGTGATCCAGAACTTTGGTGCTGTAAGACATGTTAATTCTCCACGTATATCCAGGCGCGGGCGCTTAGTGCGCGGCCCACTGCACGGTGTTCAAGTCGATGCCTTCCTTGGCCATTTCCCACAGCGGCGACATATCGCGCAGCTTGCCAACCCGGCTCTTGATCAGTTCGACGGCGAAATCCACTTCCTTTTCGGTCGTGAAGCGCCCCAGCGTGAAACGGATCGAGCTGTGCGCCAATTCGTCGTTGCGGCCCAGGGCGCGCAGCACGTAGGACGGCTCCAGGCTGGCCGAAGTGCAGGCCGAACCGCTGGAGACCGCGAGTTCCTTGATCGCCATGATCAGGGACTCGCCTTCGACGTAGTTGAAGCTCACGTTCAGGTTGTGCGGCACGCGCTGGTCCATGTCGCCGTTCAGGTAGACCTCTTCGATCTCCGACAGGCCTTTCCACAGACGGTCGCGCAGCATGCGGATGCGCTCGTTTTCGGTCCCCATTTCTTCGCGCGCCAGGCGGAAGGCTTCGCCCATGCCGACGATCTGGTGCGTGGCCAGCGTGCCCGAGCGGAATCCACGCTCATGGCCACCGCCGTGCATCTGCGCCTCGATGCGGATGCGCGGCTTGCGGCGCACGTACAGCGCGCCGATGCCCTTGGGGCCGTAGGTCTTGTGAGCCGAGAACGACATCAGGTCGACCTTCAGCTTTTGCAGGTCGATTTCCACCTTGCCGGTCGCCTGCGCGGCGTCGACGTGGAAAATGATGCCCTTCTCGCGGCAGATTTCGCCCAGCGTTTCCACGTCCTGGATCACGCCGATTTCGTTGTTCACCATCATCACGGACACCAGCACGGTGTCGGGACGCAGCGCCGCCTTGAAAACGTCCAGGTCGATCAGGCCGTTGTCCTTGACGTTCAGGTAGGTGACTTCAAAGCCCTGCCGTTCCAGCTCGCGACAGGTGTCCAGCACAGCCTTGTGCTCGGTCTTGACGGTGATGATGTGCTTGCCGCGTTCGGCGTAGAAGTTCGCGGCGCCCTTGATGGCCAGGTTGTCGGATTCGGTGGCGCCGGAGGTCCAGACGATTTCGCGCGGGTCGGCGTTGACCAGCTTGGCGACTTCCTCACGGGCGCGCTCGACGGCTTCTTCGGATTCCCAACCGAACGCGTGGCTGCGCGAGGCGGGGTTGCCGAAGTTTTCATAAAGCCAGGGCACCATCTTGTCCACGACGCGGGGGTCGACGGGCGTCGTGGCCGAATAATCCAGATAGATCGGACGGGTGGTCATTTCTACAACTCCTGATACTTCTTATACGGTGGCATTGGCGGCAACGGTGGTGGTCGGGGCGTTGGCGGCAGGCGCGCCTCCCACCCGATTCACACGCACCGCGCAGGCCTGCGCTTGATTGTTGGCTTCCTGCAATTGGCGCACACGCTGCTGATCGACCAGATCCTGCAGCGACACCGAATCCAGGTAATCCACCATCTTGCGATTCAACGTGGCCCAGAGTTCGTGCGTCATGCACTTGCCCGGCTTGCCGTCGTTGCCGCTCGTACAGTCCCGCTTGCCGCCGCAACTGGTGGCGTCCAGGGGTTCGTCGACGGCGAAAATGATGTCGGCGACCGTGACGTTGCGCGCAAGGCGCGCAAGCGAATAACCGCCACCCGGACCGCGCACGCTGTCCACGAGTTCGTGGCGACGCAGTTTGCCGAAGAGCTGTTCCAGGTAGGAAAGCGAAATGTTCTGACGCTGGCTGATGGCCGCAAGAGTGACCGGCCCACTATGCTGCCGCATAGCCAGATCGATCATGGCAGTCACGGCGAAACGCCCTTTGGTAGTTAGCCGCATGGTGAATTCCCTGTGATTCGGCAATGGCCGCCAGCGAATCCAGCGGTCAATACCCGAGTAATTGGCTCAAGTATAGCCTATTCCCGACTAATTTGGTATGACTCCGGGCTACAAAAAACCGCGCATCTGCGCGGTTTTTCACTGCCTTGTACCTTGAGAGCCGCTCTGCAGGCGGCCCCACACCCATGCAATCAAGCAGCCTGGTACTGGGTGGCGCGCTTGCGGACCAATTCGAGGACGCCCTGACAGGCGTCTTCCAGATAGTCCAGCACCTTGCCGAAACCATCCGCGCCGCCATAGTAGGGATCCGGCACGGTGGCCTCTTCGAACTCATTGGCAAAGCGCATCAGCAGCATCAGCTTGTGCTGATAAGCCTTGGGGCATTGCTGCTGCATGGCGGACAGGTTGTCCCAGTCCATGGCGAGGATGAGATCGAAGTCGCGGAAGTCTTCCGCGGTGACCTGACGCGCCTCGCAGTGGGTGATCTCGTAGCCGCGCTTGCGTGCTGCGGCCTGCGCCCGGGCATCAGGCGCCTCGCCGATATGAAACGCGTGCGTGCCCGCGGAGTCGATGCGTACGACATCGCCCAAACCCGCGTCATTCACCAAATGGCGAAACACGCCCTCTGCGCTCGGCGAGCGACAGATATTGCCCATGCAAACGAAAAGTACCTTGGTCATCATGGAAGCAAGTGTGCGGGAAAACCCGAGATTAGGCAAGCTTTTTTTGCGCCTGCGCAATTGATTCAAAGCAACCCGACCACCTGACAATCACCTTGAAAATCATTGACTTGCAAGGTGTTGTTCAGGTAACCACTGCAAAGATAGGGCGTTAAAAATCCGGAATCGTTACACCCTGATTGCAACGCAGCAGTTTCCACCACGATTCAGCTCGATGTCAGCATTTTGACATGAATTGAAACACGCTGACGGACCTAGACTGCCCCATCCAGCAACACGCGTTGCTTCAACGCATTAAGCGAATCGCGGGCTGCCGCGGCCTGTTCGAACTCCAGGTTGCGGGCATGCTCCATCATCAGCTTTTCCAGGCGTTTGATTTCGCGCGCCAGCGCCTTCTCGTCCTTGAGCAGCTCCGCGGGAACGGCAGCTTCCAGCGTGTCGTGCTGGGCCGGCGCCACGATGCCGTCGATCAATTCGCGCACAGCCTTGTGCACGCCGCGCGCGGTGATTCCGTGATCCTCATTGAACTGCAGCTGCTTGGTCCGGCGGCGGCTGGTTTCGTCCATGGCGCGCTTCATCGAATCCGTAATGCGATCGGCGTAGAGGATGGCATGGCCATTGAGGTTGCGCGCGGCTCGGCCGATGGTCTGGATCAGGCTGCGCTCCGAACGCAGGAACCCTTCCTTGTCGGCATCCAGGATGGCGACGAGCGACACTTCAGGAATATCGAGCCCTTCGCGCAGCAGGTTGATGCCCACGAGCACGTCGAAGGTGCCCAGGCGCAAGTCCCGCAGGATCTCGACGCGCTCAACGGTATCGATGTCGGAGTGCAGGTAGCGCACCTTCACGCCATGTTCGCTCAGGAAGTCGGTCAGATCCTCGGCCATGCGCTTGGTCAGCGTGGTGACCAGCACACGGTCGCCCTGCGCAACGCGCGTTTTGATCTGGCCCAGCAGGTCATCCACCTGCGTGCGCGCGGGCAGCACCTGCACGATCGGATCCACAAGCCCCGTGGGCCGCACGACCTGCTCCACGACATTGTCGGTGTGCTCCTGCTCGTACGCGGCCGGCGTCGCCGAAACGAAGACGCACTGGCGCATGCGGGCCTCGAACTCCTCGAGTTTCAGCGGGCGGTTGTCCAGCGCGGACGGCAGGCGAAAACCGTACTGCACGAGGGTTTCCTTGCGAGACCGGTCTCCCCGGTACATGGCGCTGAGCTGGCCGATCGTGACGTGGCTTTCGTCGATGAACATCAGCGCATCGGACGGCAGGTAGTCGATCAGTGTCGGCGGCGGCTCGCCCGGCGCCGCGCCGGACAAGTGGCGCGAGTAGTTTTCGATACCCTTGCAGAAGCCCAGCTCCTGCAGCATTTCCAGGTCGAAGCGGGTGCGCTGCTCCAGCCGCTGGGCCTCCACCAGATGGCCGTCATCGACGAAGCGCTTGACGCGTTCGCGCAGTTCTTCCTTGATGGTTTCGATGGCGCGCAGCACGGTGTCGCGGGGCGTCACGTAGTGCGACCCGGGGTAGACCGTAAAGCGCGGCAGCTTCTGGCGTATACGGCCCGTCAACGGGTCAAAGAGCTCCAGGCTTTCGATCTCGTCGTCGAACAGCGTTACCCGCAGGGCGAGCTCGGCGCTTTCCGCCGGGAAGATGTCGATGGTTTCGCCGCGCACGCGGAATACCCCGCGCGTGAACTCGGCGTCGTTGCGCGTGTATTGCATGGCAACCAGCCGCGCCAGGATTTCACGCCGCGCGATCTGGTCGCCGGCGCGCAGGATCAGCACCATCGCGTGATAGTCGCCAGGATTGCCGATACCGTAGATGCAGGACACCGTGCCTACGATGATCGTGTCGCGGCGCTCCAGCAGGCTCTTGGTGGCCGACAAACGCATCTGCTCGATGTGTTCGTTGATCGACGAATCCTTTTCGATGAAAAGGTCGCGCGTCGGCACGTAGGCTTCGGGCTGGTAGTAGTCGTAATACGAAACGAAATACTCGACCGCGTTCTTCGGGAAGAACTCGCGCATTTCGGCGTAGAGCTGCGCGGCCAGCGTCTTGTTCGGGGCGAGGACGAGCGCCGGGCGGCCCAGCCGCGCGATGACGTTGGCCATGGTGTAGGTCTTGCCGGACCCCGTCACACCCAGCAGGGTCTGGAACATCAGGCCGTCTTCGACACCCTGCGTCAGCCCCTCGATGGCCGTGGGCTGGTCTCCCGCGGGCGGATAGGGCTGATAAAGATGAAACGGGCTGTCAGGGAAATCGACGAATCCCGGACCTGCGGCGGGAGTGCCCGCGCTCGGGTCTATTGCGCTCTTAGGCATGCTAGACTGTTCCAGGGTAAACCCCCCATTATCCACAGCACTCCGTACTGCGTCCACCCACCTCATCAGAGTCCCATGAGCACCCTTTTCGATTCCGTCGAACTCGCGCCGCGCGACCCCATTCTTGGTCTGAACGAACAATACAACGCGGACACCCGCCCCGGTAAAGTCAACCTGGGCGTGGGCGTGTATTACGATGATCAGGGACGCATTCCCCTGTTGGGCGCAGTGCGCAAGGCCGAGGCCGCCCGCATCGAAGCCGCCGCCGCCCGCGGTTATCTGCCGATCGAAGGTATTGCCGGCTACAACAGCGGCGCCCAGGCCCTGCTGCTGGGCAAGGACTCCGCGCTGGCAGCCGCCGGCCGCGTGCTGACCACGCAGGCACTGGGCGGCACCGGCGCGCTCAAGATCGGCGCCGACTTCCTGCGCCAGCTTCTCCCGGGCTCCAAGGTGCTGATCAGCGACCCCAGCTGGGAAAACCACCGCGCGCTGTTCGAGCGTGCCGGCTTTGAAGTCGGCACCTACGCTTACTACGACGCGACCACCCGCGGCTTGAACTTCGAAGCGATGCTGGCCGACCTGAAGGCGGCGCCCGCCAAGACCATCGTCGTCTTGCACGCGTGCTGCCACAATCCCACCGGCGCGGATCCCACCGCCGACCAGTGGAAGCAGATCGCGGCCGTCGTCAAGGAAAACAACCTGGTCCCGTTCCTGGACATCGCCTACCAAGGGTTTGGCGACGGCCTGACGGAAGACGCCTCGGTCGTGCGCCTCTTTGCAGACATGGACATGACCATGTTCATCAGCTCGTCGTTTTCGAAGTCGTTCTCGCTGTACGGCGAGCGCGTCGGCGCGCTGACGGTCGTGGCGGGCAGCAAGGAAGAAGCCACCCGCGTGCTGAGCCAGCTCAAGCGCGTCATTCGCACCAACTACTCGAACCCGCCCACCCACGGCGGCACGGTGGTCTCGACGGTGCTCAACACGCCCGAGCTGTTTGCCCTCTGGGAAGAAGAACTGGCCGGAATGCGTGACCGCATCCGTCTCATGCGCAAGCAGCTCGTCGACAAGATCAAGGAACACGGCGGCAAGCAGGACTTCAGCTTCGTGCTGAAGCAGCGCGGCATGTTCTCGTACTCGGGCCTGAGCGCCGCGCAGGTCGACCGCCTGCGTGAAGAACACGGCGTCTACGCCATCTCCAGCGGCCGGATCTGCGTGGCTGCGCTGAACAGCGGCAACATCGACAAGGTGGCCGCCGCCATCGCGGCAGTGCTTTAAAACCGCAGGCCGGCGCCACGCCGGCGGCAGCCAGAAACGGGACCCCGGGGGTCCCGTTTTTATTTGCGCCCGGCTCGGCTTGCTTTTTTGCGCTGCGTCCCCCAGAATGGCGCTGTATATATGTACAGTCCGCTCACAACGGATCATCGCCATGGCCAGCAAACTTACTGATCGCCAACAACAAATCCTGGATCTCATCAGGCAGACGGTTTCGCGCACCGGCTTTCCGCCGACCCGCGCCGAAATCGCACAAGCCCTGGGTTTCCGTTCGCCCAACGCCGCAGAAGACCATCTGAAGGCGCTGGCCCGCAAAGGCGCCATCGAACTGACCGCCGGTGCGTCCCGCGGTATCCGCCTGAAGGACGCGGCGACCTCCCCCGCACAGGCCTCGTTGCCCATCCCTGCCCTGGCGCAGCTCCTCCTGCCCCTGGTTGGCCGTGTCGCAGCGGGCAGCCCCATTCTGGCGGCTGAACACGTCGAACGCGAAGTCGGCGTCGATCCCAACCTTTTCGCCCAGGCGCCGGATTACCTGCTGAAGGTGCGAGGCATGAGCATGCGCGATGCCGGCATCCTGGAAGGCGACCTACTGGCCATCAAGAAAGCCTCGGAAGCCCGCAATGGCCAGATCGTGGTGGCCCGACTGGGCGACGACGTCACCGTCAAGCGCTTGCAGCGGCAGAACGGCCATATCGAACTCCTTCCCGAAAACCCCGATTTCGAGACCATCGTGGTCAAGCCCGACCAGGAATTTGCACTGGAAGGCATTGCCGTAGGCCTCATCCGCACCCAGGCGCTGCACTAGGCGCGTCGGCGCAGCACCCTAAATAAACAAACCCCGCTCAAACATCGAGCGGGGTTTTCGTATTGGGACGCCAGGGCTGGCCCGGGATATCCTGATCTGGATCGGGCGCCCTCTTTCGAAGGCGCCCGGGGTTCAAGCTGCGATCAGTGCTTCATGACCGGATCGGTCGACCCCGGATCGGCCGGCTTGGCCACCAAAGACTCCTTGACGGCTTCTTCCTCGGCGAGCGGTTCGGGCAGACGCTCCAGGGCAAGCTCCAGCACCTTGTCAATCCAGCGCACCGGCACGATCTCGAGGTGGTTCTTGACGTTGTCCGGGATCTCCGCCAAATCCTTGACGTTTTCTTCCGGGATCAGAACCGTCTTGATACCGCCACGATGGGCCGCCAGCAGCTTTTCCTTCAGGCCGCCGATCGGCAGCACTTCGCCGCGCAACGTGATCTCGCCCGTCATGGCGACGTCGGCGCGCACCGGGATGCGCGACAGGGCCGATACCATGGCGGTGGTGATCGCGATACCCGCGGACGGACCGTCCTTGGGAGTCGCGCCTTCAGGCACGTGCACGTGCATGTCGTGCTTTTCGAACACGCTGTCGGCAAAGCCAAGACGACGGGCCCGCGAACGCACAACCGTGCGCGCGGCCTCAACCGATTCCTTCATCACATCGCCGAGCGAGCCCGTGCGCTGGATGACGCCCTTGCCGGGCATGTCCGCGACTTCGATCGTCAGCAGGTCGCCGCCGACTTCCGTCCACGCCAGACCCGTGACCTGGCCGATCTGGTTTTCCTTCTCGGCCATGCCGAACGCGTAGCGACGCACACCCAGGTAATCGCTGAGATTGTCTGCCGTGACGTTGACAGCCTTGACCTCCGGCGCCTTGCCTTCGGCCTTGGCGCGATCGCTCTGGGTCAGCAATTGCTTGATGACCTTGCGGCAGATCTTGCCGACCTCGCGCTCGAGCGCACGCACACCGGCTTCGCGGGTGTAGTAGCGCACGATGTCGCGCAGCGCGCTGTCATCGACAGTCAGCTCGGTATCCTTCACGCCGTTGTTCTTCATCAGCTTGGGCAGCAGATGGTCGCGGGCGATGTGGATCTTTTCTTCCTCGGTGTAACCCGACAGGCGGATCACTTCCATGCGGTCGAGCAGCGCCGGCGGGATGTTCAGCGTGTTGCTGGTCGCCACGAACATGACGTCCGACAGGTCGAAGTCGACTTCGATGTAGTGGTCCTGGAACGTGTGGTTCTGTTCCGGATCCAGCACTTCGAGCAACGCCGACGAGGGATCGCCGCGGAAATCCATGCCCAGCTTGTCGATTTCATCCAGCAGGAACAGCGGATTGCGCACGCCGACCTTCGACATGTTCTGCACGATCTTGCCCGGCATGGAACCGATGTACGTACGACGGTGACCGCGGATCTCGGCCTCGTCGCGCACGCCGCCCAGCGCCATGCGGACGAACTTGCGGTTCGTGGCTTTGGCGATCGACTGGCCGAGCGAGGTCTTGCCCACGCCCGGAGGGCCGACCAGGCACAGGATCGGCGCCTTCACCTTGTCCACGCGCTGTTGCACGGCAAGGTATTCCAGGATCCGTTCCTTGACCTTTTCCAGGCCATAGTGGTCGTTGTCCAGCACCGTTTCGGCGTTGCTGATCGAATTGTTGATCTTGCTCTTCTTTCTCCAGGGGAGATTGATGAGCGTGTCGATGTAGTTGCGCACCACGGTGGCCTCGGCCGACATGGGCGACATGAGCTTGAGCTTCTTGAGCTCGGCATCGGCCTTCTTGCGCGCCTCTTTGGGCATGTGGGCAGCGATGATCTTCTTTTCGAGCTCTTCGATGTCCGCGCCCTCTTCGCCTTCGCCCAGTTCCTTCTGAATGGCCTTGACCTGCTCATTCAGGTAGTAGTCGCGCTGGCTCTTTTCCATCTGCTTTTTCACGCGGCCGCGAATCCGCTTTTCGACCTGGAGGATGTCGATTTCGGTTTCGAGTTGCGTGAGCAGGCCTTCCAGGCGTTCGGAGGTGCCGACGATCTCGAGCATCTTTTGCTTCTGCTCGAGCTTGAGGGGAAGATGCGCGGCAATCGTGTCGGCCAGGCGACCGGCATCATCGATGCCAGCCAGCGAGGTCAGGATCTCCGGGGGGATCTTCTTGTTGAGTTTTACGTACTGCTCGAATTGCGCAACGATGGCGCGGCGCAGGGCTTCGGTTTCGGAGCCTTGCATGGCGTCCGGCTCGATCGGCGACACCTGGCAGGTGAAGTGCGAATCGGCATCTTCGATGCTGTTGATGCGCGCGCGCTGCGTGCCTTCGACCAGCACCTTCACGGTGCCGTCAGGCAGCTTGAGCATCTGCAGGATGCCGGCGACGCAGCCGATTTCGTAGACGTCTTCAGGCGTGGGGTCATCCTTGCCGGCGGATTTTTGGGCCACCAGCATGATGCTTTTGCCCGCTTCCATCGCAACCTCGAGCGCGCGGATGGAGCGCGGACGGCCGACGAACAGCGGGATGACCATGTGCGGGAACACTACGACATCGCGCAGCGGCAGCAGGGGGAGGTCGATCGGGTCGGAAGGCAGGGTCTGGCTGGCAGACATATGGGGTTCCTCGGTATGACTCGGCGTATGGGGACGGGACACCCGGGAATACCCGAGCAATCTCGTCAATTACGTCTGTTATGGGAACAATAGCCGAAAATTCAAGATCTCGGCCGCCTGGATCACCAAAAAGGCCCCAAATAAGGCCCTGGAGCGCTTCCAGTATGCGGCCATGACAGCCGACTGAAAAGCGTGTTTTGGGATGGAGAAGCGCCCTAGGCAAAAAAACCCGTTACGAGAACGGGCTTTTTTGAAATATCAGGCAGCGGCGTCGCGGACTTCTCCGCGCTCCGGCTTCTCTGGCGCGGCGTTTTCATCCGCGTAGATCAGCAGGGGCTTGCCCTCGCCTTCGATGGCGTTCTCGTCGAGCACCACGCGCTTGACGTTGCCTTGGGACGGCAGGTCATACATGGTGTCGAGCAGTGCCTGCTCGATGATGGAGCGCAGCCCGCGCGCGCCCGTCTTGCGGCGAAGCGCCTTGCGGGCGATGGCCTTGAGTGCGGCAGGCCGCACGTCGAGCTCGGCGCCTTCCATGGCGAACAGCTTCTGGAACTGCTTGAGCAAGGCGTTCTTGGGCTCGGTCAGGATCTGGACCAGCGCGGCTTCGTCCAGCTCGTCCAGCGTCGCGACCACCGGCAGGCGACCGACCAGTTCAGGGATGAGGCCGAACTTGATCAGGTCTTCGGGCTCGACTTCGGAGAAGAGCTCGCCCACGCCGCGTTCGGACTTGGCGCGTACCGACGCCGAGAAGCCGATGCCGGACTTTTCCGTGCGGTCGCGGATGACCTTTTCCAGTCCGTCGAAGGCGCCGCCCACGATGAACAGGATGTTCGTGGTATCCACCTGGACGAAGTCCTGGTTGGGATGCTTGCGGCCGCCCTGCGGGGGCACCGAGGCGACCGTGCCTTCGATGAGCTTGAGCAAGGCCTGCTGCACGCCTTCGCCGGACACGTCACGGGTGATGGACGGGTTGTCGGACTTGCGGGAAATCTTGTCGATTTCATCGATGTAGATGATGGCGCGCTGCGCCTTCTCGACTTCATAGTTGCAGTTCTGCAGCAACTTCTGAATGATGTTTTCGACGTCTTCACCCACGTAGCCGGCTTCGGTCAGCGTCGTGGCGTCGGCCATCACGAAAGGCACGTTCAGCATGCGAGCCAGCGTCTGGGCCAGGAGCGTCTTGCCCGAGCCGGTGGGCCCGATGAGCATGATGTTGCTCTTGGAGAGCTCGACTTCGTCGCCCTTGATTTCGCCGTGCCGAATGCGCTTGTAGTGGTTGTAGACGGCCACGGCCAGCATGCGCTTGGGCGAGGTTTGCCCGATGACGTACTGGTCGAGGAAGGTCTTGATTTCGGCCGGAGTGGGCAGCTCGGAACGAATCGCCGCGCGCGCAGTGGCCTGCGCTTCCTCGCGGATGATGTCGTTGCACAAATCTATGCATTCATCGCAGATGAATACCGACGGACCCGCGATCAGCTTGCGGACTTCGTGCTGGCTTTTATTGCAAAACGAGCAATGCAGCACCTTAGCGTCTGCCGATCCCTTTTTTTCAGGCATATTTCTTTCGTATCTCAGGTAAAGATGCGCCAGGTCGGGCAAACGACCTAGCGCATGCGCTTACTCAAACATGATGGCAGCGGGTCAGAATCAACCGGGAAGTCAGCCTTCGGACCGGGAGGCCATGACCTTGTCCACCAGTCCATACGATACCGCATCTTCGGCCGACATGAAGTTGTCACGTTCCGTATCCTGCTCGATGCGCTCCATGCTCTGCCCCGTGTTGGCGGAGAGGATGCGGTTCAGGCGCTCGCGCAGGTCCAGGATTTCGCGGGCCTGGATCTGGATGTCCGACGCTTGCCCCTGGGCGCCGCCGGACGGCTGGTGAATCATGATGCGCGAGTTGGGCAGCGTGAAACGCTTGCCCTTCTTGCCAGCCGCCAGCAGGAACGCGCCCATGCTGGCCGCAAGGCCGGTGCACAGGGTGGACACGTCCGGCTTGACGAACTGCATGGTGTCAAAGATGGCCATTCCCGCGTACACCGACCCGCCGGGCGAGTTGATGTACAGGGAAATGTCCTTGTCAGGATTCTCCGATTCCAGGAACAGCAACTGGGCCACGACCAGATTGGCCGTGGCGTCGTTCACCGGCCCCACCAGGAAAATGAGCCGTTCGCGGAGCAGACGCGAATAGATGTCGTAGGCGCGCTCGCCGCGCCCCGACTGCTCGATCACCATGGGAATGTAGCCCAGGCCGGTGGGGGTCACCGAAGACCCGCCATTCATTGCCGCATAGAAATCGGTGAATCTCTGCATAGTGTTACGCCATCCCCATCAACTGATCGAAAGGCACCTTTTCGTCGGTGACCTTGGCCTTTTCCAACACGTGCGCGACGACGTTGTCTTCCAGCACGATAGCCTCGATTTCAGCACGACGCTGGCGGTCTGCCAGGTAATAGCTGACAACCTGGGCGGGTTGTTCGTAGTTCTGGGCGAATTCTTCGATGCGCGCGCGGACCTGTTCCGGCTTGGCCTGGAGCTGGGCTTGCTTGACCAGTTCGGAGACCAGCAGGCCCAGGCGGACGCGGCGCTCGGACTCGGTCGAGAAGGCTTCGGCCGGAATCGGCACGGATTCGGCGTTCGGCACGCCGCGCTGCTTGAGCTCTTCGCGGGCAGCGGCGACACGGCTTTGCACGTCGTTGTCGACCAGGGCCTTCGGCACATCGAACTTGCCGGCTTCGACCAGGGCGTCCATGACGCTGGACTTGGTGCGGCCTTGCGAACGGACCTTCACTTCACGTTCGATGTTGCTGCGGATGTCGGCCTTGAGCTTTTCGACGTCGCCTTCAGCTTGGCCGAGGGACTTGGCGAATTCGCTGTTCAGTTCGGGCAGGACGCCTTCAGCCACTTCCTTGATGGTGATGGTGAATTCGGCGGTCTTGCCGGCGACTTCCACGCCTTGGTAGTCATCGGGGAACTTGAGCTGGAAAACCTTGGTTTCGCCAGCCTTCAGGCCGCGGGCGGCTTCTTCGAATTCCGGCAGCATGCGGCCTTGGCCGAGCACGAACGGGAAGTCTTCGGCCTTGCCGCCTTCGAAGGGCACGCCGTCGATGGTGCCGGCGAAATCCAGCGTGACGCGGTCGCCGTCGGCGCTGGCACGGCCTTCACGGGCTTCGAACGTGGCGCGCTGCTTGCGCAGCACGTCCAGGGTCTGCTGCACTTCGGCGTCGGTGACGGCGGTTTCGTAGCGGGTGACGGCCAGGGTGGACAGGTCCGGCACCGCGACTTCGGGGTAGACCTCGAACGTGGCGGTGAACGCCAGCGTGTCGTCGGAGACGCCTTCCGTCTTGGGTTCGAGATTCGGGGCGCCAGCGACGCGCAGCTTGGCGCCGTCGATGGCCTGTTCAAAGGCACGGCCAACTTGGCTATTGATCACGTCGTAGCGGATGCTGGGGCCATGGCTGCGCTCGAGCATGGCGAGCGGCGCCTTGCCCGGGCGAAAGCCCGGAACCTTGGCGGTGCGAGCCACGCGCTTCAATTGCGCCTGGACTTCCTTTTCGACGTCGGCCACCGAGACGGCCAGATCAACACGGCGCTCCAGGCCGGAGAGGGTTTCAACCACAGGCTGCATTAAAAGACCTATTTTCCGAGAGATGAGATTACGGGCGGATAAACGCGGCATTTTACCGGAAACTTCCGGAACCCTGACGCAAAGAGGCGCGAGCCCCGGATTTGCCCGGATGCTCGCGCCCCATTTTTCGCCCAAAAAGCGAGGACGGACGCCTGGCTGCGAGGTTACTTGGCCTTGGCGATGCGGTCTTCGATGTGTTGCGCGCGCTTGGCCGAGGACGGGTGCGAGCTCATCATATCGCTCTTGCCGCCATCCAGCTCGGCGAGCTTCTGGAATGCGGTCACCAGGCCGCGGGTATTGAGCTTCTTGGATTGCAGCAGATCGAACGAATAATCGTCCGCCGCGCTTTCCTGCGACTGCGAGAATTGCGCGTTGATGAACTTTTCGGTCAGGTCGCCGAGCTGCGAGGAGCTGAGCGCCGCGACCGTCGAGCCGCCCGCCGCGCCCGCTGCGTCACGCGCGGCCGAAACCGTGTAGGCGGTCTGCATGGCCTTTTTCGAGTGGCCCAGCGCCACGTGGCCGATTTCATGGCCCACCACGCCCATCACTTCATCATCGGACATCATGTCCATCAGGCCGCTGTACACGCGGATGCAGCCGTTGGCCATGGCCCACGCGTTGACGTCCTTGGTCAGGTAGACCTTGTAGCTCGCCTTCTGGCCATTGACCGTCCCGCCCAGCGACTTGGCGATCTTCTGCAGGCGGGCGTCGTACTTGCTGCCCGGCGCCGCGATCTTTTCCTGCGAGTCGCTCTGCGCGCACGCCTTGTCCGACAGGGTCTTGATCTCGGCATCGCTCAGCGTGGCCGCCTGGACCACCTTGGCGCCGGCACCCACGAGCCCTCCGATGTCCAGGGCCTGCGCGGCCGAGTAAGGCGCGAGCGCAACTGCCAGCGCGGCGACGGTGTAGCGAATCTTCATGGGAACAAACTCCTATTGACTTGTTCTATGCAAACGAGGCGGCAATTCTATATACGCCCAAAGCTTTCGAAGTATTCCGGCACAGAGTTTCGCAAATGCGAATTTCGCTTACATAAAAGCCGAGCAATCCCGAGGGAGCCATGCTAGGCAGCTCGTGAGGCTGACGGAGTTCAGCTAAAACAGATGACCGCCTGTCTTGTGGCATTGATAGAATTGCCGCCGCGCTTTTTTTCGCAAACAACATCGGCTCGCACCCAATATGATCCCGAATTCCCCTCCTCGCCTGGGCCTGCTTCCCAGCCTGATCTTCAGCTCGCGCTGGCTGCAGTTACCGCTCTACCTGGGCCTGATCGTCGCGCAGGGCGTCTATGTCCTGCTGTTCCTCAAGGAACTGTGGCACCTCGTGACTCACGCCACCAGCTTTGGCGAAATGGAGATCATGCTGATCGTGCTGGGGCTCATCGACGTCGTCATGATCTCCAACCTGCTGGTCATGGTGATCGTGGGCGGCTACGAGACTTTTGTGTCCCGCCTGCGGCTGCAGAACCATCCCGACCAGCCTGAATGGCTTAGCCACGTGAACGCCAGTGTGCTGAAGGTCAAGCTCGCAATGGCGATCATCGGCATCTCGTCGATCCACCTGCTGCGCACCTTCATCGAAGCGGGCACCATCGGCATGCCGAACGCGCGCTTCACGGAAGCCGGCGTCATGTGGCAGACGATCATCCACGCCATCTTCATCTTGTCCGCCCTCGGCATCGCGCTCGTGGACAAACTGTCGACCAGCAGCCCCAAGCACTGAGCAGCCGGGACAAAAAAAAGCCCCACGCAAAAGGTGGAGGCTTGCTAGAAAACCAACCCGATCCCCACGAAGCCGTGCGCTGAGTGGGGATTGTTCTATTCAGGGCTAGAACATTGGGAGCCCGGTGCGCGACCCTGGAGGCCTCAGGCCGCGACCTTGATGTTCTTGGCGCTGGGACCCTTGGGACCGGTTCCAACGTCGAACGTGACGCGTTGGTTCTCTTGAAGCGACTTATAGCCTTCGCTACGGATTTCGGAGTAGTGAGCGAAAAGATCCTTGCTGCCGTCGTCGGGCATGATGAAGCCATAACCCTTTTCGGCGTTGAACCATTTGACGATGCCGGTTGCCATGGGGATGTCCTTGACCTAAAAAAGCGATTGCTCGCGGGGCGCCAGATCATCAAGGATGGGAGAGGATAGCAACCGCGGCACCACTGACGGCGACCAAGGAGAACGCAGACCGCGTCGCTTGAGAATCTCGCTGAAATCAGTTTATTGGCGAACGTCGAAAAACGTCAAATAGCCGAAAGGGCTGCTTTTCCCCGCGCGCAGCCGCTCTGCACCAGCAAAACAGGGCAAACCGCAAGCGCTTGGACAGGGAAAATTTTCAACTTGCCACCCACCGATACAGGTGGATACCGTGCGGTGCGGGCTACCCCGCAAACCCGCCCGAATCCAGGAACGCAAGCTCGGCCGGGGTCGTCTGGCGCCCCAGGGCCGCGTTACGGTGCGGGAAGCGCCCGAAGCGCGCAATGATGTCGCGATGCAGGACGGCCCAGCGCAGGGACTCGGGGCCAAGCGGTTCCATCAGGGAGACGCCACGGTCCTGCGCGGCCAGGTTCTCGGCATGTTCGAAGGGAAGATAAAAGAACTGGCGGACGACGGCATCCACCTTCAGGTCATGCCCCGCCGCGATCGCTCGCTCGGCAAAATGCAGCGCGAGAGCATCGGTCGCGAACATGTGCCCGGTATCGCGATAGGCGTTACGGGGGAACTGGTCCAGGAGAATCATCAGCGCCAGGGCGCCCGTCGGCTCATCGAGCCAGCCATCCAACTGGCGCGCCGCGGCCGCCATGTGCGTTTGCTCGAAGCGGGCTTTGAATTCCGCATCGAACTGCGCACTTTTGTTGAACCACTGCTTGGGGCCGGCATCCAGCCAGAATTGCGCCACTTCCTGTGGCTGTGTGGCAATAGGCAAGTCGGATGTGGCGGTCATGGAGGCGGCGAGTCCTGAAGGCAAGATAAAAAACAACGGGGGTCGCACAACGCGTGGCGCACTTTGATCGGCCGCCGCGCATATCGACCAAAAACAAAAAAAGCCCCACGAGGGGGCTTTTTTGCGAAAAATCAGAACCTTACAGGACCTGAATCTTCGTGGCTTGCGGGCCCTTGGGGCCATTGGCCGTCACAAAGCTGACGCGCTGGTTCTCTTCCAGAGACTTGAAGCCCGAGCCCTGAATTTCGGAGAAGTGAGCGAACAGATCCTTGCCACCCGCTTCCGGGGTGATGAAGCCATAGCCCTTTTCCGAATTGAACCACTTAACGACGCCGGTTTCCATACTGTATTTCCTAGAGATAATGGGCAAATGCCCGGAGGTCACGAATCAATCAAGGAGGGGACAGTAGAACAATAACGCTGAGCCGGAAAAGGCACGGCACTGATCGAAAATCGCAACGCTTGTGATCGTGTGCCGATACTATCGTTATGTTCCCCTCACAAGTCAACATAATCCTAAAAAATACGTGCCAATAATGCAACAAAGAGAAACTGCGCAGTTATTTCGCACGTTTATTTAGGCAACAAGAAGCCCTGCATAGGTGTTAACACCCATACAACCAAAAAAACAAACAGGGCTTATATAAATGCCATCAAAAGTGCGCACAACCTTCAATACGCCGTTTGGATGACACCATGGTTTGCCGCCAGGCTTACTCTTCGATAGGTAAACCCAACAAGTCGAGCGCCGCACCAAATGCATCGGGGCCCGAGCAAAGGAAAACCGCCACGTCGCCGGGGTTCATATTTTCCAGGACTTGGTCGATCTGTTCTTGCGCATTATCAACATTGTCGACATTAGCAGCGTGTATGTCCGCTCCGGCGTCGACTTTTTCGCGCGGCACGATGTCTGCGATTGCATTGAGATCGGTGACGCCCATGACGACATAGGCGCTGATGCTCTCGCCATCCAGCGTGGTATGCAGCTCTACGCCGCCCGCTACGTCGGCAACGTGCCGACTGAGTATTTCCATTTCCATCTTCCTTGATTTGCGGGCCTGGCCCGCCTGGGCACGCACCGCGCAGGTGCACACGCACGCCCAGGCGCGACTATAACAGCCTTGGGCTATCGTTTCTTGACATTCGGACCAAGCGAAGGGCGCGCAGCACCCGAAGTGGCCGCCACGCTGCGGCAGCGCACCCCGGCGGCGGTCAGGACGCGGGCCAGCGGCTTCTGTGCCGCGAGGAATGCGGCCTTCTCGTCGCCCGCCAGTTTGCAGAGGAACAGTTGGGCCTGGAGCTGTGTGCGGCGGGCCTTGCGGTTGTCGGCCTCTTGGGCGAGCCATTCGCCCACCCAGGACGCCGCCGCGTCGGCGTCGCCCTGCTGCTTGACGTGCCCCAGCAGGTCGTAGACGGTCACCCCGTCGATGCGCTCATCCTCGCCGCGCGAGAGAAACAGCTTGGCGGCCTGGCCCGTGTAGCCGGGGACGACTGCCAGGCAGTCCCGTTCTGCGGGTTTTTTCATGGTGTATTCGAGTGTGGTTTATCGAGAACCCCGGACTGTAACGCAGGCGCGCTCGCCGTCCTATTGCTGCAGCCGAAGTCTGCTATTGTCATCGTGTTCTTTTTATCCCTTCATGGTGGACATCATGCAACGCGATTTCGATCTGGTCGTCACGATCCTGGGGGCTCTGCGCGACGCGCCGGGCCCCAACCTGAGCACCCACGACATCAAGAATGCCGCGCTCGCGCCGCATCCCGAAGAACAAGGCCTGCAACTCATCGCGCATCACCTTGACCTGCTGGAAGATGCCGGCCTGGTCAAACAGATCAGCGAGACGGCGGCGACCGCGGGCGCGACGCGCTGGCGCATCACCTGGAAGGGCTACGACGCCCTCGAGCAGGACGAGGACGACGAAGAGGACGAGGATTACGACGCGGAAGAATGACGGCCTGGACCGCCAAACGGAGAGCGGACCGTTCAGACCTTGGGCGGCGCTAGGGACGATCCGCCCGGCGGCGTTGCAGGATGCGGCGTGTGAGCAGCGATGCCGCGGCGGCAATGACCAGGCTGAACATGAAGGCGGCGATGGACAGCATCGCCGCCAGATCGCTGAAGCCGCCCTGGCGCGCCATCAGCAGCACCGCCACGAAGATGGCCGCCGCCAGCGCAACCACTCCCGTCACCAGGTGTCTGACCGAATGCAGCCGGCCGCACAACGCGCCGCCCGCCAGCGCGGCGGCGACCAGGGCGGCCATGGACCAGAACAGATACTCGTAGTGCATGGAGACGGTCTCCGCCGAAGGCATTGAGGCGCCCGCATTATAGGCGGCGCCCGCCCCCGGCGGACGGCCTACCAGCCGCGGAATCGCTCCCAACGCGCCACCACGCCCGGCTCCCCGGGCCTCACGACTTCATAGGCGTCGTGCTGTGCGCAGGTGGCGCACGCATGATTGGGCAGGATGCGCAATTTGGCGCCGATGGGCAGATCGGGCAGGACAGCGGTGCTGCCGGCGCGCAGCTTGATGATGCCCTGCTCCTGGTTGGTTTCGGCCAGCAGCACATCCGGATAGACCTGGCCATCCACATCGCATACCAGCCCATACAACTGATCCACCGGCTGCTTGGCGGTGCCCCGGTCGCGCGACAGGGCCATCCAGCCGGCGTCGACCAGGATCCAGCCTTTTTCGGGCTGGTGGCCGATCACGGTGGTCAGCACCGTGGCGGCGATGTCGTCGACGTGGCATACGCCCAATCCGGCCATGACCAGATCGAAGAACACGTAGACCCCCGCGCGGACTTCGGTCACGCCGTCGAGATGGCGCGCAAAGTGCGCGGTAGGCGTGGATCCGACGCTCACGACCGGGCACGGCAGGCCCGCTGAACGGATTGCCTGCGCACAGCTCACGGCGGCCCAGCGCTCCTGTTCGGCCATGTCTGCAATGGCCTCGACGGTGCGGCAGCCATAGGACTCACCGGCGTGCGTCATGACGCCACGCAGGCAGCCGACGTCGTCATGCAATGCGCGGGCAATCGCCAGCAGACGGTCTGTGTCCTTGGGCTGCACGCCGGCGCGGTGCCCGTCGCAGTCGATTTCGATGAGCGCCGGAATGCACAGGCCGGCCGCTCTGGATCGTGCCGCCACGGCCCGCGCCGCCTCGACGCTGTCCACCACCACGGTCAGGTCGACGCCGCGCTGGCGCAATGCCACCACGCGGTCCAGCTTGGCGGGCGACACGCCGACCGCATACAGGAGGTCCGTGACGCCCGCGGCGGCGAATTGCTCGGCCTCCTGCAGGGTCGACACGGCGGCCGGCCCCTGGGGCGTTGCCATGAGCCGGCGGGCGACCTCCATGGATTTGGGCGTCTTCAGGTGGGGGCGCAAGGTGACGCCGTGCCTGGCCATCAGGGCATTCAGGCGTTCGATATTGCGCGTCATGCGCGCTTCGTCGAGCAGCAGGCAAGGCGTTTCCAGGGAGTCCAGCGTGCGCGTGGCGCTTTCCAGGTTCATGGCAGTCTCTTGGACGAAACAGTAAGGGCGGGCATCACGGCCCGCGCGAATCAGCACGGAGTATGGCGCGGATACGGCTTCCCATGTTTAATCCAATATTAATCTTCCATTAAGGTCTGCCTAAATGCTGACTACCGAGGACCTGCGCTTTTTCCTGTGCCTTGCAGCGGCCGGCTCGCTCGCCCAGACGGCGCGCTCGCTGGACGTGACGCCGCCAGCCGTCACGCAGCGGCTGCACGCGCTGGAAAGGCGCCTGGGGGTGCGGCTGGTCAATCGGTCCGCGCGCGGCATCGCGCTGACCGATGAGGGTCGCCTCCTGGCCATGCGCGCCGGGCAGATCTGCAACGAGCTGGGCGATCTGGCCGATGAGCTTGCGGGGCGCCGCGGCGTGGTGGCGGGCCATCTTCGTGTGGTCGCACCGCTGGGTTTCGGTCAGCGATTCATTGCCGGGCTGGTGGCGGACTTTCGTTCCGCCAGCCAAGACGTCACGGCCAGCCTCACGCTGTCGGACGGCCCTCCCCGCCTGGCCTCGGACGATTGGGACGTCATGGTGCATATCGGCGAGTTGCGCGATTCCGCACTCGTCGCCCATCCCCTGGCGCCCAACCGGCGCATCTTGTGCGCATCGCCTGTCTACCTGGCGCGGCGCGGTGCGCCTGCCAAGCCGGAAGACCTGCGCAATCACGACTGCATCGCCTTGCGGGAAAACGACGAGGACGTGACGCTTTGGCGGTTCAGGCATGCGCACGGAGCCGCCATGGGTGTGCGCATTGCGCCGATCCTGTCCAGCAACGCGGGGGCGACGGCGCTGGAATGGGCGCTGGCCGGGCACGGCATCGTGGCAAGGTCGGAATGGGACGTGGCCGCACATCTGCGCACGCGCGCGCTCGTCCCCTTGCTGGCGGAGTGGAACCTGCCCGATGCGAATGTGGTGGCGCTGGTGAAGTCGCGGCAGGAGCTGTCCGCGCGTACCGCCGGATTCCTGGCGAGCCTGCGCGCCGCGTTCGCCGCGCCACCCTGGCGGGAAGCGTCGGTCTAGCAGGCCGGCGCGGCTGGTCAGTCCAGCATCGCTTCCGCCTCGATCTCGATCAGCCATTCCGGCAGCGACAGGCCGCTGACGATGATCCACGAAGACGGGGGCGGGTCGACCTTGAAGCGGTCGCGCAGCGCCTGCGCGACGACCTCCTGTTCGGTGCGGACCGTATCGCAGATGTAGATGCGCAGCATGATGACCTGCGCCAGATTGCCGCCCGCGGCCGCCAGGACCCGCTCGATGTTGTCCAGGGCGGCTTCGGTCTGCACCTGCAGGCCCGGGCCAACCGTGCGCTCGTTGGCATCGACGCCGACCTGGCCCGACAGCAGCATCCGGCGCTGCCCGGTCACGATGACGGCCTGGCTGAAGCCGTACTGCACGGAATTGAAGACCGTATCGGGATTCACGACGGTTCGGGACATGATCGGCTCCTTTGACTGCCGGCGTTGCGCGGCGGGCCATTCTAGCAACAGGCGTTATCGACACACGGTTGCGGCGCGTCGACCAAACGCGGTATGGATTGGCGTGCCCGCCTTTGCTACGCTGGTTTCACCTGATCAGCCAGGGTGATGGCCATGAGCAACAAGATCCGAGTCCTGTGCATCCAGCCCGCCTCGATGTCGGCGCGCTTCGCTTTCCTGGCCATCGCCTTGAAGTGGTCGCTGGGCGTCACCCCCCGCCCTTCCCGTCTGCAGATCGGGCCGCACGATCTTGCGCCCGAGGGGTCGGAGGCGGCCTTCTGGCAGTTCGCGCTGCGCCACGCCTGCTCCAGCCAGTCCATTCTGGTCACCCGCGACGACCGTTGGGATGTGTCGGCGTCGGTGGATGGCGACGAGGTCAGAGCGTTCGGCCGGACCTTCGCGCTGCGGCAGTGCCTGTATTGACTCGCCCCCTTTGTTGGCTCGCCCCCATTGTCCCGCGCCTCAGGCGTCGAGCGGGGCCTTGCGGTGATATGCCGCCATTTCCTCGGGGGTCCAGCGCTGACGCGCTTCGTCCTGGCAGCAGGTCCGGTACACCAGCGCGCCCACATCCAGGAAACGCTTCATTTCGGCTTCGGATAGTTTTCCCTGCACCTGCAACAGGCAATCCGCCAGGGTAGAGAGCACGCCATCCCATCCGTCGAACCTGCCCGGCGCAACCGGCAGCGTAATCATGCGCGCCATCATTTCACTATGGTCCATGCTGAATCTCCCCTGTGACGCGGCGCCCTACCCAGACTGGCAGAGGGCTCCCCAGGATTCCCAGCAAGTGGCGTTCCCGGCCAATCGCGGCCGCCTAGCGAGCGGGGGCGCGCGCCGGCACGGTATCGGGCGCCCGGCCGCGCAACAAAGAGCCCGGATGGGTCTGCAGGTAGTCGGCCAATTCGCGCAACGACCGGGCCGTGCGGGCAAGCTCTTGCAGCAGCGTGGCCGTATTGACAGGCAGACCCGCGTCGGGACTGAGCATTCCGCCCACGACGGCAAGCGATCTGCCGGCCTGACGCAACATGGCGGACGCCTCGGGCGCCAACTGCGTGTCCAGCCGCTTGACCAGCCTGGACGTCCCCTGCAGCAGGTTGCCCACTTCGGCGCCCAGCCCATCGAAGGGAATCCGGTCGAGCTTGGTCAGGATGCTGTTTAGCTGGAGCTGCAACTGATCCAGATTGTTTGGCACGGTCGGGATGAAGGGCGCTTCTTCCATTTTGAACGTGGCCGGATCGGCATCGGGAAACACCGCCATGGCGACATACAGTTGGCCCGTCAGCAAGTTGCCGATGCGCAACTGCGCGCGCAGGCCGCGATCGATCATGGCCGCCATCAGTTTGCCGCTGGGATGTTCCAGCGAGGCCCCCGAAAACTCCCGGATTTCTTCAAACGTCTTGGCGCCCAGTCGCTCGGGATAGAGGGTGGCGCCCACGAGCGCGTAGAACTGATTGGTTGTCCGATCGAGCTCCAGGCCGATGGAATCCACCTGGCCGACGGGGGCGCCGAATGCGTCAATGGGCGCGCCGACGGACAGCCCCCGCACCGACTGGTCAAACCGCATGCGTATGCGCAGCGGCAAGCCGTCTGGCTGCGCACGCGCGGCCGTTTCGGACGAGTAGATGGGGAAGGAGGCATTGGGCTTGGCCGCGGCATGCAGACGCGTGTCGATGGTATCGAAGGCCACGCCGCCCACGATCACCGACAGCAGCGATTGCGACCGCACTTCCAAACCACTGGAGTCCACCGAGAAATCCACGCCGCTCGCGTTCCAGAAACGCGTGCCTTCGTTGACATAGGCGTCATTGGGCGCATCGACGAACACCTGGATGTCGACCCCCTTGCCGCTGCTGTCCAGGCGATAGCCCACCACCTGCCCGACCGAGATGCGCCGGTAATACACGGGCGATCCAATGTCCAGCGAGCCGAGATCATGGGCCTTCAAGGTAAACCGCTTGCCCGGGCGATCCTGTGTCACTTCGGGCGGGACCTCCAGCCCGACGAAGGAAAACTTGGTAGCCTTCTCGGGTACGTCCTTGGCGTTGTGGCCAGCCGGATCCAGGCCGATGTATGCGCCGGATAACAAGGTGCTCAGCCCCGAGACGCCGCTCAGGGTAAGGCGCGGGCGCACCACCCAGAACACGGTTCCTTCCTGCAGGAGACCGGCCGCCTCCTTGTTGAGCCGTACCGTCGCCACGACGCCCGTGCGGTCCGGATTGAGCGCCACGCGCTGCACGATGCCCACATTCACTTCTTTGTAGCGGACCTGCGTCTTGCCAGACTCCAGCCCTTCCGCGGTCTGGAAGCTGATCGTGGCCTCCGGGCCCGCCTCCATCCAGACCCGCAGCACGAGCAGCAAGCCGCCAACCGCCGCAATGATCGGCACCAGCCAGATCCAGGAAAACCGCCGGCGGCTCCCGGCAGGCGGGGACGTTTTACCGGGGGCAGGAGCGATCTCGGGCATTGAGGAAACCCTCGGGAATGCGGAACCGGACTCTAGGCACAATCCCGATCAAGCGTCGCGCCAGGTGGCCCGCCGCGCAACAAGGGTATTCCCGACATGCCGGCCTGCCCTCGCACCCAATAGCGGGTAGGATAGCCATCCCCATAAACAGGAATGCTCCGTGAATATCGAAATCCGTCCCGCCGCTCCGTCGGACGCGGCCCAGATCCATGCTTTCATCACCGAACTGGCCGTTTACGAACGCGCGGCCCACGAGGTGATCGCCAGCGCCGAAGACGTCAGGCGCACCCTGTTCGCCGAAGGCGCGCCCGCGCGGGCGCTGATGTGCCTGCTGGATGGCAAGGCCATTGGCTATGCCGTCTACTTCTACAGCTATTCCACGTGGCTGGGAAAGAACGGCATTTATCTGGAGGATTTGTACGTCACGCCAGAGCACCGCGGCATCGGGGCCGGCCGCGACCTGTTGCGCCACCTGGCGCAAGAAGCGGTCGCCAATGGCTGCGGGCGGCTGGAATGGAGCGTGCTTGACTGGAACCAGCCCGCCATCGACTTCTACCAATCCATCGGCGCTCTGCCGCAGGACGAGTGGGTGCGCTACCGGATGGCCGGCGAGGCGCTGCGCAATTTCGCCGAGGGCCGCCGCTAGGGCTGGTGGCCGGTCAGAACTCGGGCAGGTCGAACAGCGTGTGCAGGGTGGAGCTGGGCACCGGCACCGACGCAAGGTGCTCGCGCCCGCCGTCATCCACCAGCACGCGCACCGCGCGCGATGCGACGGTCAGGCCGTCCACGCTGATCGCCGTTTCGACTTCCGCGCCATCCTTGATGAGTTCGATGACTTCGGAAGCCGCGGCGGTCGTGGGTTCCGAAATCCATCCGGGCACGCCGCGCACGGCCTGCCCCCAGCGCACGTAGGCGATATGGCCGCTCACGGCCTCTTTGCGCACGGCGACGATCACATACAAAGACATCCAGGCCTCCCTATTGTGTGGCCTGGATCGTATAACAGCTTGGCGTATCCGAGATGACCGCCGATATCAAGGTTCGATGTCGATGGGTGCAAAGGACTTCACCAGGTCGTCCAGCTGCTTGAGCTGGGTCAGGAAGGGTTCGAGCTTGTCCAGCGGCAACGCGCTGGGGCCGTCGCATTTTGCGTTCTTGGGATCCGGATGGGCTTCCAGGAACAGGCCCGCCAGGCCGACCGCCATGCCCGCGCGGGCCAATTCCGCCACCTGCTCGCGGCGCCCGCCCGACGCCGCGTCCAGCGCCGAACGCTGTTGCAGCGCATGCGTCACGTCGAAGATCAGGGGGCGGTTGCCGGACACTTTTTTCATGACGCCAAAACCCAGCATGTCCACCACGAGATTGTCGTAGCCGAAGCTGGTGCCGCGATCGCAGAGGATCAGCTTGTCGTTGCCGGCCTCGGTGAATTTCTCGACGATATTGAGCATCTGCGTGGGGCTCAGGAATTGCGGCTTCTTGATGTTGACGATGCGCTGCGTCTTGGCCAACGCCACGACCAGATCGGTCTGCCGAGCCAGGAACGCGGGCAGTTGCAGGACGTCGACCACTTCGGCGACGGGGGCAGCCTGCCAGGGCTCGTGCACGTCGGTGATGACGGGAACGCCGAACTCCTTTTTCACGGCCTCGAAGATCTTCATGCCCTCTTCCAGGCCCGGGCCGCGGTACGAATGGATGGACGAGCGGTTGGCCTTGTCGAACGAGGCCTTGAACACATAGGGGATGCCGAGCTTGGCGGTCACGCGCTGGTATTCCTCGCAGGCACGCAGGGCAAGGTCTTTGGATTCCAGCACGTTGATGCCGCCGAACAGCACGAAAGGACGATCGTTCGCGCAGGCGATCGAGGAAGAAATGACGACTTCTGGGGCGGTCATGATGGGCAATCCTGTAAAGATGAGGCAAGTGATAGTGCGTAATGTACAACCTGCCCCGCCCCTGCCTCATCTGCCGCCCGGCGGACGCCCCTACGCCCGCTCTTCGGCCGGCACGCTGACCAGCCGATACGCGATGGCGCCGATGATCGCCCCCGCCACTGGCGCGACCCAGAACAGCCACAGTTGTTCCAGTGCCCACCCGCCCACGAACAGCGCGGGTCCGGTCGAGCGCGCGGGATTGACCGAGGTGTTCGTGACCGGGATGCTGATCAGGTGGATCAGCGTCAGCGCCAGGCCGATCGGAATGGCAGCAAACCCCGCAGGGGCCCGCTTGCTGGTGGATCCCAGGATGACGAACAGAAAGCCCGCGGTCAGCACCACCTCGGTCACCAGCGCGGACAGCAGCGAATATTTGCCGGGCGAGAATGCGCCATAGCCGTTTGCGGCGAAGTGGCTGCCTTTCAGGTCGAAGCCCAGCTTTCCGTTGGCGATGCACGCCAGCACCGCGGCCGCCGCGATGGCGCCCAGGACCTGGACGATGACGTAGGGCAGGATCTCCTTGGCGGGAAAGCGCCCCCCTGCGACCAAGCCGATGGTGACGGCGGGATTGAAGTGCCCGCCGGAAATATGACCCACGGCAAAAGCCATGGTCAGCACCGTGAGCCCGAAGGCCAAGGCGACGCCAGCGAAACCGATGCCAAGTTCGGGAAAGCCTGCAGCCAGCACGGCCGCCCCGCAACCGCCCAGCACCAGCCAGAACGTGCCGAAGAATTCGGCGCCGCAACGCTTGGATAGCGAGTACATGTCTACTCCTGGATTACGAAATCTAGAAGGTATCGCCAAGCGCGTATTGCAACAGTCAAGGATTGATAATCTTGACGATTCTTGTCTGCCATGCGCGAGCGGCCGTAGCCGGCCTCAACAAAATAGCCGCGCTTGAAAGTCCGGACGATCCGGCAAACGGGCGACGCGCAATGATGGAGACGGGGGCGTCAGGCCGCCCAAAACCAAAGGGCCGGATCCTTTGCTTCAAAGGATCCGGCCCCGCTACCTGCTACAGGCTGCTCGACTATCGCGAGCAACCTGCCTATTAAATCGCTTTGATCATCGTCGCCGTGGGGCCCTTCTGGCCTTGGCCGGCAACAAACGAAACACGCTGGTTCTCTTCAAGAGACTTGTGTCCGTCACCCTGAATCTCAGAGTAATGGGCGAAGAGGTCTTTGCCACCCAGCTCCGGCATGATAAAGCCGAAGCCCTTGTCGTTGTTGAACCACTTCACAATACCAGTTTCAATCTTCAATGTAAGTCCTTGATGTACCGGGAAAATTATCCCTGGAGCCACTATGGACGAATACCTGCGACAAAGATATAGCAGTTTCAAATTGACACATTTGCCAGGGTTGCCGCGAGGTGGTTGCAGGTGGTTGCGTAAGGACGGTTTTGAAGTTGCCGGACGCGGATCGGCGCGCGCAATCGCGTCTTTGTGGAGCGGTGGGCGCCGAGAGGAAGTGGGATTGCGATACGAACGCCAGGAAGTCGTCCTGGGCTGGGGATCGGGTCGCCGTGAACGATTTAAATACGTGAACGATCTAAATATTCAAATGTCAGCTAGCGATACATCGAAGCGCCGCGTCCTGAGACACATCATGAGCCGCATCGTTGATGTGGAAGGTATTCGCGATACCCGATCGGCGATTTGGAACGATGTAGAAAGTTGGTGCGAAGGAGGGGACTCGAACCCCTACACCTGTTACGGCGTCAGGACCTAAACCTGGTGCGTCTACCAATTTCGCCACCTTCGCAATAGGCCAAGCCCGCTATTGTAGCTTGCTTGTTAAAATCTTGCGTCATGAATCCGCGCCTCGATGCCCTACACCCCTACCCGTTCGAAAAATTGCGGGCTTTGCTGGCTTCTGCCAGTTCGCAACCGGACGGTCTTACGCCCATCAATCTGTCGATCGGCGAGCCCAAGCATGCCGCGCCCGAGCGCGTGGCGCAGGCCATCCGCGACAGTCTCGCGGGGCTGTCCGTCTATCCGTCCACCAAGGGCGACCCTGCCCTGCGCCGGGCGATCTCGGAGTGGCTGGCGCGCCGCTACAGCATCCCGGCGCCTGACGCCGAGACGCAGGTGCTGCCGGCGCTGGGCTCGCGCGAGGCGCTGTTTGCCTTCACCCAGACCGTCATCGATCCGTCGGCCGGCTCGGTGGTGATCTGCCCCAATCCGTTTTATCAGATTTACGAGGGCGCCACGCTGCTGGCGGGCGCCACGCCCTACTTCGTCAACGCCGATCCAGTGCGAAATTTCGGCAGCGACTGGAACCAGGTGCCGGACGAGGTCTGGAAGAAGACGCGCCTGGTGTTCGTGTGTTCCCCGGGCAATCCGGCGGGCAACGTCATGTCGCTGGACGAATGGGAGATGCTGTTCGAGCTGTCCGACCGTCATGGCTTCGTGATCGCGTCGGACGAGTGCTATTCCGAAATCTACCTGGACGAGGGCGATCCCCCGTTGGGCGGCCTGCAGGCGGCCCGCCGGTTGGGCCGCGACGACTACCGCAACCTCGTGGCGTTTTCGAGCCTGTCCAAGCGCTCCAACGTGCCCGGCCTGCGATCGGGCTTTGTCGCGGGCGACGCGGCGCTGATCGGCCGCTTCCTGCTGTATCGAACGTATCATGGCAGTGCGATGAGCCCGCTGGTGTCCGCGGCAAGCGTCGCGGCCTGGACGGACGAGGCGCATGTGAAGGAAAACCGCCGCCAGTACCGTGAAAAATTCGACGCGGTCGTGCCCATCCTGCAGAAGGTGCTGGATGTGTCGCGGCCGCAGGCCTCGTTCTATCTTTGGGCGACGACGCCCGGTTCGGATACGGCCTTCGTGCGCGACCTTTTTGGCCGCACCGGTGTTACCGTGCTGCCGGGAAGTTTCCTGGCGCGGGAAGCACACGGCGTGAATCCGGGCCAGGGCCGCATCCGCATCGCGCTGGTAGCGCCTCTGGCCGACTGCGTGCAAGCGGCCGAGCGCATCGCCCATTTTGTACATACTTCTGTTTGATCAACCTTTAAAAGCTGAGCCGCTATGACTCTCGACCTCCAGACCACCATTGAACAAGCCTGGGAAAACCGGGGCAACCTGTCGCCCACCGACGCCAGCGCCGAAGTGCGCGAAGCGGTGGAACAAACCATCGCCGGGCTGGATCTGGGCCGCCTGCGCGTGGCCGAGAAAATCAATGACGACTGGGTCGTGCACCAGTGGATCAAGAAGGCCGTGCTGCTGTCGTTCCGCCTGAACGACAACGCCATCATGGGCCAGGCGCCGCTGCAGTTCTACGACAAGGTGCCGCTCAAGTTCTCGGAATTCGGCGACAACGCCTTCAAGCAGGGCGGCTACCGCGTGGTGCCGCCGGCCGTGGCCCGCCGCGGCGCGTACATCGCCCGCAACGTGGTGCTGATGCCCTCCTACGTGAACATCGGCGCCTACGTCGATGAAGGCACCATGGTCGACACCTGGGCCACCGTGGGCTCGTGCGCCCAGATCGGCAAGAACGTCCACCTGTCGGGCGGCGTGGGCATCGGCGGCGTGCTGGAGCCGCTGCAGGCCAACCCCACCATCATCGAAGACAACTGCTTCATCGGCGCGCGCTCGGAAGTCGTGGAAGGCGTGGTCGTGGAAGAAAACTCGGTGCTGGCCATGGGCGTGTTCCTGTCGCAAAGCACCAAGATCTATGACCGCGCCACGGGCAAGATCACCTACGGCCGCGTGCCGTCGGGTTCGGTCGTCGTTCCCGGCTCGCTGCCGTCCGCCGACGGCACGCACAGCCTGGCCTGCGCCGTCATCGTCAAGCGTGTCGATGCGCAGACCCGCGCCAAGACCAGCATCAACGACCTGCTGAGGGCTTGATGAGCAATTCGGCCGTACTGGATCTGGTCAAGGACCTGATCGCCCGTCCCTCGGTGACGCCGGCGGATGAAGACTGCCAGGCGGCGATTGCCGCCCGGCTCGAACGCATAGGCTTTACGTGCGAGACCATCGCGCAGGGCGGCGTCACCAACCTGTGGGCCCGGCGCGGAAGCGCCGCGCCGCTGACGGTTTTCGCGGGCCACACCGACGTGGTGCCCCCCGGCCCGCGCGAGAAGTGGAACAGTGACCCGTTCGTTCCCACCGAGGTCGACGGCTGGCTGTACGGCCGTGGAGCGGCCGACATGAAAAGCTCGATCGCCGCCTTCGTGGTGGCGGCCGAGGAATTCGTGGCGGCCCATCCGCAGCATGGCGGTTCGATCGCCCTGCTGATCACGTCCGACGAGGAAGGCCCGTCCATCGACGGCACCGCCATCGTCTGCGACGCGCTGAAGGCGCGCGGCGAACAGCTCGATTACTGCATCGTCGGCGAGCCGACCTCCGGCGAGGTGCTGGGCGACACGTGCAAGAACGGCCGCCGCGGCTCCTTGTCGGGCAAGCTCACGGTCAAGGGCATCCAGGGCCACGTGGCGTACCCGCACCTGGCGCGTAACCCGGTGCACCAGTTGGCGCCGGCGCTGGCCGAGATCGTCGGCATCGAATGGGACCAGGGCAACGAGTACTTCCCGCCCACCACGTTCCAGGTGTCGAACCTGAATTCGGGCACGGGCGCCACGAACGTGGTGCCCGGCGAGGCCGTGGCGCTGTTCAACTTCCGCTTTTCGACGGCAAGCACGCCGGACAGCCTGAAGCAGCGCGTGCACGCGATGCTGGACAAGCACGGCCTGGAATATGAACTGGACTGGGAATTGGGCGGCGAACCCTTCCTGACGCCGCGCGGTTCGCTGACCGACGCCTTGGTGAAGGCGATCCACGCCGAAACCGGCATCACCGCCGAACTCTCGACCACCGGCGGCACGTCCGATGGCCGGTTCATCGCCAAGATCTGCCCGCAGGTCATCGAATTCGGTCCCGGCAACGCCACGATCCACAAGGTCAACGAGCGCATCGAAGTCGCTTCGCTGGACCCGCTCAAAAACATCTATCGGCGCACGCTGGAAAACCTGCTGCTGCCCGCATGATGCCTGCGCCGGCGGGACGAAAACGCCCGCCGCGCGCGCTTTCAGCCCCCTTTTCCAGGGGGCGCTTTTCCGTTACCCCCTGGGGCGGTGATCCGAATGCCTGATATGAATCCAACCTCCCGCGAAGAACTGCAGACCGTGCGCGACCTGATCCGCTACGGCGTCTCGCGCCTGAACGGCGCCCAGGTGGCGCTCGGGCACGGCAGCGACAATGCCTGGGACGAGGCGGTCTACCTGACCCTGCACGCGCTGCACCTGCCGCTGGACACGCTGGAACCCTTCCTGGACGCCCGCGTGGTCCGCGAAGAACGCGAGCGCGTTCTGGACCTGCTGGACCGGCGCGTGACCGAGCGCGTTCCCGCCGCCTACCTGACGAACGAAGCCTGGCTGCGCGGCCACCGGTTCTATGTGGACAAGCGCGTGATCGTGCCGCGCTCGCCGATTGCGGAACTGCTGGACGCAGGCTTGTCGCCCTGGGTGCAGGACGCACTGGCCGTGGAAAACGTGCTCGACATGTGCACCGGCTCGGGTTGCCTGGCGATCCTGTCGGCGCTGGCCTTCCCCTATGCGCACGTGGACGCCGTGGACGTCTCGGCGGACGCACTGGAAGTGGCGCGCCGCAACGTGGACGATTATGGTCTGGCCGACCGGCTGGACCTGCACGAAAGCAACCTGTTCGACAGCCTTCCCGCGTGCCAATACGACGTGATTGTCTGCAATCCGCCGTACGTGAACAGCGGCTCCATGAACGTGCTGCCGCAGGAATACCTGCACGAGCCCCAACTGGCTCTGGCCGGCGGCGAGGATGGCATGGATCTCGTGCGCCGCATCCTGGCCGCGGCGCCGCAATACCTGGCGCCAAACGGCGTGCTGGTGCTGGAAATCGGCCATGAACGGGATTTCTTCGAGGCTGCCTTCCCGCAGCTTTCGCCGGTATGGCTGGACACCGAGGAAGCCTCGGACCAGCTTCTGCTGCTGACCCGCGAGCAATTGACCCTGTGATACGCGCTACTGGATTGACCCTGCGCCGCGGCACGAAGGTGCTGCTGGACGGCGCCGAATTCGTCGTGAACCCGGGTGAACGGGTGGGGATCGTGGGCAAGAATGGCGCGGGCAAGTCCTCGCTGTTCGCGCTGCTGACCGGCTCGCTGGACCCGGACGCCGGCACGCTGTCGCTGCCCGCCGGCTGGCGCATTGCCAGCGTCGAGCAGGAACTGCATGCCGACGACCGCCCTGCCCGCGAATTCGTCATCGACGGCGACACGCATCTGCGCGCGCTGCAGGCGCAGCGTGCCGCGCTGTCGGACGATCAGGGCACGCAGATCGCCGAGGTGGAATCCGCGCTGGTCGAGGCAGGCGCCTGGAGCGCGCCCTCGCGCGCCGAGCAGCTGCTTGCCGGCCTGGGCTTCAAGCCCGCGGAATGGACGCAGCCGGTCGAGAGCTTTTCCGGCGGGTGGCGCATGCGCCTCGCGCTGGCCCGCGCGTTGATGGCCCCGTCCGAACTGCTGCTGCTGGACGAGCCCACCAACCACCTGGATCTGGACGCGATGCTGTGGTTGGAGAAATGGCTGGCGGCCTATGAAGGCACCGTCATGCTGATCTCGCACGACACCGAATTCCTGGACGCCGTCGCGCGGTCCATCCTGCACTTTGACCATGCCAAGCTGACGCGCTATCGGGGCGGCTACGGCGACTTCCTGACGCAGCGCGCCGAGCGCCTGCGCCAATCGAATATCGCCTACGAACGCCAGACGCGCGAAACGGCCCGGCTGCAAGGCTTCATCGACCGTTTCAAGGCCAAGGCCTCCAAAGCCAAGCAGGCGCAAAGCCGCGTCAAGGCGCTGGCGCGCATGCAGGTGCTGGCGCCGCTGCAGGCCGAAGCCGGCATCGACATCCGCATCCCGTCGCCCGAACAGGTGCCCGACCCCCTGCTGACGCTCGAACACCTGTCGGCGGGCTACACGGACGCCGAGGGCAACGCCGTGCCCATCCTGCGCGACGTGACCCTGATGGTGCGCGCGGGCAGCCGCGTCGGCGTGCTGGGCGCCAACGGGGCCGGCAAGAGCACGCTGATCAAGACACTGGCCGAAGAACTGCCGGTGCAGGCGGGCGAGCGCCGCGCGTCGCGGGGCCTGGCGATCGGCTATTTCCACCAGCACCAGCTCGACATGCTGGACGTGGACAGCACGCCGATCGCGCACCTGGCCCGCCTGGCGCCCGAGGCGCGCGAACAGGAACTGCGCAATTACCTCGGGGGATTCGGATTCTCGGGCGATACGGTGACCAGCAAGGTCGGCCCCATGTCCGGCGGCGAAAAGGCGCGGCTCGCGCTGTCGCTCATCGTCTGGCAAAAGCCCAACCTGCTGCTGCTGGATGAACCCAGCAACCACCTGGACGTGGAAACGCGCGAGGCGCTGGCCACGGCGCTGGCCGATTTCGGCGGCAGCATGCTGCTGGTGTCGCACGACCGCCACCTGTTGCGCACGACCGTGGACAGCTTCTGGATCGTGGCGGACGGCGCGGTGCGCGAGTTCGACGGCGACCTGGAGGACTACCGGGACTGGCTGGCGGCGCGCAATGCCGATGAGCGCGCGGAAGCGCGCGAAAGCGCCGACGGCAGCGAGCCCGTCGTCGACCGCAAGGCGCAACGGCGCGCGGAAGCCGAGCAGCGGCAGCGCCTGTCCGCCCTTCGCAAGCCCCTGGAATCCAAGCTGGCCAAGGTGGAATCCGAAATGGAAAAGCTGCGCGCCAAACTGCACGCCCTGGATGCCATCATTGCCGATCCCGACCTGTATTCAGACGCGCGCCGCGCCGAACGCCAGAAGGTCATGTCGGACCATGGCGAACACGGCAAGCGGATGGGGGAACTGGAAGAGCAGTGGCTGGAGCTGCAGGGCTCGCTGGAAGAGATAGACCAGAGCGAAGCCTGATCGGGACGGCGGCCGTCCAGAGGCCGCCGACGCCCGATGCCTGGCACGCCAAGCATCGGGCGCTGCCTGCAATTACGAGTACGGACGCTCGCGCAGGCGGGTATGGTGGTCGATCACGGTGTCGATCACTTCGCGCAGGATGGCTTCGCCGAGGTCGGGCGGAACGCCCGCCTCCACCGCAAGGCGGCGGATGCGCTCGATCTGCTGGGCTTCGCGCTTGGGATCAACCAGGTCCATGCCATGGTTCGTCTTCAGCTCGCCGATCATGTCCGTGCAACGGAACCGCACGCCCAGCAACAGCATGATCTGCTGGTCGATCTCGTCGACCTCGGCGCGCAGCGACGCCAACTCGGCTTTGGGGGAATCGTCGTTGGCCATATGTGTCACCCCTGAACAATGTCAAGCTTGGCGATGCCCAGCGCCAAGGTCTTGGCGCCGACGTCGCGGAAGTGGATTTCCGCCTGGGCGTCCTGTCCCGCGCCGCTCAGGCCGATGATCGTGCCGTCGCCAAACCGCGCATGACGGACGCCCTGACCTACACGATACTGCTTGTCGCCCACCGTGACGCCCGTCGCGACCCCACGGGGTTGACGCGGCGCAATGGTGTTGGTCGGCTTGCGGCCAAAGGCATCGCCGCGATTGCCGCCGCCCCAGCCCGCGCCCGTGGCGCTGACCGGCGCCAGCCCGGCCTTGGGCGTCAGCCACTTCAGGTGCTGCTCGGGAATCTCGTCCAGGAAGCGCGAACGCATGGCATAGCGCGTCTGGCCATGCAGCATCCGGCTTTGCGCCAGGCTGATGTACAGGCGCTGACGCGCGCGCGTGATCGCCACGTACATGAGGCGGCGTTCTTCTTCGAGCCCTGCGGGTTCGAGGATGCTGTTCTCGTGCGGGAACAGGCCTTCCTCCAGGCCGGTGATGAACACGGCGTCGAACTCCAGGCCCTTGGCGGCATGCACGGTCATGAGCTGGACCGCATCCTGGCCTTGCTGGGCCTGGTTGTCGCCCGCTTCGAGCGCCGCATGCGACAGGAACGCAGCCAGGGGCGTCAGGCCCTCGCCCTCCACCGCCGGCGCATCGACCACGCCCGGCATGAGCGTGGACGAGGTGTCGTGGTCGGGCACCACGCCGGCCGGCAGGCCGTCGTAGTTTTCCTCGGAGGCGAACACGGCTGCGGCTGTGATCAGTTCGTTCAGGTTTTCCAGCCGCTCGGCGCCTTCGCGCTCGGCCTTGTAGTGGGCGTTCAGGCCGCTGGACTCGAGCATGTGCTCGACCATTTCGGGTAGCGGCAGGTCGCGCGTTTCTGCGATCAGCCGGTGGATCATCTGCGCGAATTGCGCGAGATTGGACCCGCCCTTGCCGCCGACCAACGCCACCGCGCCATACAGACTGGTATCGTGCGCCCGCGCGGCATCGGCAAGCTGCTCCAGCGTGCGCGCCCCGATCCCACGCGTGGGAAAGTTGACCACCCGCATCCACGACGTATCGTCGTGCGGATTGGCCATCAGGCGCAGGTAGGCCAGCGCGTGCTTGATTTCCTGGCGTTCGAAAAAGCGCAGGCCGCCGTAGACCTTGTAGGGAATGCCGGCGGAAAAGATGGCGTGTTCGATGACGCGCGACTGGGCGTTGCTGCGATACAGCACGGCGATCTCGCGGCGATCGCTGCCTTCGTGGATCAGGGAACGGATTTCGTCCACGATCCACTGCGCTTCCATGCCGTCGGAGGGCTGCTCGATGACGCGAACCGGCTCGCCCTCGCCCTGGTCGGTCCAGAGATTCTTGCCCAGGCGGCCCGAATTGTGTCCGATGAGCGCGTTGGCCGAATCCAGGATGTGCCCGTAGGAGCGGTAGTTCTGCTCCAGGCGAATCACGGTGCCGTGCGCGTAATCGCGCTCGAAGTCGGCCATGTTGCCGACGTTCGCGCCGCGGAACGCATAGATGGATTGGTCATCGTCGCCCACGGCGAAGATGGCCGCCCCGCCGCCCGCCAGCAGCCGCAGCCACTTGTACTGCAGCGTGTTGGTGTCCTGGAACTCGTCGACGAGGATGTGGCGGAATCGGCGTTGGTAGTGCTCGCGCACCGGCGCGTTGCGCGACAGCAATTCATAGGCGCGCAGCAGCAGTTCGGCAAAGTCCACCACGCCCTCGCGTTGGCACTGGGCCTCGTAGAGCTGGTAGATCTCGATCAGGCGCCGGCGATGGGCGTCGTAGGCTTCGACGTCCCCGGGCCGCAGGCCCTCTTCCTTGGCGCCATTGATGAAGCGCTGCACATCGCGGGGCGGATACTTTTCGTCGTCCACCCCGTTGGCCTTCATGAGACGCTTGATGGCCGCAAGCTGGTCGGTGACGTCGAGGATCTGAAAGCTCTGCGGCAGGCCGGCATCGCGATGATGCGCGCGCAGCATGCGGTTGCACAGGCCGTGGAACGTGCCGATCCAGAGGCCGCGCGTGTCGATCGGCAGGATGGCCGACATGCGCGCCAGCATCTCGCGGGCGGCCTTGTTGGTGAACGTGACCGCCAGAAGCCCAAAAGGCGAAGCCTGGCCGGTTTGAATCAGCCAGGCCATGCGGGTGGTGAGCACCCGGGTCTTGCCGCTGCCCGCCCCGGCCAGGACCAGGGCGTGCTGCGGTTCTAACGTTACTGCGGCGCGTTGTTCAGGGTTGAGCTTCTCTAGCATCATGCCGCGTAGCGGCGCAGATGTTGAGCGAACTGCTCAAGCCCAGCGATGCCGCTTTGCTGGGCGCGCTGGCACCAGGCCTGCAGGTCGTGAAGAAGCTGTTCGCTGCTGGCGCTGGAGCTTTCCCAGATACGGCCGAGTTCGCGGCGCATCTGCACCAGCGTCGACAGCGACTTGTTCTGGGCGATGGCCTTGTCCACGGCGGCCAGTTGCTCGGGCTGCAGGATTTCTTCGTTGCGGTGGATGGCGCGGCGCACACGGTGCAGCTTGGTATAGCCGCACTCGGCGTTGCCTTCCTGGCGCGAGGCCTTAAGCTTGGCCAGCTCTTCGCGGGCAGCGCTCTTGATCACGTCCGCGTAGCGGGCCATGACCTCGTAGCGGTGGGTGATGACGCCTTGCAGCGTGCGCAGGTCGATGCCCGTGCGGGAGTCGTCCAGCTTGAGCTTGGGCGCGACCTTCTTGACCTTGGCCAGGCCGAAGAACTTCAGGATGCTGATGTAGCACCAGCCGATGTCGAATTCATACCACTTGGCCGAGAACTTGGCCGACGTGCCATGGGCGTGGTGATTGTTGTGCAGTTCTTCGCCGCCGATCACGATGCCCCACGGAAACACGTTGGTGCTGGTGTCCGGGCTGTTGTAGTTGCGGTAGCCCCAATAGTGGCCGATGCCGTTGACGACGCCTGCCGCCCAGAACGGGATCCATGCCATCTGGACTGCCCACACCGTGACGCCGATGGCGCCGAACAGGGCGATGTCGATCGCGAGCATGGTCAGCACGCCCCACAGGCTGTGCTTGCTGTAGACGTTGCGCTCGAGCCAGTCGTCCGGCGTGCCGTGGCCGAACTTGGCCATGGTTTCCTTGTTGTTCGATTCTTCGCGGTACAGTTCCGCGCCGCGGAACAGAACCTTCCAGATGCCGAACAGCATGGGCGAGTGCGGGTCACCTTCCTTTTCGCATTTGGCGTGATGCTTGCGGTGAATGGCCACCCATTCCTTGGTGACCATGCCGGTCGTCATCCAGAGCCAGAAGCGGAAAAAGTGCATGACAGCCGGATGCAAATCCAGACCGCGGTGCGCTTGGCTGCGATGGAGGAATACCGTGACCGCAACAATCGTGATGTGCGTCACGACCAAAGTGAAAACGACGATCTGCCACCAAGTCGCTTGGGTCAGGCCGCCGGCAATGAAGGAGAGGATGTAATCCATATAGCTGTTATGAGCCTCGCTTGAGAAGTGGCTGAAAGTTTAGCTTACCTTAGCCGTCTGATGACAATCTAGTTTCAAATTAGTTATTGAGAGAAATCAAGGACTAAGACGCGGTTTTGAGCAAAAAGCCGCACTCTGCGCGCCGGAAGCGCGCCCGGAACCTTGGCCAGTGCCGAGGCAAACGGGGTTTCGCCCCGCCCGGAACGCCCGGGCATTCGCATCGGCACCCTATTTTGGCTACATTGCGCGATTAAAGTTCCTGTCAGGCGAGGCGGCAGTCTTGAAGACGCCACGATACCGGGTCACACTGGCCCCCTTTCGCCCGCCAAACTGTCTCATTTGTCCCACTGATGGCTGTCAATACAATGCGTCACTGTTTTTTCTCCGCCCTGGCCGCGCTTGGCCTGGCATTGCCGGTCCTCGCCTCGGCGCAAACGCTGAAATCGGGGGACGTGGCGGTCCTGGCCTCTTACTATGAGATTCGCGGATCGGACTGCCTGGCGCTGCGGGCGCCGCGCGTGTCGATCACCCGGATGCCGACGCTGGGCAAGGCCAGCATCATGCAGACGCGCGGGCAATCCAACGACTCCGGGCGTTGCGCATACAAATCCGTGCCGGTGGCGCAGGTGGTCTACCAGGCGGACCAGCCGGGCTCCGATACGCTTTCCTGGGAAGTGAAGTACCAGAACAAGACGATCGGAACCCGCCGTTACAGCGCCACCGTGGGCGTCACGCCGGGTCCTTGACCCCGCTTTCGTCTTCAGCGGCGGCTTCCGTGCTGGCAGTTTCGATCTCAGCCTCGGCCGCGGCGCCGTCGTCCGCTGCGGCAGCCTTTTTCCGGCGTTCGAACACGGCCGCAAAGAAGCCGTCGGTGCCGTGCAGGTCCGGGCGCAATTGCACGTACGGACCTTCCAGTTTCAAGGTCTCGCAACGGGCGCCCAGGATTTCGGCCGCGTCCAGGCGCTCGAAATCCGGGTGGCTGGCCAGGAAACGCTCGGCCTGCACCTCGTTTTCCTCGGCCAGCAGACTGCACGTGGCGTAGACGAGGCGACCGCCCGGTGCGACGCAGCGCGCCGCGCTATTCAGGATGCGCTCCTGCAACTGGCCCAGTCCGGCCAGCGCCTCGGGGTGCTGGCGCCATTTCAGGTCCGGATTGCGGCGCAGCGTGCCGATGCCGCTGCAAGGCGCATCGACCAGCACACGCTGGGCCTTGCCGGCCAGGCGCTTGACGCGGGCATCGTTCTCGTTGTCGATGACGACGGGCACCACGTTCGACAGACCGCTGCGCGCAAAGCGCGGCTTGGCGCGCGCCAGGCGGGCCGCCGACACGTCGAAGGCGTACAGCCGGCCCGTCGAACGCATCAACGCCCCCAGGAGCAGCGTCTTGCCGCCCGCGCCCGCGCAGAAATCAATGATCATCTCGCCGCGGCGCGGGGCGACCAACAGGGCCAGCAACTGGCTGCCTTCGTCCTGGACCTCGATGCTGCCGTTCTCGAACTGGGGCCAGCGATTGATGGCGGGACGGCCCTCCATGCGGATGCCCCAGGGGGAATACGGCATGGCGGTCGGCGCGTAGCGGCCCGCGCTTTGCTGCAATTCGGCCAGCATGGCGTCGCGCTCGGCCTTGAGCGGATTCACGCGCAGGTCCAGCGAGGCCTGGCGGTTCAACGCCTCGACCAGCGTCTCGGGGCTTTCCATGGCGCTCAGGCGCTCATCCAGCCAATCGGGAATACTGCCGCGCACCGCGCGGGGCAAGGTGGCCACATCGATTCGCGCAACACGCTGGAGCCATTCGGCCTCGGCGCCGTCCATGCCCTCTTGCAGGGCTTCGGCGCCCAGCGTCGCATTCAAGCCCAGGATGGCCAGACGGCGCGAGGCCGGGCCGACACCGCTTTCCGCATACTGGCGGTAGCGGCGCAGGTGGCGCAGCACGTCGTAGACGGCCTCGGCGACCTCGGAGCGGTCGCGCGCGCCAAGGTTCGGGTGCTGGCGCAGCCAGTGCGACAGCGACGCGTCGGCCGGATAGGTCCATTGCAGGATTTCTCCGAGGACACGCTGGACCTGATCGATGCGGATGGCCGCGTGGGACAGGCGCGGACGGTTGAATTGGGGTTTTTGCGGCGCGTGATCGCGGTCGCCGCCACGATGCTCGCCGCGCTGGCCTGCAAAGGCCTGGCGGGAATCCGGGCGGTCGTGGCCTTCGCGGCGATCCTGGCCGTAGGAACCGCGGTCGCCGCCGCGGCTGTCGCCGCGCTGGCCGCCAAAGGACGGGCGGGAGTCCGGACGGCCCTGGCCTTCGCGACGGTCTTGGCCGTAGGAGCCGCGGTCGCTGCCTCGGCTGTCGCCGCGCTGGCCGCCGAAGGACGAACGGGAATCCGGGCGGCCCTGGCCTTCGCGGCGATCCTGGCTGTAGGAACCGCGCTCGCCCCCACGGCTATCGCCGCGCTGGCCGCCGAAGGACGGACGCGAGTCCGGACGGCCCTGGCCTTCGCGACGATCTTGGCCGTAGGAGCCGCGATCGCTGCCCCGGCTGTCGCCGCGCGGGCCGCCGAAGGATGAACGGGAATCCGGGCGGCCCTGACCTTCGCGGCGATCCTGGCCGTAGGAACCGCGCTCGCCGCCACGGCTGTCGCCGCGCTGGCCGCCGAAGGACGGGCGGGAATCCGGGCGGCCCTGGCCTTCGCGGCGATCCTGGCTGTAGGAACCGCGCTCGCCCCCACGGCTGTCGCCGCGCGGGCCGCCGAAGGAGGAACGGGAATCCGGGCGGCCCTGGCCTTCGCGGCGATCCTGGCCGTAGGAACCGCGCTCGCCGCCACGGCTGTCACCGCGCTCGCCGCCGAAGGACGGGCGAGAATCCGGGCGACCCTGGCCTTCGCGCCGGTCTTGGGCGTACGAGCCGCGCTCGCTGCCGCGGCTGTCGCCGCGCTGGCCGCGCTCTTCGCGGGCGCGGTCCGCGGGCTCGGCCCGATCGCGCGACACCGGTTTGCGGGCATCGCCCTTGGGCCGCGAGAAAAAGGACCGGCCGTCGCGCCCTTCCGTGGCTGCTCCGAAGGAACCGGCCGGACGGGAACGCGGGGATTGGGGTTTAGTCATGGTGTATTCCAGTGGGACGGAGGTGTTCCGTCCGATAAATGCGATTCTGGGCCGATCAGGCGGCCGGCGACCAGGAGAATAAGCGGGCTGGGTCGCCCTTGACGTCCACGCGATGGTCGGTGGTCAGGGTAACCCGGCCTTCGGCCAGCCAGCGCACGGCTGCCGGAAAAGCCTTATGTTCCACAGCCAGCACGCGCGCGGCCAGCGATTCCGGTGTGTCCCCCGCCAGCACCGGCACGCAGCCCTGGGCGATGATGGGACCGTGGTCCAGGACCGGGGTGACAAAATGCACGGTGCAGCCATGGACGCGCACACCGGTCGCCAGGGCCTGCGCATGGGTGTGCAGGCCCGGAAATGCCGGCAGCAGCGACGGATGGATGTTCACCAGCCGGCCGGCGTAATGATTGACGAACCCGGGCGTCAGGACCCGCATGAATCCGGCCAGGATGACGTAATCGGGCGCGTAGCGGTCGACTTCAGCGGCCAGCGCGGCGTCGAAGGCTTCGCGGCTGGCGTAGTCCTTGTGATACAGGGCTGCCGTGGGGATGCCCTGCCCCGCGGCCCAACCGAGGCCGGCGGCGTCGGGACGGCTGGCGATGACCGCGGCAATTTCCGCCGGCCAGCCCTCGTCGCGACAGGCCTGGGCCAGCGCCTGCATGTTGCTGCCCCGCCCCGAAATCAGGATGACGAGACGGCGCTTGGTAGAAGATATTTCCGGCAAGATGAACAATTCCAAGGCAATTCGGACGGGTCCGCCGCGGTTCGCCGGACGCGCGGAACGGCCGGCGCGGGCGGAATAGGAACAAACCCGTAATCCAAAATTGTAAACTCTCGCTCGTGAAACCATCGCTGCGCATCTACCGATCCCTTCCCCCGCCTGACCGGCGCGCCCCTTGCGCGCTGACAATCGGCAATTTCGACGGCGTCCATCGCGGACACCAGGCCATGCTCGCCCGCGTCTGCCAGGTCGCGCGCGAACGGGGGCTGGCGCCTGCGGTGATGACCTTCGAACCGCACCCGCGGGAATATTTCGCTGCCCTGAACCAGCGCCCCGAACTGGCGCCCACCCGCATTTCCGGCCTACGCGACAAGCTGTCCGCCCTGGCGCGCTACGGCATTACGCAGGTCGTGGTGGAGCGGTTCAATTCGCGGCTGGCCGAGATGTCCGCCAACGCCTTCATCGAACAGCTGCTGGTGCAGGGCCTGCAGGCCAAGTGGCTGCTGGTCGGCGAGGACTTCCGCTTCGGGCACAAGCGCAGCGGCGATATCGACCTGCTGCGTGAAGCCGGCATGATGCACGGCTTCGAGGTGCAGACGCTGGCGGACGTGACGGACCGGCAGGGGCATCGCATTTCCAGTTCCGAGGTGCGCACCGCGCTGGCGGTCGGCGACCTGGAGCGCGCCCGCCATCTGCTGGGGCACCCTTTCCATATCAGCGGCCACGTCATCCACGGCCAGAAGCTGGGCCGCACGCTGGGCTATCCCACCATGAACCTGCGGGTGGCCGAAAGATGCGCGGCACGCTCGGGCATCTACGTGGTCCAGGTCCACGGCCTGGCCGACCGGGCATTGCCCGCCGTGGCAAGCCTGGGTGTGCGCCCGACGGTCGAGGACCGCGGCCGCGTGCTGCTCGAGACGCACTTGCTCGGCGAGACCCTCAATGCATACGGTAAACTCGTACGCGTCGAATTCCTGCAAAAGTTGCGGGACGAAGAAAAATTTCCTGACCTCCCTTCCCTGACTGCCGCCATCGCCGAAGACGCGCGAAACGCGCGCGCCTATTTTGCCGTTCATGGACTATAAAAAGACCCTCAACCTGCCCGACACCCCCTTTCCCATGCGGGGCGACCTCGCCAAGCGCGAGCCCGCCTGGATTTCGCACTGGGAGGAAAACCACGTCTACCAGGCGATCCGTGCGGCCAGCCGCGGCCGGCCGCGCTTCGTGCTGCACGACGGCCCGCCCTATGCGAACGGCGACATTCACATCGGCCACGCGGTCAACAAGATCCTGAAGGACATCATCGTCAAGAGCCGCAACATGGCCGGCTATGACGCGCACTACGTGCCGGGCTGGGACTGCCACGGCATGCCCATCGAAATCCAGATCGAAAAGAAGTACGGCAAGCACCTGCCGGTGGCGGAAGTGCAGTCCAAGGCCCGCGCCTACGCGCTCGAGCAGATCGACCGCCAGCGCAAGGACTTCAAGCGCCTGGGTGTGCTGGGCGAGTGGGATCGTCCGTACATGACGATGAACTACAGCAACGAGGCCGACGAGATCCGCGCGCTGGGACGCATCCTGGACAAGGGTTACGTGTTCCGCGGCCTGAAGCCCGTGAACTGGTGCTTTGACTGTGGTTCGGCGCTGGCCGAGGCCGAAGTGGAATACGCGGACCGCGTGGACCCGGCCGTCGACGTCGCCTTCCCGTTTGCCGACCATGCCAAGCTGGCTGGCGCGTTCGGCCTGGACTCGGTGGACGACGGCGCCATCGTCATCTGGACAACCACGCCCTGGACCATTCCGTCCAACCAGGCGCTGAACGTGCATCCGGAAATCGAGTACGCCCTGGTGCGCGTGTCGCCGGCGCCCAAGTTCGGCCCCCTGCTGCTGATCGCCAAGGAACGCGTCGAAGCCTGCCTGAAGTCCTGGGAGCTGGAAGGCGACGTCATCGCCACGGCGCCCGGCGAGGCGCTGTCGGGCATCGAATTCCGCCATCCGCTGGCGCAGTTCAATGCGGCCTACGATCGCAAGGCGCCCGTCTACCTGGGCGACTACGTGACGGCCGACTCCGGCACCGGCGTGGTGCACTCGGCGCCCGCCTACGGTATCGAGGACTTCGTGTCGTGCAAAGAGCACGGCATGAAGGACACCGACTTCATCAGCCCGGTGATGGGCGACGGCAAGTACGTGGACAGCCTGGCGCTGTTCGGCGGCCTGTCGATCTGGGACGCGAACCCCAAGATCGTCGAGGCCCTGAAGGAAGCCGGCGCGCTGATGCACGTCGAAAAGCACAAGCACAGCTACATGCACTGCTGGCGCCACAAGACGCCGATCATCTACCGCGCCACCAGCCAATGGTTCGCGGGCATGGACGTGGCCCCCAAGGATGGCGGTCCCACGCTGCGCGAATCAGCGCTGGCCGGCATCGACGCGACGGCGTTCTACCCGGCCTGGGGCCGCGCGCGCCTGCACGCCATGATCGCCAACCGTCCGGACTGGACCCTGTCGCGCCAGCGCCAGTGGGGCGTGCCGATGGCCTTCTTCGTGCACAAGGAAACCGGCGAACTGCACCCGCGTACCGCCGAGCTGCTGGAGCAGGTGGCGCAGCGCGTCGAGCAAGGCGGCATCGAGGCCTGGCAAGGCCTGGACCCGCGCGAGCTGCTGGGCGACGAGGCCGACATGTACGAAAAGAACCGCGACACGCTGGACGTGTGGTTCGACTCGGGCAGCACGCACGCCACGGTGCTGGGCGGCAAGGACGGCGAATTCGCCGGCTCGCACGGCGCCGAACTGGGCTGGCCGGCCGACCTGTACCTGGAAGGCTCGGACCAGCATCGCGGATGGTTCCATTCGTCGCTGCTGACCGGCTGCATGCTGTATGGCCAGCCGCCCTACAAGGCCCTGCTGACGCACGGCTTCGTGGTGGACGGCCAGGGCCGCAAGATGAGCAAGTCGGTGGGCAACGTGATCGCCCCGCAAAAGGTGTCCGACTCGCTGGGCGCGGAAATCCTGCGCCTGTGGGTGGCGTCCACCGATTACTCGGGCGAGCTGTCCATCTCGGACGAGATCCTCAAGCGCGTCGTGGAAGGCTATCGCCGCATCCGCAACACGCTGCGCTTCCTCTTGGCCAACCTGGCTGATTTCGACGCGGTGTCGCAGGCCGTGCCCTACGGCGAGCTCTTCGAGATCGACCGCTATGCGCTCGCCATGACCGCGCAGATGCAGTCCGAAGTGCAAGCCTGCTACGAACGCTACGACTTCCATCCCGCCGTCTCGCGCCTGCAGACGTTCTGCTCGGAAGACCTGGGCGCGTTCTACCTGGACATCCTGAAGGACCGCCTCTACACGTCGGCCCCCGACAGCCGCGCCCGCCGCTCGGCGCAGACGGCCCTGCTGGACATCACGCAGACGCTGCTCAAGCTGATGGCCCCCATCCTGTCGTTCACGGCCGAAGAGGCCTGGAAGGAACTGGTGGCTTCCGCGCTCAAGAATCAGGCCGACGCGGCCCGCACGACGATCTTCACCGAGGTCTACCACGCGCTGCCGCCGTTTGCCGACGCCGAAGCCCTTTCGGCCAAGTGGACGCGCCTGCGCGCCATCCGCGCCGACGTCCAGCGCAAGCTGGAGGAAGTGCGCACGGCCGGGGACATCGGTTCGTCGCTGCAGGCCGAAGTGGACCTGTACGCAAATGGCGAGGACCAGCAGTTGCTGGCCAGCCTGGGCGACGACCTGCGCTTCGTGCTGATCGTCTCGCGCGCGACCGTGCACGCGAGCGAAGGCGAGACCCGCATCGAGGTCACGCCGTCGGCCCACAAGAAGTGCGAACGCTGCTGGCACTGGCGCCTTGACGTGGGCCAGGACGCGGATCATCCCGAGATCTGCGGCCGCTGCGTGTCCAACCTGTTCGGCTCGGGCGAAGCCCGCGACAAGGCTTGAACATGGCCCGCCCCTCCGAACACGGGGTGACGGGCGCCGCCCCCGCCCGGCCCGCGCCGGCGCGCGTGGGCGGCTGGCTGGCGCTGGCCTTGCTGATCATCGTGCTGGACCAGTTGACCAAGGTCTACTTCAACACGGCATTCCAGTACGGCGAGCGCGTCAACGTCCTGCCCTTCTTCGACTTCACGCTGGTGTTCAACCGCGGGGCTGCATTCAGCTTCCTGGCGTCCGAAGAAGGCTGGCAGCGCTGGCTGTTCACCGGGCTGGGCTGCGTGGCGGCGGTGGTCATCGTCTGGATGCTGCGCCGCACGCACGGACAGCCGCGCTTCAGCCTGGCGCTGACGCTCATCCTGGGCGGCGCCATCGGCAACGTCATCGACCGCGTGGTGTATGGCCACGTGGTGGACTTTCTGCTGTTCTACTGGAAAGACTGGCAGTTTCCCGCCTTCAATCTGGCCGACGTCGGCATCACCTGCGGCGCGGTGCTGCTGGTGCTGGACGAATTGCTGCGCGCCCGCAAACCGCAGGCCTAACGGGCGCAAGGCGGGCCGGCGACCCTGCCCGGCCCCCTGCGGCTTTTGTCCGGCTTGATGCCCCCTGAAGGCATGACGAACGGCGCGATGCGGCAATGCAGAATAAAATCCCCCTCAATTCCTCGATTTCGCGGCGCTGAACCCGCCGCCCCGTCCTCATGCTCGATCTCGCCCGCAAACGCATCGTCCTCGGACTGACCGGGGGCATCGCCTGCTACAAAATCGCCGAGCTCGTGCGGCGCATGACCGAACAAGGCGCCACCGTCGACGTCGTGATGACCGAGGCGGCCACGCACTTCATCACGCCCGTCACCATGCAGGCGTTGTCCGGCAGGCCCGTGTTCGTGGACGCCTGGGACGCGCGCGTGCCCAACAACATGGCGCACATCGACCTGACGCGGGGCGCGGACGCCGTGTTGATCGCGCCCGCCAGCGCCGACTTCATGGCCAAGCTGGCGCACGGCATGGCCGACGACCTGCTGTCCACGCTGTGCCTGGCGCGCGCCTGTCCGTTGCTGGTGGCGCCCGCCATGAACCGCGAAATGTGGGCCAACCCGGCCACGCAGCGCAACGTCGAACAGCTCCGCGCTGACGGCGTCACCGTGCTGGGCCCCGCGGCGGGCGAACAGGCCTGCGGCGAAACCGGCGACGGCCGGATGCTCGAGGCCCATGAGCTGCTGACCGACCTGATCGCCTTCTTCCAGCCCAAGCTGCTGGCCGGCCGCCACGTGCTGCTGACCGCGGGCCCCACGTCGGAACCCGTGGACCCCGTGCGCGTGCTGAGCAACCGGTCTTCCGGCAAGACGGGCTACGCCCTGGCGCGCGCCGCGCGCGAGGCCGGCGCCCGCGTCACCCTGATCACCGGCGCCACGTTCCTGCCCGTTCCGCGCGGCGTGACCGCGCTGCCCGTCACCACCGCCCGCCAGATGCACGATGCCGTCATGGCCAGTGTCGGCGACGCCGACATCTTCATCGCCGTCGCCGCGGTGGCGGACTGGCGCGTCAAGAACGTCAGCACGCAAAAGCTGAAGAAAACCAGCGAAGGCGGCGGCGCCCCGTTAATGGAATTCGAACCCAATCCGGACATCCTGGCCGAAGTTGCCAAGCTCGAAAACGGCCCGTGGTGCGTGGGCTTTGCGGCCGAAACCGAAAAGCTGGCGGAACACGCGGAAGCCAAGCGCACGCGCAAGGGCATCCCGCTGCTGGTCGGCAACCTTGCGCACAAGGTCATGGACGCCGACACCACCGAACTGGTGCTGTTCGACGCGCAGGGCACGCACCCGCTGCCCGCCGGCGACAAGCTGGACGCCGCGCGCCGCCTCATCGCGGAAATCGCGGCGCGCATGCCGGTTTAGACTGCGCCGGCAGGGACCGTTCCGCGCTACACGAAACGCGCCAGCGCGGGTATTCTGGCTACTGTCAAACCCTCCCGTAAAACGGAGGGTTTGTTCATTATGGCCCGCGCTAGACACGCCGACTGCTTGCCAGCGCACACTGGCAATCGTGACATTGGAATGGCAGATTCCTGGTCGATGCCTGGCGGCTGACAGCGTGCACATCAGACAGTGCTGATCGACACCGATTGAGATTCTCGTGACATTTGTCGCTCTGTCGAAAGAGTGAGGTGCACAGATGGACGAGTCAGGCATTCGCATTGTGCTCACGCCAGTGCAGTTGGCGGCGATGTTGCAAGGCGAGTCGGTCAGCAGTGAATCGACGTTATCGAACAGATTGTGGGGCTCCCTTGCCTTGGCGGGGGGTGTGGCGGAAATGCTGGGCGGCGCAGCGCTATGCGCCGTGCCGGAGCCTACCGGCCTCACCAAAGCCGGCTGCGTGCTGTTGGGTGGACACGGCATAGACACCGCATCAACAGGTCTGCGAGAACTCTGGACCGGACAGCAGACTCGGTCCTTGACGGAGACCGGCATTGCGGAACTGGCCTCAAGACTTGGTGCGACGCCTGGGTCGGGTCAGGCGCTGGGCATCGCCGCCGAGATCGGCGTGCCTGCAGGCTTTGCGGGCGCGATCAAGGCCGTACGGGTATCGAGTATCGTCGCCGGGCGCATTTCGTTGTCCAGGCACGAGGCCAACGTGGCTGGTGGACTGGGAGGTCATACCATTGCCAGGCACGTAGGAAAAACGAAGGCGCACCTGGAAGCTAGGTTGACAACGCAGCCTTACCTGGATGAGGTGTCGACCTTCCACTCCGTTCAAGACGCGGAAACCGCAATTAACAGACTAATGCGCGTTAACGCTGACCGGGTGGCCAGATGGGCGGCGACGGCTCCCGATGGAGAAACGCTGGATTTACTTGGGCCAGCGTCCGGGAATCTTGGGGTCGTATTAGTCCGGGGTGCGACTAACCTTGTACAGGGTCGCACTGTGAAAATCGTACTGAAAAAAAGGCCCTACAACGGAATGCCATACTTCGTGTTAACTGCCTATCTGGAACTTCAATGACCGTGAACCTGGAACAGTATTCGGCGCTGAACGGACTGCTTGCTGGGTACTTCCATCAAGACTATGACCTGTTTGGCGAGACGATAGAGGACGTTGCCCTTTGCTATAAGCAGGAGGCCAGTCCCGAAAAGGTTGTACAAGCCTGTCTTGAGATGGACAAATTTGTCGCCGAGTTTGGGCCGAGATCGGCGGCGGTATTCAAGGAGAACTGGGGATCGTTCAACCCTGCCGCAGGCGGGTATACCATTCCAGAGTTTTTTGAAGCATTGAAGCGAGTATTGCTCGAATAGGTCGGTCGGATCGATCCAGCCAACTGCGCTGACCGCGCGACTTGCTACACAGAATAAAAGCCCCGGCACGGAGATTCCGGCCGGGGCTCTTGTATTCAGGCTTCGTGTTGCCTTGCGGCTTGCAAGCCGCCCGCGAGGCCTACTGCTCCAGGCTGATGTTCGCGGCCTTGACGATGTCCGCCCACTGCTTGCGGTCGTTTTCCAGGAACGCGGAGAACTTTTCCGGGGCCATGCCGGTGACGGGCTCGGAGCCCAGGCCGGACATCTTCTCCACGACGGCGGGCTGCTTCAGCACGTCCTGCAGGGCCGCGTAATAGGCGGCCAGCACGTCGGCGGGCAGGCCGGCCGGCGCGAACACGCCTTGCCACGTGGGCATGTCGAAGCCCTTCAGGCCCTGTTCGTCCAGCGTGGGGACGTTGGGCAACTGGGCGGCGCGCTTGATCGACGCCACGGCGATGGCTTTCACCTTGCCTTGCGAGGCCAGCGGCGCGGCGGTGGAGATGTTGTCCATCGTCATGGCGATGTGGCCGCCGAGCAGGTCGGTGATCACGGGCGCCGCGCCACGGTAGGCGGCGTGCGGGACCTTGACACCCAGCTTGTACAGCATGGTCTCGGCGATCAGGTGGTTGGAGATGCCGACGCCCGCGGTGCCATAGGTGGCGGTCGGGGTCTTCTGGAAGTACTCCTTCAGTTCGGCCAGGTTGTTGGCCGGCACGTCCTTGTTCACGATGACGACGTTGGGCTGCACGGCGGCCAGCGTGATCGGCGTGAAATCGGCGGGCTTGTAGTTCGCGCCCTTGGGATTGAGGACATGGGTGATGGCCATGGAACCGGCCGCGGCGATACCGATGGTGTAGCCGTCGGCGGGCGCCTGGCTCAGGCGGTAGGCCATGATGTTGCCGCCGGCGCCGGCCAGGTTTTCGACCACGACGGGCTGGCCCAGGCGCGCGGACAGCGGCTCGGCCAGCAGGCGGGCCAGCGTATCGGCCGAGCCGCCCGGGGCAAAGCCGACGAGCAGGCGCACCGGCTTGGCGGGCTTCCAGGCGTCGGCGGCATGGGCGGAGGTGGCCGCCAGCGCGGTGACGGCGAACAGTGCGCCAGCGGCGCGGTGCAGGGTACGGCTGAACATGAAAAAACTCCCAACAATGATTGACGAAGTCGGCTTCGTCTCCTCTCGCCGCTCGCCCGGACCGACCGCGCGAAAGGACGCGGCCGGGGCTTCGGGATTGCGTCCGGCGGCGTTATTCCAGTAGTTGCGCAAGCGCCTGCGCGACCAGGCGGTTGGACAGCAGCACGGGACGGCCCGATGCCTCGGCCACCGCCTGGCGCATGCGCTGCGCATAGCCCATGCAATGCATGACGATCAGGTCGCACGACGCCAGAGCCCGGCCCGCGGCCTCGAAGTTGCGCGCGGCCTGCTGCGCGTCGGGCTCATAGGGCGAGGCATGCACCACCTGCGTGTCGCATTCCAGCGGCACGGCCATGTGAAACGCGTCGACCTGTGCTTGCAGCGGCACCACCAGCCCCACCTTGCGGCAGTGCTGCGCGAGGCCCGCGACGAGATGGTCCACGACTTGCTGCGGCTCCACCACAAGTGTGCGCATCGGCGCGATCGCCGTGCCGGTGCACAGCGGCACCAGGATGTCGTAGCCCTGGCCGTCCGCCTGCCGCATCTCGTCCGCCAGGCGCGCCTCGGCGGCGGCCGCGTCCAGTTCGATCTGGGAGCCGTCGCGCATGCGCGTGGCGAAACGGTACTCGCGCGGACGCGGCGCCAGCGCCGCCAGGCCCGCGGCGTCCAGCCCGTCCAGCGCACCGAACTCGTCGATGCGCACGTGCGCGCCCAGCACGGGCGCCATCTCGGGCACGACGTCGCTGCGCGGCGATTGGCCGATGGTGAAGAACGCGACGCGGCGCGGCGCGCGCGCGCTCATGGCGTGGCTCCGTCTTCGCGGCCCACGGTCTGCAGGTGCGCCATCGACCCGTAGCGGGCCTGCAGCGCGCGCCATTCTGTGTCGTCGAAGAAGGTCATGGCGCCCTCGCCGTAGAGCTTGGCGATCTCGATGCAGAAGCGCATGGCGACATCCGCGTCCACCGCGTTGGTGACGCCGGTGGCGCAACCGGGCACGGTGGTCTGCGCCGTTAGCGCCACGCCGACCACCGGCGCATCCGTGACGATGGCCGGCTGCATGAGCGAATTCACGTGCCACAGGCCGTTTTCGTAGGGCGTGATGTCCTGCGTGGTCAGAGGCAGCGTCACCGGCAGTTCGCCGCTGACCCAGCCCATCACGTCCAGCATGGTCTCGGGAATGCGCAGCAGATAGCCCTGCTTGGCCACGGGCGTGAGCGCCACGCCGCGCTTGTTGACGAGCCGGTTGCCGCGCGTCGTGTCCACCGACAGGATCGCGTCCATGCGCGGGTCGACTTCGTGCGACATCATTTCGCGCATGGGAAACGGCGAGCGCATCATCGGCACCGGATGATGCGGCCGGGTGCCGGCGCGCGGGCAGATGTGTGTGCGGATGCGGACCGTGCCGGGCAGCACGTCGCCCTGCCGTGCCATCGCCATCAGCTTGAGCGCGGCCGCGATCGCGACCACGGCGCCGTCGCTGTCGGAGACCAGGCCCGTCACGGCGGGGCGCGCGCCGATGCCGCCCAGCCGCCCGACGATGCCCAGTTGCGGCGCCGACGCGTCCGCGCCCGGGATGACGATGGACAGGAAGTCCGTCGACAATCCGTCGCGCTCGAGGCGCGTCACTTGCACATCGCAATTGCCGGCGTCGCGCAGCACCTGCGCGACCGCCTCGCCCGTGACATGCGCGGACGACAGCAATTCGATGACGTCGATCACCTGCTTCATGCCGGGATCTCCAGCGGACCGGGGCGGAACACGCGCGGTTCGCCCGTGCCCAGGAAGAGCGGCGCATCGTGCGGGCCGACCAGGGCGATGTTGTCGCCGCGCACGCGCAGCGCGGCGCCTTCGGGCAGCCCCAGCACGGGCATGGCGGGATTCAGGGTGCAGAACTCCGCCAGGCGCTGGGCGCGGGTTTCTCCGCGATGCCCGGGCGGGTGGGCATTGGTGTAGTGCGGGTTGATCTGGAAGGACACCAGGCCCAGCGCATCGAAGCCCTGCGGGTCCGTGATGGGCATGTCATTGGTGGTGCAGATGGTGGGGCACGTCAGGTTGGAACCTGCGCTCCAACCCAGGTAGGCCGCCCCCTCGCGCACGCGGCGCGCCACGGCCTCGAGCAGGCCCTGGCGGCGCAACTGGCCCAGCAGGTTGAACGTGTTGCCGCCTCCGACGATGATGACCGCCGCCGCTTCCAACGCCGCGACCGGATCCTGCGCGCGGTGCAGGCCCTGGATGTCCAACCCCGTGTCCGCCAGCGCCGAAGCGACCAGCGCGGTGTAGTCGTCCCAGTTGCGCGTGACGCCCGCGTAGGGCACGAACACCGCGCGGGCGCCTTGCGGCAGGGATTCGATCAGCTCGCGGATGTCGGGCATGGCGTGCACGAGATAGCCGGCATCGCTGCTGGAGTTGCTGAGGAGCAGAAGATTCATGGAAAAGGTCCGATAGGTAAAAGGTTCTGGAAGCGGGTGGCGGGAGGCGGGCCTAAAAGCCGGGCTGGCGCGGCCGATGCCGTCGCGTCCCGGGAATCGGTCAGGTGAGCCAGTAAGGATCGTTGAGCTCGCGGCCCAGCGCCCCCACCTGTTGCAGCACGGATTCGCGCAGCACGGCGACGCGAGTGGCGTCGGCCTGGAACGACACGAACGACAGGCACAGGCCGCGCGTTTCGCCGGTGGCGGGGTCACGGACCGCCGCGGCCACGGCGCCGATCCCGGGCATGGCCTCGTCGATCGCGACGGCGCAATGGTCCGCGCGCGTACGCGCCAAGCGGTGCGCCAGATCGCCGACGGTGGCCGGGCAGTCGCGCCCTTCGACGGGCAGAGGCTGCGCGGGGTCCGCGCCATACAGGGCCTGGAATTCGGTGTCGGTCAGGCGCGACAGCAACGCCCGCCCCATCGCCGTGCCCGAGGCGGCGCGGCGCGAACCGGGCGGCGACAGCACCTGCACGGGATGCGAGCCGTTCAGCCGCTGCAGCACGACGGTTTCGCGCTGGTTCAGCGTGGAGAGATAGGCCGTCAGCCCGCTGTCGTCGGACAGCCGGGCGAGGACGGCGCGGCAGGCCTCGTCCAGCGGCGTGGCGGCCATGCCGGCGCGCACGGCCTGCGCCAGCATGGCGCCCGGCCGATAGCGGCGCGTGGCCGCGTCCTGATCGAGCAGCCCGTAATGCTGCATCTGGTTCAGCAGACGCGAGGCCGTGCTCTTGGGCATGGTCAGGCGCGCCGCGACTTCGGTGAAGCTCAGCTCGGCTGCGCCTTCCGCATAGAGCGAAAACACCCGTTGGACGCCATCGAGAATACTCATGCTTGTTCCATAAAACGGAACATCAGTTCCTTATTAATGAACAAGAATAATGCAAGCGCTGGAAACCGGTCAATACGCGCGGCGCAAGAAAAAGCCCCCGACTCGCGGGGGCCTGCATCGGGTGGCGGGGACGCCGCCTACTTTGTCGCCTGCTCTGCCCATTGCGCCAGGGGCAGCGGCGGTTGCGCGTCGAGGATCCGGGCCAGGACCAGCTTGAATTCATTCCAGCCGCCCCGGTCGCTCGGCCAGACGGAAGGCGTGACTGCCGCCCAGGCGCCATCCGGCGCGCGTTGGGCCATCTTGAAGCGAAACGTGTAATGCCCGGCCATGCCCATGCGCAGGTCCGAGACCACCAGAGCGTCGCCCACCACGTCGTACCGCAGCCAATCATCCGTGAACCAGCGCAGGCGTTCATGCAGGGGCACGCCCGCCAGGGCGCGGCCTGTCTCGGGATTCAGAGGCAGGCGCACCCATTCTGGCGGACCGCGGTCAAAGAGGCTGCTGACCGCTTCGTAATAGCTGCCGTTGCCGTCCTTGGCGATCACGCGCCACACCAGGGTATTGAACGGCATGGGAATGGCGCGCAATTCCCCTACGGTGATGCCCTGTCCCTGCAGCGCGTCGCGTACGCGCTGCTCGGCCGCCATGCGTCCCGCCAGTCCGAACCCCAGGTACGCGGTGCTGAATGCAAGCGTGGCCACCAGCACGCGCCGCGCGGTAAGCGTCATGCCGGCGGCAAAGGCGAACAGTACGCCCAGCAGGAGCGGCACGGTATAGACCGGATCGATGATGAAGACGGCCGACCAGCTTTCCGGCGTCAGCGCGAGCGGCCAGAACAACTGGGTTCCGTAGACCGTGAACGAATCCAGGATGGGATGCGTCACCAGCACCAGCCATAGCGTCAGGAACAATCGGCGCCCGCTGTAGCCCGGGTTGGGCCGGAATTTGCGGATCAGCCAGGCCAGCACGATGGCCACGGCGGTCAGCACGAAGACCGAATGCGAAAACCCCCGGTGATAGGTCATGAGCGATACCGGGTCCGGGTAGCTCATCAGGACGTCCAGATCGGGCACGGTGGCCAGCGCCGCGCCATAGAAGAGAGCCCGTCGTCCCTGCACGCGCCCCAGCATCGCGCCCTGAATGCCTGCGCCCAGCACCGCCTGTGTAACTGAATCCATGTTTCTCCAACGTTGAGCCTGCGCCATATGGCCGAGGCGTCTTTCGGCCGGCCGCGCAGGCGTTAACATACCCGATTGCGTTCAGCTAATTTTCAACTTTGCATCCATGGATGAATACATCACCCAGATCGGCCAGTTCATCGAAGCCAATCAGGCCTGGGCCGGGCCGATTACATTCCTGCTCACGTTGGGCGAGTCCATCGTACTCCTGGGCCTGTTCATTCCCGCCACGGCCCTGATGCTGCTCACCGGCGGCCTCATCGGCTCCGGCACTTTATCGCCATGGGGCGTGGTGGCCTGGGGCATCGCGGGCGCCATCGTCGGCGATGCCCTGTCGTACTGGCTCGGGCGCTGGGCGGGACCGGGGGTGCTGCGGCGCTGGCCGCTCAAGCAGCAGCGGACCGCCGTGGCACGCGCCCGCCTGTTCTTTTACCGCTACGGCTTTGCGTCGGTGCTGATCGGCCGCTTCCTGGGCCCCATCCGGTCCACCATTCCCACCGTGGCCGGCGTGATGGGCATGACGCAAGCGCGCTTTCAGTTGGCGAACGTGCTGTCGGCCGTGGCCTGGATGCCGCTGATGCTGGCGCCCGGCTACATCACCGCGCGCAGCCTGGGTGCGGCGGAGAACGCCCAGCAGATCGGCATGATGATCGGCGCCGGGCTGTCGGTTTTGCTAGGATGCGGGCTACTCCTCGCCATGGTGCGCAAGCGCCGCCAACCGGTGCGCGTGCGGCGGGGCAATTGATCCGGAGAGCCTCATGGCCATCGATGCCGAGCCCAAGAACGGCGATTTCGCGCGCTATATCGAAGAGCTGACCCGCGCGGGCGGGTCGCCCGGCCACATCGCAACCCGCCGGGAAGGCCGCAGGCCGGCCCAGCAGGCGCCCGTCCCGGCGCCGCCGTCCGTCACGCCCGGCTCGCTGTCCGATGCCCCCTGGGGCAATACCGCGTCCCCTGCTCCCCACTCGCGCACCACGCAGGCGCCGGTGGCGTCCGTCCCCGGTCAGCCGGACGACGTCACGCTCACGCTCGCCCGGCGCGCGCGCCAGCGCAAGATTGGCGTCGTGCTGACGATTGCCGGCATCATGGCGGGCTGGGCCGCCGCGAACATCGCCTTCCGGGCGCTGCACAGTCCTGAATTCGAGTTCGACGAGCTGATGCCCGCCCTCTTCCTGGCCTTCTTCGCCTTCATGCTGTTCAAGGCGGCCAGCGGCGCGCGCAATCCGCGCAAGACGCCCCTGGACAAGCTGCCGCCGCTGGCGCCGTCGTCGTACCGCAAGGACGGCGGCTGAGGCCGGGGGGGTGGTGCCAGGCGGGGTTGCCAAGCGATGGTGCCAAGCGATGGTGCTAACATTTCCGCCCATTGAACAGCCCCCACGTCTCCCGGAGTGAAAGTGAACAACGTAGTCGGATTGAACCAGGCCCAGGCGGCCACGATGCTGAAGCTGCAAGGCCACCTGAACAGCATGATCAATCCGGACTGGGTCAATGGCGGCGCCCGCTTCCTGCGCGCCGCCTTCGTCGAATCGGCCGAGGCCCTGGAACACTACGGCTGGAAGTGGTGGAAAAAGCAGACGATTGACCTGCCGCAGGTGCAGATGGAGCTGGTCGACATCCTGCACTTCTACCTGTCGCACACCATCGTCGCAGCTGGCGGAGACGTCGAGGCCGCCGCGCGCGCCCTGGTCGCCGATCTGGCCTCGCCCGCCAGCGTTACGCTGGACGGCAAGACCCATGCCCTGGACGCGCTGAACGTGCCCGAGCTGCTCGAGCTCATCGGCGGACTGGCGGTGTGCGGACGCGCCAGCTTCAAGGTGCTGGAACAGACCATGCGCGCGTGCGAGATGAGCTGGAACGACGCCTACACGCAGTACGTTTCCAAGAACGTCCTGAACATCTTCCGGCAGCAGCACGGCTACAAGGAAGGCACCTACATCAAGATCTGGAACGGCGAGGAAGACAACGTCGTCCTGGCCCGCCTGCTGTCGCAGCAGGACCCGGCCAGCCCAGACTTTGCCGAGGTCCTGCATCGCGGGCTGGAAGCGGCGTATTCGCGCCTGTAGGATGCTGTCGGCGGGCGCTTTGGCTTGCCCTTTGGCCCGCCCTTTTTGCCCGCCCTTTTGCCCGCCCTTTCGGCCCGGCGCATCCGGGCCGGCGCTTCCCGCCTACCGCTGGCCGAAGCGCGTTTCCCCGAACAACGACTTCAACTCGCGCGGCTGCGACCGCCAATACTGGCGCGGTGCGTCGACCTGGCCGCCCAGCTGGGCCGCGGCATGCCACGGCCAGCGCGGGTTGTAGAGCATGCCACGCGCCAGCGCGACCATGTCGGCCTTGCCCTGCGACAGGATGTCTTCGGCCTGCTGCGCCTCGGTGATCAGGCCCACCGTAATCGTCGGCATGCCGATCCGGCGCTTGATCTCCTCGGCAAAGGGCACCTGGTAGTTCGGCCCGACCGGAATCTTCTGCTGCGGCGACACGCCGCCGCTGGACACGTCGATGAACTCGCAGCCGCGCGCCTTCAGCGCCTGCGCAAACGCCAGGGTCTGCTCCAGGTCCCACCCGCCCTCGACCCAGTCGGTCGCCGAGACGCGCACGCCCAGCGCCACGGACGACGGCGTGACCTCGCGCAGCGCCTCAAACACTTCCAGCGGAAAGCGCATGCGGTTTTCCAGCGAGCCGCCATAGGCGTCGTCGCGCCGGTTGGACAGCGGCGACAGGAACTGATGCAGCAGATAGCCGTGCGCGGCGTGCACCTCGATGGCGTCGAATCCCAGGCGCAGCGCGCGCTTCGCGCTGGCGACATAGGCGTCTCGCACGCGCGCCAGACCCGCCGCGTCCAGTGCGCGCGGCGCGGGCTCCTGGTCGTTGTGCGGCACGGCGGAAGGCGCCCAGCCCAGCCAGCCGCCGGCGCTTTCGGGCACGAGCTGGCCGCCATTCCAGGGCGCGTCGCTGGACGCCTTGCGGCCGGCGTGCCCAAGCTGGATGCCCAGCTTGATCGGCGAATAGCGGCGCACGGCGGCGACCACCCGGCCCAGCGCGGCTTCCGTTTCGTCGGACCACAGGCCGAGGTCGCCCGGCGAAATGCGGCCATCGGCCTCCACCGCGGTGGCTTCGACAAAGAGCAGCCCGGCGCCCGACAGGGCCAGATTCCCCAGATGGATCATGTGCCAATCGGTGGCACAGCCTTCTTCGGCGGAGTATTCGCACATCGGTGCGATGACGATGCGGTTGGGCAGGGAAACATTGCCGAGGGTCGTGGGGCTGAACAGGTGACTCATGCGTGGGGCTCCGAAGCGTTGGACGCCACAGCATAGCGCCCGCGAAAGCCGGCACCGCCAATCCCAACGCCCCCGGCAGGGTTAAACCGGGCGGCTACTGTCCCTCGATCACCGAATCCAGGAACTGGCGCGTGCGCGGCTCCTTGGGCTGGCTGAACAGCACCGACGATTCCGCGTCCTCGACGATGTTGCCCTGATCGAAGAAGAGCGTCCGGTCCGAGCTGCGTTCGGCGAATTTCATCTGGTGCGTGACGATGATCATCGTCATGCTGCGGCGGGCGGACAGATCGCGCAGGATCTGCAGGATCCCGCCCACCAGCTCCGGATCCAGCGCGGACGTGACCTCGTCGAACAGCATGATCTCGGGACACATCGCCAGCGCTCGCGCGATGCCCACGCGCTGCTTCTGGCCCCCGGACAGTTGCGCCGGATAGACGTCCAGCTTGTCGCCCAGGCCAACCATGTCCAGGTATTCCACGGCGCGTTCGCGCGCCTGGCTGCGCGTCATGCCCAGCACATGCATGGGCGCTTCCATGGCGTTGCCCAGCGCCGTCATGTGCGGAAACAGGTTGAAGTGCTGGAACACCATGCCAATCTTGCCGCGCACCTTGCGCAGGTGGTCGGAATTGGGGCCGACGGGGCGGCCCTGCGCGTCCGTCCACATCGACTCGCCGTCGATCTCGATATCGCCGCTGGTGGGCTGGTCCAGCGTCATCAGCACGCGCAGCAAGGTGGACTTGCCCGACCCCGAGGGGCCGATGACGGCCACCGTCTGGCCGGCGGGTATCTCGAGATTGATGCCGCGCAGGACTTCCAGGTCTCCGTATCGTTTGTGCAGATTCCTAATGTTCAGGCTGGCGCTCATCGCTTTCCTCCATATCGTTGCAGGCGGGCCTCCAGGCCGCGCACACCCCACGCCGCGACCAGGCTCAGCGCCAGGAACAGCAGGCCCACCAGGGTCAGGGGTTCGGTGTACCGGAACGTCGACGAACCGATCATCTTGCTTTGCTGCAGCAGTTCGACCACGGTAATGGCCGACAGCAGCGGCGTGTCCTTGAACATCGCCACCAGATAGTTGCCCAGCGCGGGCACCACGGGCGGAATCGCCTGGGGCAGCACCACGCCCACCGCGGTCCGCCAGCGCGACATGTTCAGTGCCGTGGCCGCCTCCCATTGGCCACGCGGCACGGCTTCGATGCCGGCGCGGTAGACCTCGGCGCAGTAGGTCGCATAGTGCAGGCCCAGCGCCACGATCCCGGTCATGAGCGGCGACATCTGGACGCCGGTCAGGGGCAGCACGTAGAACAGGAAATACATCTGCACCAGCAGCGGCGTGCTGCGCACGAACTCGATGAAGAACGCTGCGGGCAGCGACACGACGCGCAGACGGGAACGGCGCAGCATCGCAAGCACCAGGCCCAGCGTGACCGCCACCAGCATGCCCAGCACGGTGGCCTGGATCGTGATGACCAGCGCCGACCCCAGCGTGGGCAGGATTTCCAGTGCGAAAGACCAATCGAAAATCGGCGTCATCGGATCCGGACCCTCCGCTCAAGCAGGCGCACGCCCGCGGTGATCAGCAGGGCCACCGCGAAATACATCAGCAGCATCAAGGTGAAGATCTCGGTCGTGCGCAGGGTTTCGCTGCGCAGCAATTGGCCGCGGAACGTCAGGTCGGTGATCGTGATCAGCGACACCAGCGCGGTGTTCTTCAGCAGTTCGATCAGCAGGTTGCCCGCGGGCGGCAACATCGCGGGCACTGCTTGCGGCAGCACGATGCGCCGCATGATCTGCCGGCGGGTCAGGTTCAGCGCCACGCCGGCTTCGCGCTGTCCGGGCGGGACCGCCCGGATGGCGCCCCGCACCACTTCCGCGCCATAGGCGCCGGCGTTCAGCGCCAGCACCACGATGCCCACCAGCATGGCCGGCAACTGCATGCCGAACAGGGGCAGCACGAAATAAAACCAGAAGAGCTGCACCAGGGCGGAGGTGCCGCGGAAGACTTCGACATAGACCGAGGCCAGCCACCGCACCGGCCGCACGGAGGACAGGCGTCCCATGCCGGACAGCAGCGCCAGCGGCACGGCCAGGACCACCGCCCCCGCCAGGATCTGGAGCGTGACGCCCAGCCCCTCGAGGAGCGGCGGGACGAGCTCCGCGATAGGTTCCGAAAAGAACGGCATCGGCGCCCCTTACTGTCCGGCGCAGAGCTTTTCTGCGGTCACACCCTGGGGCAGCTCCTGGGCGGTGAAGCCGAACGGCTCGACGAGCTTCTTGTGCTCGTCGGTGCCGATGAACTTGGCCAGTTCGGCATTGAAGGCGTCGGCAAACGCCTTGTCATCCGTGCGGAAGGCATACGCGCCATAGCCGCGCACGCCCTTGCCGTCGATCACCGGGTCGGTGAACGGATCGGCTTTTTCCAGCCCGCTGCCCTCTTGCGTCTTGACCATCAGGTCGTTGATGGTGAGCGCGGTCGCCGCGTAGGCGTCGGCGCGGCCAGCCTGCACGCCCGACAGCGCGCTGACGGCATCCGGAAACACCACGACCTGGTCCGAGGGGATCTTGACCTTCTCGGCATACTCGCCTTCGATGGCGCCGACCACCACGCCCAGCTTGGCGTCGGGGTTCTTGGCGACGTCTTCATAACTGTGCAGTTTTTTCGGATTGCCTTCCTGGACCAGGAACGCTTCGCCCACGCCATACGTCGGGTCCGAGAAGGCCACCTGTTTGCAGCGTTCCGGCGTGACGTACATGCCGGCCGCGATGATGTCGAAGCGCTTGGCGGCCAGGCCCGGGATCAGCGAGCCGAATTCCGTCAGCACGCCTTCGACCTCATTGATGCCCATGCGCTTGAGCACCACGCGGGCGATTTCGACGGATTCGCCGGTGACCTTGGCCTCTTTGCTGTCCATGTAGGCGAACGGCGCTTCATTGGCGTAACCGATCCGGATCTTGCCGGCCGCTTTGGCGGCCTCGAGGGTGCTGGTGCCGGTCCCGGCCGCCGCCGTGGTCTTGTCGGCGCCGGAGTCGGAGCAAGCCGCAAGAATGCCCAGGCTCAGGGCCAACAGCAGACGTCTGGAACGGATCAAGGTCATGGAAATTTCTCCCGTATTTATTTCTAGGTACATGGCTTCACTAAAAATAATACGCTATTAAATGATTTCTACACGAATGATGTAGCCGAAAAAAAGCAGGCCTAAGCCTGCTTTTGCCGCCCATTGCCCTATGGGGCGTCAGGACATGTTACGAACTGTAGGGGTATATGGCACCCTTTATTGCGCGTAGGAGAACCGCCCGTTCTTGACCGTGCCCATGACGCGGGCGCGCTCGTCGAACCCCTGGTGATTGTCCTTGGTGATGTTGAGCACGCCGTTGGGCACCACCAGGTCGCGCGTCTGCTCCAGCGCATCGCGCAGGGCCAGACGGAACTCCGGCGTGCCGGGCTTGGCGCCCGTCTTCAAGGCGCGCGACACGGCCGAGTCCAGCAGCATCCAGGCGCCGTACGCGTCGCCCGCAAACTGCGTCAGGGTGTTGGGGCCGTATTGCTGTTCGTACTTGTCCGCGAATTCCACGGCCACCTTCTTGACCGGGTTGGAATCGGGCAATTCCCGCGCGACGACGCCGGGCCCCGTCGGGAACAGGGTGCCTTCGACGTCCTTGCCGCCCACCTGCAGGAACTCCAGCGTGCCGATGCCATGCGTCTGGTAGATGGCGCCCGTGTAGCCGCGTTCCAGCAGCGTCTTCTGCGGCAGCGCCGCCGGCGTGCCCGAGCCGGCGATCAGCACCGCGTCCGGCTTGGCCGCGATGACCTTCAGCACCTGGCCGACGACCGAGGCATCGGTGCGCTGGAAGCGTTCCTGCGCCACGAGCTTCAGATCGGAGCCGGCCGCGGCCGAGAATTCCTTCCACCAGCTGTCGCCATAGGAATCCGCAAAGCCGATGAAAGCCACGTTCTTCAGGCCCTTTTTCTTCATGTCCTCGACCAGGACCGTCGCCATCAGCGAGTCGTTCTGCGGCATCTTGAAGGCCCAGGTGCGCTTGGGATCGGACTGCGGCTCGACGATGACGCTGGACGCGGCAAGGGCGATCATCGGGGTCTTGGTTTCGGCCAGCACGTCCAGCGCGGCCAGCGCGGACGCCGTGATGTTGGGGCCGACGATGGCATCGACCTTGTCCTCGGAGGTCAGCTTGCGCATGTTCTTCACCGCGCGGCTCACGTCGGTGCCGTCGTCCAGCACCACATAGCGCGCGGGCTCGCCGCCCAGCGTATTGGGCCAGAGCCGGATCGCGTTGTTGGTCTGGATGCCGATGGCGGCGGCGGGGCCCGTGGTGGACACGTCCACGCCGATCACGATTTCGGCTTGTGCGGACAGGGCGGGAACGGCCAGCGCGACGGCGCAGGCGTAGCGGGCAAGGATGCGAGGCATGACTACGGCTCTTGGGAGGAAGTGAAGGAGATGCCGCTATTTTGCCTGATGCGCAAGCGGCGCCTTTTGACCAGATCGGCCTGTTGCGGCGGCCCCGGCGCCGGCCGCGCCCCCCGTTACATCGGCTTGCCGTTGCGTACCGGCGTTTTCAGCGCCCAGGCGGGTGGCGGGCCGTATCATCGACGATGCCGCCTGAGGCAAGGCGCGCCGTCCCGGCGATGGCGCGTCCCCCACCCCGGACGCGCCCGCACGCGGCCGCGTCCCAACCAGGAGTCACGTATGAAGAAGACCGCAACCGCCGCCTGGACCGGCGATCTGAAGACTGGCAAAGGCACGATTTCCACGCAGAGCGGCGCGCTCAAGAGCCAACCCTACGGCTTTAACACCCGTTTTGGCGACACCCCCGGCACCAATCCTGAAGAACTGCTGGGCGCCGCGCACGCCGGCTGCTTCACGATGGCGCTGTCCAACATTCTGTCCGAGGCCGGCATGGTCGCGCAAAGCCTGGACACCAAGGCTGAAGTGACGCTGGACAAGGTCGATGACGGCTTTTCCATCACCGCCGTCCACCTCACCGTCGAAGCCGTCATCCCCGGCGCGTCGGCCGAGGCCTTCGAAGAGGCCGCACGCAAGGCGGAAAAGGGCTGCCCGGTATCCAAGGTGCTGAACGCGAAGATCTCGATGGACGCCAAGCTGAAATCCTGATCGCAACCCTACGCGCACACAGGGTCCGGCCTTTGAGGGGGCCGGATCATTGGCCCGCCCTATCCCGCGCTTGGCCAAAATCAATTTGACGGTCCGCGGCTGCCTCCGGAAGATGAGAACTATTCTCAGGAGCAGCACATGACCCGATTCATTTACGCGATATCCGGCGGCAATGCCGTCCTGGCGCAGGATGCGCGGGTGTCCGCCAACCTGCGCCGGATGGTCGGATCCGGCATCCTGGTGGCCGTCGGCTACATCGATCCGGGCAACTGGGCCACCGACATCGCGGGAGGCAGCGGCTTCGGCTACGGCCTGCTCATGGTCGTCATCACGTCGGCCTTTCTGGCGCTGGGCTTCCAGGTGCTGGTGTCGCGCCTGGCGCTGGCCACGGGCCAGGACCTGGCCACCCTCACCGCGCGCCACCTGTCGCCGCGTCTTGCCAAGACGGCCTGGCTGGCCGGCGAGGCCGCGATCCTGGCAACCGCGCTGGCCGAACTGATCGGCGGCGCGATTGCGCTGCGGCTGCTGTTCAATCTGCCGCTGATCGCGGGCGTCGCCGTCACGGGCATCGGCACCTTTGCCGTGCTGGCCCTGACGCGCGGCAATGCCGACCGGCACGAGCGCGTGATCGCGCTGCTGCTGTCGGTGGTGGCGCTGTCATTCGTGTTCCTGCTGTTCAAGGCCAATCCGGCCTGGACGGAGGTCGCGCACGGCGTGACGGAAACCGGCAAGGCGTTGCGCGACCCGCAGGGCTTCCTGATTGCGTTGGGTATCCTGGGCGCCACCCTCATGCCGCACAACCTCTATCTGCATTCCGGCTCGCTGGCGCAGCGGGCGCGGGATCTTCCGCCCCAAGCGCGAGATATGGCGATGCGGGTGGCGCGCAACGACACCATCGTGTCGCTGGGCGTGGCCATGCTGATCAATTCGGCCATCATGATCGTGGCTGCGGCGTCCCTCTCCGGTGCCGGCATGGTCGTGTCCAGCCTGGATGACGCGCATGCGGTGATTGGACACACGCTTGGGATCGGAGCCGCCGTCGTCTTTGCCGTGGCGCTCTATGCCGCGGGACAAAGCTCAACCATCACGGGCGTGCTCGCTGGCCGCATCCTGTCGCAGGGTTTCCAGGTGGGCAGCAATTGGTCGGACCGGCGCCGCGCGCTGATGACGCGCCTGATCGCAGGCGCCGCCGCCATGGGCCTGCTGGCCTGGACGGGCGGCCAGGATCCCGATGGATTGCTGGTGCTCAGCCAGGTCATCCTGAGCCTGGCCCTGCCCTTCGCGCTGGGTCCGCTGGTGGTCCTGGCCTGCCGCAAGCGCCTGATGGGCCGCTACGTGTTGCGCGGCGCCTGGGCATGGGCGGCCATCGGCGCAACCGTGGGAATCATCGTGCTGGATGGGTATCTGCTGCTGGACATCGTGGCCTGAACGAAGCCGGGGCGGGCCCGGCCAGGCACAAAAAAACGCCAGCGATCAAAGCTGGCGTTTTTTCTGGCGTAGTACTTCAGTGGTACGCGGAAACGACCGGGTGCTGGCGTCGGCCGGCGTCCATGTTGTGCAGGATCTCGCCGACAGCGCCGCCGAATCCGGCCATGCGCACCTTCAGGCGCAACCAGCGGGAGGCCGTGGACGAACCGGACAGGGTTTCCGCCTTGATGGCCTCGCGGATCAAGGACCGCTCCAGCGCATCCGACATACGGGCATTTTTCAACGCGGTATCGCTCATGATTCTCTCCTTGAGAAAGCGCGATGTGGAACAACGTGAATCCATCTTAGATCCGCGTATGCTGCGTTGCAATAAAAAAGCCAAACATTTTTTTCTTCGTTGCGCAATGGGTACAAACACCACCACAACGGTGCATGCGGCACCTGTTTGCGCACCGGTTTTGTGCGGATTAAGCCAAGAATCAGCCTGGCATGTGCGCCTGGATCAGCTTATCGGCCATTTCGGCGACCCTGCCGGCCGGCCCGCCCTGACCAAACAGCTGGCTTGACACGAAGGCGCCCTCGATCAGCAGCAGCAGACCGTCGGCCAGGGCCTCGGGATCGGACGCGCCCATCCCGACCGTCATGGCGTTCAACCGGCGGCGCAATTCCTGCTTGTGCGCCACGGCCACGGCACGCGCCGGATGGTCCGAATCCGGATACTCGACCGCCGCGTTCGTCAGGCCGCAGCCGCGGTAGCCGTTCTGGACGGCGCGACCGGCCATGCCCCTCAGGTACTCCAGCAATTGCGCCCGCGGATCGCCGGGATGGGCAGCGCAGGCCGCGTCAAAGCGCGCCCAGAACTCGGCGTCATAGTCGCGCAGGTAGGTTGCCGCCAGTTCGTCCTTGGACGAAAAGCTGCGGTACAGGCTGGGCTTGGTCACCCCTGCCTGGGTCACGATCGCATCGACGCCGACGGCGCGGATGCCGTCGCGGTAGAACATCTCGCGCGCCGTTTTGCGGATGCGGTCGGCCGCGGGCAGTGGCTTGGCAGCCGGTTTGCCGGTCGCCGGCGCGGAGGTGGGGGTCTGGGTCTTGCTGGCCATGCTCGGCTCCTTTTCTGCGGGATGCGCGCGGCATGCCCGAAAACAGGGTCGCCAAGAAATGCTTGACGATGTTACTGACCGGTACGTACTATGCGCGAACCGTAATACGTACCGGTCAGTAACATGAGTATAGCCCGCCCTCCCTTCCCATTCCGCCACGCCGGCCAGAAATATGCGTTCGTCGTCGTCGGGGTGATTTTTCTGTCGCTTCTGGTGGCCGCCGGGCTGAGGTCGTCGCCCAGCGTGCTGTTGGTGCCGCTGGAGGAAGCCTTTGGCTGGAGCCGCAGCACCATTTCCTTCGCCGCGGCCCTGGGCATCTTTCTCTACGGCCTGGTGGGCCCCTTCGCCGCCGCCGCGATGGAGCGCTTCGGGCTGCGGCGCGTGCTGATCGGCGCGCTGATCCTGATGTCGGCATCCAGCGCGGTCAGCGCGTACATGACCGAGCCCTGGCACCTGATCATGACCTGGGGCGTGTTCTCGGGCCTCAGTTCGGGCGCCGTCGCCATTGTGATGGGCGCGACCGTGGTCAATCGCTGGTTCGTCAAGCATCGCGGGCTGATGATGGGCTTGCTGACCGCCAGCGCCGCCACCGGCACGCTGGTGTTCCTGCCCGTGCTGGCCGCGCTGGCCTCGTCGGGCGACTGGACGCGCGTGGTCTGGACGGTCGCTGGCGCCGCCGCGGCGCTGGTGCCGCTGGCCTGGTGGCTGGTTCCCGACCGGCCGTCCAGCGTCGGCGTCGCGCCGTTCGGCAGCGATCCGCTGGCCCCGCCCGCGCCCGCCGCGCCGCGCACCGGCATGCTGGCGGCCACCTTCGGCACGCTGGCCCGCGCCGCCAGGACGCGCACGTTCTGGTATCTCTTTGCCACTTTCTTCGTGTGCGGCTTCACCACGAACGGCCTGGTCGGCACGCATCTGATCGCGCTTTGCGGGGACCACGGCATGCCCGAGGTCCAGGCGGCGGGCCTGCTGGCCATGATGGGGATCTTCGATCTGCTGGGCACCACGGCGTCGGGATGGCTTACCGACCGCTACGATCCGCGCAAGCTGCTTTTCGTCTACTACGCGCTGCGCGGCCTGTCGCTGATGTACCTGCCCTATTCCGATTTCTCGTTCTACAGCCTGTCGATCTTCGCGATCTTCTTCGGACTGGACTGGATCGCCACCGTGCCGCCGACGTTGCGCCTGACGACCGAAGCCTTTGGCGAACGCGACGCCTCCATCGTGTTCGGCTGGATCGTGGCGGGCCACCAGATGGGCGCGGCCAGCGCCGCGTGGATGGCGGGCGCGCTGCGCGAAGCGCAGGGCAATTACCTGATGGCCTTCGTGATTTCGGGCGCGACAGGCATCATCGCCGCCGTGCTGGCCCTGATGATCGGCCGACGGCGCGCGGCGGCGCAGCCGGCCTGAAGCGACACGGCGCAGGGCGGCAAAGACCGCCCCGCGCCGCCCGGGATCACTCGACTTCGCCCAGGTACGCCGCGCGCACCTTGGGATCGTGCAGCATGTCGCGCGCGGGACCGGACAAGGTGATCTCGCCCGACTCCATCACGTAGCCGCGGTGGCTGTTCTCCAGCGCCAGCCGCGCATTCTGCTCGATCAGCAGGATCGTCACGCCTTCGCTGGCGATGGTGCGCACCACGTCGAACACCTTTTCCACCATCAGGGGCGCGAGCCCCATCGACGGCTCGTCCAGCAGCAGCAGTTTGGGACGCGCGATCATGGCGCGCCCCATGGCCACCATCTGCTGCTCGCCGCCGGACAGGGTGCCCGCGGCCTGCCTGCGCCGCTCGGCCAGGCGCGGGAACAGCGTGAAGACGCGATCGGTGTCCTGGCGGATCTGCGCCGCATCGCGACGGACATAGCCGCCCATCGCGAGGTTTTCCTCGATGGTGAGCTGTCCGAAGATGCCGCGGCCCTCGGGCACCATGACCAGACCCTTGCGGACCAGCTCGTGCGACTTCTGTCCGCCAATGGACTGCCCGCCGTAGACGATCTCGCCGCCGGCCAGCGGCACCAGGCCGCAGATGGCGCGCAGCGTCGTGCTCTTGCCGGCGCCGTTGGCGCCGATCAGGCAGACCAGTTCGCCTTCGTCCACGCACAGGTCGATGCCGCGCACCGCGCGGATGCCGCCATAGGACACCTGCAGGCCCCGCAGCTCCAGTAGGGGTTGGGATGCCGTCATGTTGCCTGGCCCTCGTTGTGGATGTTCGGATCCTGGGCGGCCCCGGCGCCCAGATACGCTTCAATGACCTTGGGGTCGCGCTGCACCTGGGCGGGCTTGCCCATCGCCAGGACCTTGCCGTATTCCAGCACCAGCACGCGATCGCACAGGCCCATGACGAGCTTCATGTCGTGTTCGATCAGCAGCACGGTCACGCCGTCCGCGCGGATCTTCTCGACCAGCTTGCGCAGCACCACCGTTTCCGATGCGTTCATGCCCGCGGCGGGTTCGTCCAGCGCCAGCAGCTTGGGATCCGTCGCCAGCGCGCGCGCGATCTCCAGGCGCCGTTGGTCCCCGTAGGGCAACGAGCGCGCCACGTCGTTGGCGCGGTGCCCGATGCCGACGTAGTCCAGCAGTTCCTGCGCGCGCGCCTCGATGGCGGCCTCTTCGGCGCGCGTGGCGCGGGTGCGAAGCACCGCGCCCAGCACACCCGCGCGGGTGCGCAAGTGGCGGCCGATCATCACGTTCTCGATCGCGCTCAGGTTGGCGAAGAGGCGAATGTTCTGGAACGTGCGCGCCAGACCCGCATACGCCACCTCGTGCGGCTTCTTGCCCGTCATGGACTCGCCATTGAAGTTGCAGGTGCCCTCTTCGGGGATGTACAGACCCGTCAACACGTTGAACAACGTGGTCTTGCCCGCGCCGTTCGGACCGATGAGCCCGTAGATTTCGCCCTGCTCGATGTCGAAACTGACGTCCGACAAGGCCTGCAGGCCGCCGAAGCGCTTGCCCAGGCCCTGGGCTTGCAGCAGTTTGCTCATGCCGCGCCTCCTTGCGTCTTGGTGGCAAGTTCGCGCTTGCGCACCGCCGACGGCCACAGGCCGGCCGGGCGGAACAGCATGACGCACACCATGGCCAGGCCGAAGAGCAGCATGCGGATGCCTTCCGGATCCAGCACCACTTCGCCGAACACCATGTGCTGGACAGGTTCGACCACCGCGCGCAGGAATTCCGGCAGCGCGGCCAGGATCAGCGCGCCCAGGATGACGCCCGGAATGTGGCCCATGCCGCCCAGCACCACCATGCACAGGATCGAAATGGATTCCATGAGCGAGAAGCTCTCGGGACTGACGAAGCCCTGCATCGACGCAAACAACGCGCCCGCCACGCCGCCGAAGGACGCGCCCATCGCAAAGGCCAGCAGCTTGATGTTGCGGGTGTTGATGCCCATCGCCTTGGCGGCGATCTCGTCCTCGCGGATGGCCTCCCAGGCGCGGCCGATGCGCGAGTTCTGCAGGCGCACGCACACCACGATGATGATCAGCGTCAGCGCAAGCAGCAGGTAGTAGTACTTCTCGGGCCCGGTGAAGCGGATGCCCAGCAGGCTCTGCGTGCGTCCAAACGCAAACTCGCCCACCTTGAACGTATCGATGCGGTTGATGCCCTGCGGCCCGTTGGTGATGTTGATGGGCGCGTTCAGGTTGTTCAGGAAGATGCGGATGATCTCTCCGAACCCCAATGTCACGATCGCCAGGTAGTCGCCTCGCAGCTTGAGCGTTGGCGCCCCCAGCAGCACGCCGAACAGGCACGCCACCGCCAGCGCGATCGGCAGGATGGCCCAGAACGGCAGGTGCAGGCCGAAATGCGGCGACGCCAGCAGCGCCCACGTGTAGGCGCCCACCGCATAGAACGCGATATAGCCCAGGTCGAGCAGACCCGCAAAGCCCACCACGATGTTCAGGCCCAGCGACAGCATGACGTAAAGCAACGCGAAGTTCAGGATGCGGACCCAGCTCTGCCCGGCCATGCCGATCACGAAGGGCAGCACCGCCAGCACGATGCCGATGAGGGCGATGCCGATCAGGTTGCGGGTCGAGAACCCGCTGTTCTTCAGGTGCGTGTTCATGCGCGATCCCCCACGCGTTCGCCCAGCAGGCCCGAGGGACGGAAGATCAGCACCAGCACCAGCACGAAGAACGCAAACACGTCCTGGTAATGGCTGCCCAGGAAGCCGCCCGTGAGGTCTCCGATGTACCCCGCGCCCAGCGATTCGATGATGCCCAGCAGCAGGCCGCCCGCCATCGCGCCGACCAGGTTGCCGATGCCGCCCAGCACCGCGGCGGTGAACGCCTTCAGGCCCAGCATGAAGCCCATCGTGTATTGCGACACGCCGTAATAGGTGGCGACCATCATGCCCGCCACGGCGGCCAGCGCCGATCCGATCAGGAAGGCCGCGGAAATCACCGTGTTGATGTTGACGCCCATTAGGCCCGCCACTTCGCGGTTCTGCGCGGTGGCGCGCATCGCGGTGCCCAGGCGGGTCTTGTGCACGACGGCCAGCAGCCCGCCCATGATGAGCGCGGCGATCACCACGATGGCGATCTGCAGCGTGCTCATGCGCGCGCCGGCAAACTCGAACACCTGCGGCGACAGCACCTGCGGGAAGTTCAGGTAGTTGCGCCCCCAGCCCATCATCGCGAGGTTCTGCAGGATGATGGACACGCCAATGGCCGTGATCAGCGCCGCGAGACGCGGCGCGCGGCGCAGCGGCCGGTAGGCCACGCGCTCGGCCGTCCAGCCCACCGCCATGCACAGCGGCACGGAGACGAGCAGGCCCACGCCGAGCACCACGAAGGCGGAGGCGCCGGGGTCGCCGCCCACCAGCGAAATGGCGACCGTCGTGGCCGCCATCGCGCCGATCATGACGACGTCGCCATGCGCGAAGTTGATCAGCCCGATGATGCCGTACACCATGGTGTAGCCAAGGGCGACCAGGGCGTACACGCTGCCGAGCGTGACGCCGTTAATCAGTTGTTGAATGAAGATATCCATAGGGGCCGCTGAATAAGCCTGGAAAATCGCGGGCGGCAACCAGGGCGCAAAGGCCTGGCCGCGCAACGCGCGCCGCGGAGCCGGACGGCGCCTGCGGGAAGAAGCGGGCGGACCGTGGCGCAGCCAGCGTCCGCCCTCGTTCAAGCCGGCTTAATTAGCCTGGCTGACCATCGTTTCAACCATCTCCCACTTGCCGTTCTTGACTTCGTAGATGGTGACCGAGATTTCCTTCAGGTCGCCCTTGTCGTCGTAAGAAATGTGCTCGCTGGTCGCGCCCTTGCGGTTCAGCTTGGCCAGCTTGGGCAGGTACTTTTCGGGGTCGGCGGAACCGGCCTGCTCGATGGCGGTGATCATGTTCCAGGCGCCGTCGTAGGCGTAGGGCGCGTACACGCCGGGCGCCTTCTTGAAGCGCGCCTGGTACTTCTGCTCGAAGTCCTTGCCCGCGGCCATCTTGTCCAGCGGCACGCCGGCCAGCGAGGCGTAGGTGCCGTCGGCGGCATCGCCCGCCAGCTTGATGAAGGTGTCGCTGCGCGTCATTTCGCCCGACACCAGCGGCGCCTTCAGGCCCAGCGTGGCCAACTGGCGCTTCATCGGGCCCGACTGCGCGTCCAGGCCACCGTAGAAAATGGCGTCGGGCGCGGAACCCTTGATGTTGGTCAGGATGGCCGTGAAGTCGTTGGCCTTGTCGGTGGTGTATTCGCGGCGCACGACCTGGCCGCCTGCGGCCTTGACCGCCTTTTCGACTTCGTCCGCCAGGCCCTGGCCGTAGGCGGTGCGATCGTCGATGATCGCGACCTTCTTGGCCTTCAGGTTCTGCACGATGAACTTGCCGACCGCGGCGCCCTGCTGGGTGTCGCTGGTCATCATGCGGAACGTGGTTTCGTAGCCCTGCTTGGTGTATTCGGGCGAGGTCGCCATGGCGATCTGCGGCAGGCCGGCTTCGTGGTAGACGCGCGACGCGGGAATGGTGGTGCCCGAGTTGAAGTGCCCCAGGATGCCCACGACTTCCTGGTCGACGAGCTGCTGCGCCACCTGCACGCCCACGCGCGGGTCGGCCTGGTCGTCGCGCGACACGAGCACGAACTTGGCCGTCTCTCCGTCGACCTTGATGCCCTTTTTGTTGGCTTCTTCCAGGGCCAGGTTCAGCCCGTTCTGCATGTCTTCGCCGTAATGCGATTGCGGACCGGTGAGCGGGGCTGCAAAGCCGAATTTGACGTCGGCGGCATGCGCGGCCGCGGTCATGCCAGCGGCGGCGATGCTGGCGGCAAGAAGCTTCAAAGTGGTGCGGAACTTCATGGGGGTATCCTCCGGAATGTCGGACCTAAGGCCTGTTATACCTGAGCTTTTAGCCAGGGGTTTTGGTTTTTTCACTACCGCGGGCCCGGTGATCGCCGGGTCCCGCGCATGCATTTTCTGCAGTGCCTGGATGCCGGATTGCGGCAGCCAGGCCAGAGGTGCGACCGGATTTTCGTTCCAGTGCAACCTAGCCCGATATTGGAGATAACCCTTGGGTAGCCAAGGGTTACCCCTTGGCCGCGCTCAACCGATGGTCATGAGGCTGGCGTTGCCGCCCGCCGCCGCGGTATTCACGCTGATCGAACGCTCGGTCAACAGGCGCTCGGGGACATAGCTGGCCCCTGCCGCCAAGGCGTCCGAGGTCAGGCCATGCACCGCCAGAATGGCGCCCGGGCGCTGCGCGATGCGTTGGTTCAGCGCCTTCAGCGCGTCGCCGTCGCCTTCGAACAGCACGGCCTGGTAATCCGCATCGTCGACGTCGGTGTCCGCCAGGATGCCCGCCTGGCCCTGCTGCTCGGCGTCCAGCGTGGCCAGCAGCGCCTGCGCCGCAGGCGTGTCCGCGAACCAGGCGTGGTTGCCCGTCAGGCGGGCCGCCGACCATTGCGCGCGCGCGCCAGCCTCGGTGGCCGCCACGCAATAGACCGCGCCGCGCGGCTCGACCATGTACGTATTGGTCTCGCCCGTGGGACCGGGCAGCGCGATCCGCTGCGGCAGCGGCGCCGCGGCGTCCAGGGCCGGCGGCAGACCCGCGGGGCGCGTGCCCAGCAGGCGGTACATGTACAGCGGACCGCCCGCCTTGGGACCGGTGCCCGACAGGCATTCGCCGCCGAAGGGCTGCACGCCCACCACGGCGCCCACGATGTTGCGGTTGACGTAGACGTTGCCGGCGTGGACCTGGCCGGTCACGTGAGCGATGGTTTCATCGATACGGGTATGCACGCCGAACGTCAGCCCATAACCCGTGCCGTTGATCGCATCGAGCAAGGCGTCCAGTTCGTCGCGCTTGTAGCGCACCACGTGCAACACCGGCCCGAAGACTTCGCGCGTCAGTTCGCTGATGTGGTCGATCTCGATGATGGTCGGCGGCACGAAGGTGCCGTGGCGGCATTCGCCGTTCAGTTCGACCTGATCGATGCGGTGGCCGGCGGTGCGCATGGATTCGATGTGGCGCTGGATACCGTTGCGCGCTTCGGTGTCGATGACCGGGCCCACGTCCACCGACAGGCGGTCGGGGTTGCCCACGGCCAGTTCGCGCATCGCGCCGCGCAGCATCGTCAGCACGTGGTCCGCATTGTCTTCCTGCACGCACAGGACGCGCAGTGCCGAGCAGCGCTGGCCGGCCGAATCGAAAGCGGAACTGAGCACGTCGAACACGACCTGCTCGGACAGCGCCGACGAGTCCACCACCATCGCGTTCTGGCCGCCCGTTTCCGCGATCAGCGGAATGGTGTGGCCGTTGTCGTCCAGGCGGTCGGCCAGGGTGCGCGCGATGATGCGGGCCACGTCGGTGGACCCGGTGAACATCACGCCGCGCACGCCGGCGTTGGCGACCAGTTGCGCGCCGATGGTCTCGCCGCGGCCCGGCAGCAACTGCACGGCGCCGGCGGGCACGCCCGCCGCGCGCAGGACGGCCACGGCCTGCGCCGCGATCAGCGGCGTCTGCTCGGCCGGCTTGGCCAGCACCGTATTGCCCGCGGCCAGCGCCGCGGCGACCTGACCGGTAAAGATAGCCAGCGGGAAGTTCCACGGGCTGATGCACAGCACCGTGCCCAGCGGGCGATGCGTGTCGTTGCTGAATTCCTGCTCAGCCTGGTCGGCGTAGTAACGCAGGAAGTCCACGGCCTCGCGCACTTCGGCGATCGCGTTGGGCAGCGACTTGCCGGCTTCGCGCACGATCAGGCCCAGCAGAGTCTGCATCTGCTCTTCCAGCAGTTGCGCGGCGCGGCGCAGGCATTGCGCCCGCTCGGCCACCGGCGTGGACTGCCAGATCGGCGCGGTATTGGCGGCGGCGCGCAGCGCGAGATCCACGTCCGAAGACTGGGCCTCGATGACATGGCCCACCACGTCACGCAGATTGGCGGGATTGCGCACCTCGATTGCGCGGGCGGCGTCCCAGGGCTCGCCCTCTTCGCCCAACATCGGGCCGGCACGCCACGGCGTGCCGGCGCTGGCCAGCAGCGCGGCCGACAGCGAGCCCAGGCGATGCTCGTTGCTCAGGTCCAGGCCCGCCGAATTGGCGCGGGCGCCCTCTTGCGGGTTGCCGTAAAGATCGCGCGGCAGCGGAATCTTTTCATGCGGTGCGCCCAGCGGCACGATGCGCGAGGCCGCTTCCACCGGATCGGCGACCAGCGTCTCGACCGGGATGGTTTCGTCGCCGATCAGGTTCACGAAAGACGTGTTGGCGCCGTTTTCGAGCAGGCGGCGCACCAGGTAGGCCAGCAGCGTTTCGTGCGTGCCGACCGGGGCGTAGATGCGGCAGGGACGATTCAGCTTGCCCTGCGCCAGCGGTCCCACCACTTCTTCGTACAGCGGTTCACCCATGCCGTGCAGGCACTGGAACTCGTACTGTCCGGGGTAATAGTTCTGGCCGGCAAGCTGGTAGATCGCCGCCAGGGTGTAGGCATTGTGCGTGGCGAACTGCGGATACACGGCTTCCGGCGCGGCCAGCAGCTTGCGGGCGCATGCCAGGTACGCCACGTCCGTGTATACCTTGCGGGTGTAGACCGGATAGCCCTCCAGGCCGTCGACCTGCGCGCGCTTGATTTCGCTGTCCCAGTAGGCGCCCTTCACCAGGCGCACCATCACGCGATGGCGGCTGCGGCGGGCCAGGTCGATGACGTAGTCGATGACGAACGGCGCGCGCTTCTGGTAGGCCTGGATGACGAAGCCGATGCCGCTCCAGCCTTCGAGCTCGGGCGTAAAGCACAGCGCTTCCAGGAGGTCCAGCGAGATCTCCAGGCGGTCGGCTTCTTCGGCGTCGATGTTCAAGCCGATGTCGTAGCTGCGCGCCAGGATGGTCAGCGCCTTCACGCGCGGCAGCAGTTCGGCCATGACGCGCTCGCGCTGGCCGCGCGAGTATCGGGGATGCAAGGCAGACAGCTTGATCGAGATGCCGGGGCCTTCGTAGATGCCGCGGCCCGCGGCGGCCTTGCCGATGGCGTGGATGGCCTGCTCGTAGGATGCGTAGTAGCGTTCCGCGTCCTGCGCCGTGGTGGCGGCTTCACCGAGCATGTCGTAGGAATAGCGGAAACCGCGCGATTCCATCTTGCGGTTGTTGGCCAGCGCCTCGGAGATGGTCTGGCCCGACACGAACTGCTCGCCCATCATGCGCATGGCCATGTTCACGCCCTTGCGCACCAGCGGCTCGCCGCCCTTGCCGATCAGGCGCGTCAGCGCCTTGGACAGCGATTGCTCGCTGCTCACGGCGACCAGCTTGCCGGTGATCATGAGCCCCCAGGTGGCGGCGTTGACGAACAGCGATTGCGAGCCGCCCATGTGCGACTTCCAGTCGCCGCGGGCGACCTTGTCGCGGATCAGCGCGTCGCGCGTGGCGCGGTCCGGAATGCGCAGCAGCGCTTCGGCCAGGCACATCAGCGCCACACCTTCCTGGCTGGACAGCGAGAATTCCTGGATCAGGCCTTCCACCCCGCCGCCGCTGCGCTTGCCGCGCAGCTTCTTGACCAGCCCGGCGGCCATCGCATGCACCTTTTCCAGGTTGGGCACACGGGCCTGGCCCAGCAGAAGCGGCACGCATTCGGGCTCGGGGCGACGGTAGGCCGCCGTGATGGCCGCGCGCAGCACGGACTGCGGCTGCACGTCCTGGCCAAACTCGTAGAACGGCGGCGTGGGCGCGGAATGGAGTTCGGCGGCATCTTCGTCGCCAGCGGAGTCGGCGCCCAGATGGGACATCTCCGCGGGAAGATGGCCGCGCTCGATCTTGTCCAAATAGGAAAGAATCGCCTGCTTGTGCAGCCAGTGCGGCGTGCAGTTGAGCTTGTGGGCGGCGGCTTTCAGGCGGTCGCGGAGTGCGTCATCGACTTTGACGCCGAGGGTCGTGCTGGCCATAAGAGATTGCTTCCTGTCGCATGGCAAAGGTGTAACTGGGCTCGATCGAAACCCAGTAGGGGTAGGACCGTATGCTAGACAGGTTGCAACCGCGTTTGTATTAAGGTTAACCCTAGGTTTCCCCTGAGTTAACCACTTGAGAACGCAAGCTTATGCCGCCGCGGGCACGTCATTCCTTCAGCGCGGAACACCCCATCATCTGGACGGAGGCCGAACCGGCGGGCGCCTGACCCCGAATCGCATCGGCCATGACGCCCGCCAGGCTGACGACCGCGCGCTGCTGCGCGGCGATCAGGCTGGGCACTTCGCTGTCCGTCACGGTCTCGGTGACGACGCTGCGGCACAACACGCCAGTCCCCTTGGCGTTGACGGGCCGCACGCGCCACGTGGCGTCCAGTTGCGCCATGCTGCCCGACACCATCTCGAAGCGCTGTACGTCGGTCTGCACGCGCCAGATGGGAGCGCCGGGACCAGGCTTGACCATCTGGACGTCCAGCGCGCCGAGGTCGCGCTTGAGCGCGTCGGACAAGGCGTTGCGCAGTTCATCGCCCAGCGGCGAGCTCCAGCGCTCCGAATACAGGGCCGAGATGCTTCCGTCCCCGGTGCGCACCATGAGCTGCGGCTGGTCGGCCTGCATGGACAGGGACACGGGCTGCACTTCGAGCAGGAACGAGGCGGAGCCCGCGGCAGGGCCGCCTGGCTGGGACGCCGCGGGCGTCTGCAACGTGTAGTAGTGAACGGGCGGCGAGGAGCCGCACGCCGCCAGCGCACCGGACAGGGCCAACACGGCCAGCGCGGCGCGCGAACGCCGCAAGGCAAGCCCGTCCCGGGCCTGGAGCGCATCGTGTGAGGGTCGGCTATTCATGAGCATCTAGTTCCTGACTGGGCCGGCGCCCGGAATGGGATCTTCGCCCCTGCCGCGCAACAGGGCTTCGGGGTTGGACTGCAGGAAGTCGGCCAGCGCGCGCAACGACCGCGCCGCGCGGCTCAGTTCCTGCATCGCCTTTTCGGCGTTGACCGGCAAGAAGGCGTCCGAGGCCAGCAGCGAATTGATGTTGGCCATCGAATCCTTGGCCTGCTTGAGCGCCTTCTGCGCCTCCGGCGCCACCTGCTTGTCCAGGCGGTTCATCAGCTTGGACGTGCTGGCCAAGGTCGCGCGCAGGTCCTCGCCGATCTTGTCGAACGGGATCTTCTCGATCTTCGCAACGATGTTGGTGACCTGCTGCTGGAGCTGATCCAGGTTGCCCGGCACCGTCGGGATCATCGCGGGCGTCGACATCTCGAACTCCACCGGCTTGGCGTTGGGCACATTGTCCAGCACCACATACAGCTGGCCGGTGAGCAGGTTCGCCGTGCGCAACTGCGCGCGCAGACCGTGCTTGATCATCACGCCGAGCAGGCGGCCGCCCGCCACGTCGCCGTCCTTGAGCGCGCGCTCGCGCACTTCTTCGTACACGCGGCCCAGGCGCTCCGGGTACAGCGTCGCGTCCACCAGCGAGTAGAAGCGCTTGGTCTCCGGATCGAAATCCAGCGTGATCTGCGTGACGTCGCCCAGCGTGATGCCGTTGAAATCAACGGGCGCGCCGACGGCCAGGCCACGGATCGACTGGTCAAAGCGCATGCGGATCGGGAAGGCCTCGCCGTCCGGATTGGCCTTGGCGGCGGCCTCTGTGGGATACAGGTCGAATTTGGCGTCCGCCGGCGCGGCCGCGGCCCCGTCGCGCGCGGTCTGCACGGGCGCGAAGGCCACGCCCCCCACCGCCATGGACACGAGCGATTGCGTGCGCACCTTCAGACCATCGGCGTTGACGCTGAAGTCCACCCCGCTGGCATTCCAGAAGCGCGTACCGTTGGTGACGAACTTGTCGTTGGGCGCGTCCACGAAGACCTCGACGCTGACGGCGCTGCCGTCCTCGTCCAGGGCATAGCCGATCACGCGGCCCACGTTGATCCGGCGGAAATACACCGGCGATCCGATATCCAGCGAGCCCAGGTCCGACGCCTTGAGCATGAAGCGCTTGCCCGCGCGGTCATGCGTGACGGCGGGCGGGACCTCCAGGCCCTCGAAAGACAGCTTGGTGGCGCGGTTGGTGCCGTTCTTGCCCTCTTCGGCATCCACGCCGATGTAGGCGCCCGACAGCAGCGTGCCCAGCCCGGATACGCCGCTCACGTCCAGACGCGGCCGCACCACCCAGAAATTGGTGCCTTCCCGGGCAAGGTCCGAGACTTCCTTGGCCAGTTCGGCCTGCACGACCACCTTGCTGCGGTCGGCGTTGAATCCGATGGACTTGACCGTGCCGATGGTCACGTCCTTGTAGCGCAGCTGGGTCTTGCCGACCTCCAGCCCTTCGGCGGTGTTGAACGAGATGGAAATATCGGGGCCAGCCTGCATCCAGGTGCGCACGACCAGCGACAAGCCCATCAGGGCGGCCACCACGGGCACCAGCCAGATCCAGGAGATCCGGCTCTTTTTCTTGCGCGAGATCGCGGGCGACGTGAACTTCTCGTCACTGGACCCGGGGGCTTGCTCGGACATCTACTCTTTCCTTTTTTTGAGCGGAAAACAACGGCTGAAGGCCTTTCCTAGCCCACTTCCTTGCCGGCGACGGGGGTTCCGGCGACGGGCGCCGGCGCGCGCCGGGCCTCTACCGGCGCTGATTCAATGATCTCGGCCTGCCCCTCCAGGTCCCAGCTGCGGCGCAGGTCAAAGCTCATGGCCGCCAGCATAGTCAGGATGACCACCACGCCGAACGCGGCGGCACCCGCGCCCGCGCTGATCTCCATCAGTCCCTGGAAATCGGCCAGGGCCGCCAGCAATATAACGACAAATACATCCAGCATCGACCATTGGCCGATGAATTCCACCATCTGATACAAACGCGTGCGCGGCCGCAGATTGGTCGTGCTGCGCCATTGCTCGGTCAGCAGCAGCAGGATAAGCGCGAGCAGCTTGGTCAGCGGCACCGCCACGCTGGCGATGAACACGATCAGCGCGATGTCCCAGGAGCCCATTTCCCAGAGCTCCACGACGCCGCCCAGGATGGTATGCGCGCTGTCGCCCAGCAGCGAACTGACCTTCATGACCGGCAGCACGTTGGCGGGGATGTAGAAAACGATGGCCGCGAGCAGCAGCGCCCAGGTGCGCGCCACGTGATCGGGCTTGCGGTAATGGACCACCGCGTGGCAGCGCACGCAGTGATGGTGCGCCTCCGGGTCGGCGTCGCGCGGCAGGGCCTGGACCTGGCCGCAGACGTGGCAACCGGTCAATACCGAGTCAGGATTGCTTTCGGGCACGTGAACCGGCACCACATGCACGGATTCGGCATAGCGCCACAACACGTGGGGCGACAGCCGGCCCAGCATGGTGAGCAGCACCGTCAGCACGCCGAATGCAATCAGGCCGATACCCGGCGACACCGCGGCCATGCCCGCCAGCTTGACCACCGCGACCAGCACGCCAAGCAGGAACACCGGGATCATGCACCACGGCCGCAGCGCGCCCAAGAGGCGCATGGCGCCATGGAACCCTGCCGGCTCGCGGTGCCGGGACAACGGCCCCAGCACCCACAGCAGCACCGAGAGCTGCAGCAGCGGCAGCGCAAAACCGGCCAGGCCGGTCATGATGGCGACCACCCAATGGCCCTGGCGCCAGGTGATGGAAATGGCGTCCAGCAGGGAAGCCTGCTGGACCATGCCCTGCACGGACATCGAGGCGACCGGGTAGGCGTTGGCCACCCCAAAGACGATCAGGGCAGTGATGGCGAGCGCCAGCCAATTGGACAAAGTAAGCCCGCTGTAGCGCCAGAGCACGGCGCCGCAGCGGGCACAATTGGCAGTCTCGCCAGGTTCAAGCTGATGTCGGCGATAGATGCTGGCGCAGTGCTCGCACTCGATCAGCGGCTGGCGGTCCGCGGTCATCAGTCGACGAGTTCGACTTCCTGCTTGTCCGGCGCGTCCGACGAAGGCGGCTTGCCGCTGTCGTCAAAGTCCAGCGTCACCTTGCCCGACTCGTCCAGATCCACCGTGACCGAGCCGCCATCGACCAGCTTGCCAAAGAGCAGTTCGTCGGCCAACGCGCGGCGGATGGTGTCCTGGATAAGGCGTTGCATGGGACGCGCGCCCATGAGCGGATCGAACCCCTCCTTGGCAAGGTGTTCACGCAGGCGCGTGGTGAATACGGCTTCCACGCGGCGCTCGTGCAACTGGTCTTCGAGTTGCATGAGGAACTTGTCCACCACGCGCATGATGACCTCGTGGTCCAGCGCGGCGAAGGGGATGATCGCGTCCAGGCGATTGCGGAATTCGGGCGTGAACATACGGCGGATTTCCGCCATTTCGTCGCCCACCATCCGCGAATTGGCAAAACCGATGGACGGACGGTTCAAGGTCTCGGCGCCCGCGTTGGTCGTCATGATGAGGATGACGTTGCGGAAGTCTGCCTTGCGCCCGTTGTTGTCGGTCAGCGTGCCGTGGTCCATGACCTGCAGCAGGATGTTGAACACATCCGGATGCGCCTTTTCGATTTCGTCGAGCAGCAGCACGCAATGCGGCTGCTTGGTGATGGCTTCGGTGAGCAGGCCGCCCTGGTCGAAGCCCACGTACCCCGGCGGCGCGCCGATCAGGCGCGACACCGCGTGACGCTCCATGTATTCGGACATGTCGAAGCGCAGCAGCTCCACACCCAGCGTGAACGCCAACTGGCGCGCGACTTCGGTCTTGCCCACCCCGGTGGGACCGGACAGCAGGAAGGCGCCGATGGGTTTTTCGGGCTTGCCCAGTCCGGAGCGCGCCATCTTGATGGCGGCGGCCAGCGCGTCGATGGCGCCGTCCTGGCCAAACACCACGGTCTTCAGGTCGCGGTCCAGCGTGGCGAGCTTGCTGCGGTCGTCGTTGGAGACGGACTGCGGCGGAATGCGCGCGATCTTGGAGACGATGTTCTCGATGTCGACCTTGCCGATGACCTTCTTCTGGCGCGAACGCGGCAGCAGGCGCTGCGCGGCACCGGCCTCGTCGATGACGTCGATGGCCTTGTCCGGCAGGTGACGGTCATTGATGAAGCGGGCCGACAGTTCGGCGGCCGCCGACAGCGCCGCGGCCGAATAACGCACGCTGTGGTGCTCTTCGAAGCGGCTCTTCAGGCCGCGCAGGATCTGCACGGTCTGCTCGATGCTGGGCTCGGCCACGTCGATCTTCTGGAACCGGCGCGACAGCGCGTGGTCCTTTTCGAAGACGCCGCGATATTCGGTGTAGGTGGTTGCGCCGATGCACTTCAACTGCCCCGACGACAGGGCCGGCTTGAGCAGGTTGGACGCATCCAGCGTGCCGCCGGATGCCGAACCGGCGCCGATCAGCGTATGGATTTCGTCGATGAACAGGATCGCATCGGGGTTGCCGCGGATCTGCTTGAGCACGCCCTTCAGGCGCTGTTCGAAATCACCGCGGTACTTGGTGCCGGCGAGCAGCGCGCCCATGTCCAGCGAATAGACCTGGGCCGCCTGCAGGATTTCCGGCACTTCGCCGCGCGTGATGCGCCAGGCCAGGCCTTCGGCGATGGCGGTCTTGCCCACGCCAGCTTCGCCCACCAGCAGCGGGTTGTTCTTGCGGCGGCGGCACAACACCTGGATGACGCGCTCGACCTCGTGTTCGCGCCCGATCAGCGGATCGATGCGCCCGGCAAGGGCGGCGGCGTTCAGGTCGGTGGCGTACTGGTCCAGCGGCGACTGACGGGAATCGCCCTGCTCTTCGCCATTGGGTTGTTGCTCTTTCTGCACGGCGGCGGACTCCACCTGCGGCTGTTTGGTGATGCCATGAGACAGGAAATTGACGACGTCCAGGCGCGTGACGCCCTGCTGCTGCAGGTAGTACACGGCATGCGAGTCCTTTTCACCGAAAATGGCGACCAGCACGTTGGCCCCGGTGACGGGCTTCTTGCCCGTGCCGCCCGCCGAAACGTGCATGATCGCGCGCTGGATCACGCGCTGGAAACCCAGCGTCGGCTGCGTGTCGACTTCGGCGCCGCTCGGGATCACCGGCGTGTTTTCCGATACGAACTGGCGCAAGTTGCGGCGCAGGTCATCCAGGTTGGCGGCGCATGCGCGCAGGACCTCGACCGCCGAAGCGTTGTCGAGCAACGCCAAGAGCAGGTGCTCGACGGTGATAAATTCGTGCCGGGCCGAACGGGCCTCGACAAAAGCCATATGCAGGCTGACTTCAAGCTCTTGAGAAATCACGCTTCCTCCGTAACGCATCGAAGCGGGCTAATACACGATTCATATTCTATGCCGATCATGGCGTAACGCCAGCGATTTCAAAAACCACGCTGTCGTGGCGGCCATGTGTATCCATGACGGTTAGCGTATACCGGCCGTCGTGCGCCAGCACCAAATTAAACGGATGACCCGCGGCGCCATGACTTGCGACACGACCATCGAGCATCCACCATACCTCGCCCTGCGCACCCTGGACGTCCACGTCCAGGGCTACCTGCCGCATGCCGGGCACGGGCCGCAGCACCGAGCCGTTGGCCACGCCGCCCAGACGCAGCGGCCCCTGCGTGGCGTCGGCATACCCGGCAAACGAGGGCGGCGCCGTGTCATTGAGCATCCAGGCTGCCCGCTGTTCGGGACACGCGCCCGAAGGCACGCTGCCCAGCCTGTAGCCCAAGGGCCAGCATGTCACCACCGCCTGCACCGTTTCGGGCCTGACGCGGACCTGCTGGGCGCCTTCCGGCAATGCCGCCACGATATCCTGCAGTAGCGGCGCCGCCACATTCGCCCCGAAAAATCCGGGATTCGGCGTACCGTCGGGCCTTCCGACCCATACGCCGATCGTCCATCTGTCGGTCACGCCGACCGCCCACGCGTCCCGGAATCCGAAACTGGTCCCGGTTTTCCAGGCCAGTTGCCGGCCGGGACTGCCCGACTGGTAAAACGGCCGGTCGGGATGACCGCCGCCTTCGAGAATATCCCGAACGATCCAGGCCGCGCCAGGACTCATCATACGGGACTCGACCATGGGCTGCTCCGCCCGAAGGCGAGGCCGTCCCGAGACGCCGTCCCGGGCCAGCGCGCGATAAGCGCCCACCAGTTCTTCCAATGTGGTGCCACCCCCGCCCAAAATCAAGCTCAGGTTCGGCTCGGCCCCGGCAGGCAGGCGCAACTTCACGCCTCCCGCCAGCATACCCGAGGCAAAACTGGCCGGCCCGACGCGGTCCAGCAGGTCCACGGCCGGCACATTCAGCGACCGCTGCAAAGCTTGCGCGACGCTGACGGGGCCGGAGAACGCTGCCTGGAAATTGCCCGGCGCGTAGCCGCCAAACGACATGGGCGCGTCGATCAGCAGGCTTTCCGAATGGATCAGTCCCTCGTCCAGGGCCTGGGCATAAAGGAAAGGCTTGAGCGTCGAACCCGGCGAGCGCACCCCGCGCACCATGTCCACATGGGAATAGCGCGAATCGTCGGAAAAATCCGCCGAGCCGGCGTAGGCCTTGACCTCCAGCGTGTCGTTGTCCATGACCAGCACGGCCATCGACACCTTGGGCGGCAGGTTATCGACCCGATCCAGCAGCATTTGTTCCACCGAGGACTGCATGTCCGCGTCCAGCGTGGACATCACCAGGGGCGGCCGCCCGCCCGCGCGGCGCTCGCCGCCCGCTTCCTGCAGCAGGCGTTGCGCCGCCAGGGGCGCCAGCCAGCGCGCGCGCAGCGGCGGCGCGATGACGGTCTCGATCTTTGCGTCAGCCACCTCGGCCGGGGTCCAGCGGCCCAGCTCGGCCATGCGGTCCAGCACTTTGTCGCGCGCGGCCTGCGCGGCCTCGGGATGGCGGTCGGGGCGCAGCCGCGACGGCGCCTGGGGCAAGGCCGTCAGCATCGCGGCCTCGGCCGGCCCCAGGTCGCGGGCCGGCTTGCCCAGCCATAGGCGCGCGCCCATCTCCACCCCTTCCACGATGCCGCCCATGGGCGCATGGGTCAGGTACAGGGAAAGAATCTCGTCCTTGCTGTAGTGCATTTCAAGTTGCACGGCGCGCCAAGCCTGCCGCAACTTCGCGGAAAGGGTGCGCGAGGGCTTGCCCGCCAGCTCCGGATCGATCAGCCGCGCGACCTGCATGGTCAGCGTCGATCCGCCCGAGACGATGCGCCGGTTGGTGGCCCATTGCCAGCCCGCGCGCGCGAGCGCCACGGGGTTGACCCCGGGATGCCAATAGAACCAGCGGTCCTCGTAGGTGAGCAGGGTTTCCAGATAGCGGGGCGATACCTGGCCGGGCTGCACCGGATAGCGCCAGATGCCGTCGCGGCTGGGATAGTTGCGCAGCGGCGTGCCGTCGGCGGCCACGACCACCGCAGCCCCGCCCGAATCGATGGGCGGCAATGGATACAGGCGGTCCAGCGCGAATAACAACGCGGCCAGCGCCGACAACGCGCTGGCCGCGAAGATGCCGCGCCGCCGCCAGCGGCGGGCGCGCGTGGCGCCCGCCGCGGGAGGAGCGCCGGCGTTCAAGGACGCTTGGCGCCGCGATCGCGGATTTCGACCGTGCTCCATTGCTCACCCACGCCGCGGATTTCGGGCCGGTACATGTCCTCGGCCACCGTCGACGGCACCGCGTAGCGGCCCGGCGTCACGACGCGCACCAGATAAAACACGTCCACCTTGCCGCGCCCCAGCGACACCGCGGCCACGTAGCGGTCATCGCGGAACTCGCGATGCTTGATGTTGGAGTCCGACATGGCATCGGCCACACGGCGTCCGCCGATCGTCCAGTCCTGCATCTCCGGGCTTTGCGAAAGGTTCAGGTTTTCGACTTCGAAACCCGCCGGCACGCGGTCGACCAGCAGCCCGTCGGGGATGTTCTGGTTGGCGCTTGCCTGCACCCAGACCACCAGCATGTCGCCGGTCTGCAACGTGCCGCCGTCCCACGGACGGCCGTCCGGACGGTACCAGCCGCGCTTGAGCTGGATGATGTCGTTGCGCGGCGCCGGGGTGGCGGTCGGGCTGCCCTGGATGTCGTACTCGACAAAGAGCGACTGGCTGCCCGTGTTCTGGAGCTGCGTGCCCGCCAGGTCCGCCGCGGTAAGCGCGACCGTCTGGTCGCTCTTGCCGCCGGACAGCGGCTTGCGTTCGCCATTGACCGTCAGCGTGGCTTCCCACGGCGTGCTCTTGCTGCCTCCCGCGGCGCGCGCGGCCAGCAGCAGGGCCATCTGTTCCTGCGTCGACAGGTACGAACGATTGCCCAGGCGGCCGGAGAGCTGCGTCAGCAGGTTTTCACTGCGCTCGTGGCGCAGGTCGTACTGCGAGACCAGCGCGTAGGCCAGCGCGTAGTCGCGCACACTGCTGCCGTAGTCGCCCATCCACTCGTCGTAATAGGCGCTGCTGCGGTTGTTGATGTTGATGCCATAGGCGCGCGTCATGGCCAGGTCGAGCGCCTGCTTCATGCGCGCTTCATCGCCCATCAGCTTGAAGGCGGCAGCCAGTTGCACCAACGGCAGCGGCGAGCGCGCGCGTTCCTGGTAGTTGTCGAAGAGCTGGCGCACGGTCGACAGCGGGGCCTTCTTGTCGCGCGCCAGCGCCAGCGCGGCGGTGGCCAGGCCGGCGAAGCGGCGATGGTCCTCGCGCAGGATGTTGGCGTCGCTGCTGTCGATGCGGTTCGCCTCGACGTTGCGGCGCAGGTTGGCCGACCAGGTGCCGAATGCGCCCGTGCTCTGCTGCACCTGTTCAAGCAGCCAGGTCCGGGAACGATCCAGCGAGCCGTCCGGCACCTCGAAGCCCCGGTCGCGCGCATCCTGCATGAAGCCCACGGCATACGCCGTCAGCCACACGTCGCGCGACGAGGCGCCGCTCCAGAGGTTGTAGGAACCGACGGAATTGCGCATGCCGGACAGACGGCCGATGGCGCCTGCCACCTTCGCGGCGCGCTCGGCCTGCGTGCGCGGCTTCAGGCCGAACTGCTTGGCGGTGTCCTCGTCCAGCATCACCCACGGCAGGGTCGCGCTGATGGTCTGCTCGGTGCATCCGTACGGATAGTTGAGCAGGCCTTCGACCAGACGGTTGACGTTGAACGGAGGACGGTTGGACACGGTCAGGCTGACGGTCGTAGAGTCCGGATAGTAGGACGCGACCCACGATGCCTGGGGCGACTGCGTCTCGCCCGGATTCAGGCGCAGACGGCGCACCTGGCGCTCCGGCGCATGGGCCGGCTGCACCTGCAGCACGGACTCGCGCACGATATGCACCGGCTTGTCGCCGCCCTGCCCGTCCACGGTCAGGCGCATCAGGCCCAGCCCATACGAGCCCGTCGTCGTTGCAGTGAAGCGCAGGGTCGTGCGCTGCTTGTCCTTGAGCGTGACCGTGCGCACGCCGTCGACGATGGCCAGCGGGTCCAGCGCCTCCAGCTTGACCGACACCTTCTGCTCGGCGCCGCTCAGGTTGGTGACGTCCAGCGCGATGGCCGCCTGGTCGCCCGGCGTGATGAAACGCGGGGTGTTCAGTTCCGCCACGATGGGCGCGGCCACCACCATTTCGGTGTCCGTGCTGCCGTAGTTGTCCGGCGTGAAGGCCACGGCCATCAGGCGCAGCGTGCCGTTGAAGTCCGGCAGGTCCAGCGGGATGTCGGCTTCGCCTTGCGCGTTGAGCGCGACCGGGCCCGAGAACAGGTCCACCAGCTTGACCTTCTTGGGCAGGCTCTTGCTGTCGCCGCGCATCGCGGCGTCGCCGCCCCACTTCAGCTTGCCCTTGGTGCCGTCCATCTTTTCGATGAGCTTGCCGTACATGTCCAGCAGTTCGGGCGCGTAGCGGTGCTTGCCGAAGAAATAGTCCAGCGGATCGGGCGTGGCGTACTGGTTGATGTTCAGGATGCCGACGTCCACGGCGGACAGCGTCACCGTGGCCTGCTTGCCCTGGGCGCCGTCGACCTTGACGCGCACGGTCGTCTTGGTTTCGGGCACGGCCTTGGGTGCGGCGGTGAGCTTGACGTCCAGCTTGCGGTCGGCGCTGGCGATCGGCAGGAACGCGAGGCCCAGCGCGCGGGCCGGCGTGACGCGGTCGCCTTCGCTGCCCGGACGGAACACCGCCGCGGCCACGTACAGGTCGTGGCGCTTCCATTCCTTGTCGACGGGAATCTCGACCTCGGTGCCGGTGGCCTTCACGGCCACCCACTTGGACCACAGCATGCGATCGCCTTCCACCGTGATGAGCGCCTGCCCATCATGCGGCGGCGTGAGCGTCAGCTTGACGCTGTCGCCCGGCTTGGCCGGCACGCCTTCCAGCTTCATCTGCACGCGATCGGGACGGTTGCCCATGGCATCGGCGTCCTGCGCGTTCCAGCCGGCATAGAAGCGATAGCGCATCGTTTCGCCGGTTTCCGGATCGGCGATTTCCAGGCGGTAGCGCCCCCACTTGACCGGCACGGTCAACTGGCTGCGGTCAGTGAGCGCGATCTCGCGCGAATCGACCAGTTCCTCGGTTTCGGTGTAGCCGCTGTTCCAGCCGCGCTGGTCGTCGAAACGCCAATAGTATTGGCGCTCTTCACGGAACAGTCGCATCTGGGCCTGGGCCAGCGGTTCGATCTTGCCTTGCGCGTTGGCGCGGATCACCTCGAACGCCGCAGGCGCGCTTTCACGGGCCACGTCGCTGTCGAACTGCGGACGGACGGCGATCAGCTTGTCGGCGGGCCAGACGCTGCGCTCGATCGAGCGCACCACCGGACGGCCGCCGGATTCCAGCAGACTGGCGGACACCCGGACCTTCATCGGCGAATGCGTGCCGGCCGCGTTGGGATTGACCTCGAGCTGCGCGCGGCCTTTCTCGTCCAGCGCGGACTCCGGCAGTTCGCCGAAGCTGCGGCGCGTGTCGTCGGCCACGTCGCCAAAGATGAAGCCCGGCCATTGCTGGGCCAGCGCGTAACGGTCGCGCTTGACCTGGAAGGTCGCCAGCAGGCGGTTGCCCGCCGCGGGCGCGCCATACAGGTAGTCGCCCTGCACGTCGACGGTCAACTCCTCGTCGGGCGACAGCACGTCCTGACCGGACGTCAGCGTCATCTTCATGCGTTCGGGCAGGAATTCCTCGACCTGGAATTTCCAGGATGCGTCGGGCGCGCGCGACGACGGATCGACGCGCAGCTCGAGCAGCCAGGTACCGGTCTGCGCATCCAGCGGCAGATCGATGGCGCGTTCGACATAGCCCGGAAGATCCTTCTGGGGCTGCCAAAGCGCGGTCTGCACGGTGCGGCCGTCGGGACGCTTGATGGTGGCGGTGAGCGGCGACGGCGTCAGCACGCGGCCGTCCAGGTCGCGCGGCAGCACCGACACGGTGAAGGTTTCGCCGGGACGGTACAGATTGCGGCCCGCGTAGACGAACAGATTGTTGGCGCGCGACGCATGGCCGCCCGTATCGAATTCCGACAAGTCCAGCGCCGGTTCGCCCAGCGCGAGCACGGTCATTTCCTTGTCGCGCGCGGCGCGGATGACGCGGGCATTGGCGAAGCTGCCGTCGAAACGGACGTGACCTTGCCCATCGGCCGCGGCCTTGGCCAGCGCCTTGCCGGCGCCGTCGACCAGCTCGAAGACCGCGCCGGAAATGGGCTGGCCGGTCTTGAGGGAAACGGAATAGGCCTCGATGCGGTCGCTGTAGCGGCGCGCGTGCAGGCCGATGTCGCTGACGTAGAAATACGTGACCTGGTATTCGTAGCGGAAACGCCCCGGCTGGCTCATGACCGCGACGTAGATGCCGGGCTCCTGCAATTCCTTGATGCCTTCGACCGGCAGGAACGTGACGTGGCGCCGGTTGGGCTTGTCGTCGGTGACGAAACGGCCTTGATAGACGCTGGTGGTCAGGGAATTCAGACGGTCCAGGTCCCAGTTGCTGACCGAGCCCTTCAGGCTGCGGTTGCCGGCATAGCGCCAGTCGTTCTCATCGTAGTTGCCGTCGTCTTCCTCATCGGAAGCGGCCGCGCCGCGGCCCACGCCGAGCACGGTGTCGAAGAGTTCCGGCACGCGCTCGGGCGACACGCGAAGAAACTGCACGTCGACTTCGGGCACGTTCACCGTCGCCACCGGCAAACCGCCGTTCTGGCCGGCCGGCAGCACCACGCCGCGGCTGGCGAAATAGAACGACGGCGGCATGGCCTGCGTGCTGACCTCGCAATGCGAGGCTTCGGTCAGCGCGACTTTCTCACCCGCGCCGGGCAGGCCCGAGCGCACGGCGATGGCATAGGAGCGCTGCGGCTGCACGTAAGGGAAGTAGATGACGCGAGGATTGTCGCCGACCACCCAATTGCCCTTGACGATCTTGCCCTTGGGCGCGGAGTCGCCCGGACGCACCGAGGCCGGCTGCTGGCCCGCGGCGGCAGCCGATTCGCTGTCCTCATCCGCCTTGCCGGCGGTCGAGCCCGTATCGGTAACCTGCAGGAAAGCATCCAGATTGCTCTTGGCATCCACGGGCTGCGTGAACGTCACGGCCAGGGACAAGGCATCGTTGTACTGGCGGGGCTGGCAATTCAGCGCCGCGAAGGGATCGGCGGCGCCCACCGTGGCGCTGGCGGGCAGCGCGGGCGCCGCGCCGCTGGACGCCTGCGCGGCCGCCGTCGTCGCCGTCTGTGCCGCAGGCACGGGGGCCGGACCTGCCGGCTGCCGCTCCTTGCCCATCCACCAGCCCACGCCTATGGCGCCGGCCAACACCGCGACGCCGGCTACCGCCAGCCAGCCCTTGCTGATCTTTCCACTCACAGCGAACCTCCCCGCCTACTCGAACGCAACGCTCCTTAGCGGCGGAGCTGCCGACCCGCATATGCCGCGCGCTTCCCGGTACGCGGCAAAATCGTTCAACCCGGAACCCGGGATACCATCGGCAGCACAACGCCGCCATTGCTGGCGGCGTTGTTTCTTGTTGATGTCAAACCGGTTCCATCACACATTGCAAAGGATGCTGGCGCGCCCGCGCATACTGCCCGACCTGGGCAATTCGCGTGGCAGCGAGGTCGCGCGGGTATACCCCGCAAACCCCACGTCCTTCGTGGTGGACCTGCAGCATGATCCGCGTGGCCTCTTCCTGATTCTTATTGAAGAACTTCTGCAGCACCTTCACGACGAACTCCATCGGGGTGTAGTCGTCATTGAGCAACAGCACCTGGTACATCGGCGGTGGCGCAGCGCGAGCCGGCGCCTTCTCGACGACCAAATCATGCTGGGTATCCAAGGTAGAACTCATAGGGCGGGTATTCTATTTAAACTGGGGACGGCAACCACTCAACTTACTGAAAATTACACGCAGAAATACGTAGTATCCATACTTGACGCAGCGGAGAAAAGCGGCGCATTATCCACGCATTCTGGGGTTTTCAATTCACCGAAAATCTGCCAGGAAGCCGGAGGGGGGACAGAGGTCTAGACCGCGATGCCCTTCTGTCAACATACGATTCAATGAGGCAGGCCGCATGTCTGATACGACCGCAACCGCCGTCCAAGGGGACAATCCCAAATCGACGGGCACCGTCAAATGGTTCAACGATGCAAAGGGGTTTGGCTTCATTACGCCCGACGACGGCGGTGAAGATCTGTTCGCCCATTTCTCGTCCATCCAGATGAATGGTTTTAAAACCCTGAAGGAAGGCCAGAAAGTGGCCTTCGAGATTATCCAGGGGCCTAAAGGCAAACAGGCGCTCAATATTACGGCTGCCTGAGTTACCCTTTAAAGCGCAACGGTATAGTTGTGCCATTATCCAGGCGGGGCTTTCGGGCCCCGCCTTTGTTATTTCCTTAATACTTACTGCGCCGGGCCATGCCGAAGATTGCCGTTTTGTTTTCCACTGTTCATACGCTGTTCAAAACAACATTCACCAAGGCTGGATCTGCAGGCGGCGCCACCGGGCGCACGGTTTCGGCAGTGGCTGCCGTGGCCATCGCGCTGGCGGCGCTGGCGCTGCCCTTGCCCGCCGGCGCCCAGCAGCAGACGCGAGCCCAGCCGCGCCTGCCCATCACCCAGCTGTCGGCCGGCATCCATATTATCCGCGCAGAAGTGGCCAACACCGACGCCACGCGGCGCGACGGCCTGATGTTCCGCACCGAACTGCCCGGCAACGACGGCATGCTGTTCGTGTTCGAACGGCCTGACGTTCAGTGCTTCTGGATGCGCAACACGCTCCTGCCGCTCTCGATTGCCTTTATCGCCGACGACGGCACGATCGTCAACATCGAGGACATGGCGCCCCAGACCGAAGATCCGCATTGCGCGAAGAAGCCGGTGCGCTACGCGCTGGAAATGTCGCAAGGCTGGTTCACCGCCCATGGCATCGCGGCGGGCAAGAAGCTCGACGGGCTGCCCTGAACCGCTGCGTCTGGACACCTGGCCGGGACCCTGCTCCCGGACCATGACAAAGGGAGCCCGAGGGCTCCCTTGTCGTTTCCGGCGCGGCAGGCGCGGGTTACACGCGCTCGACGATCAGCGCGATGCCCTGGCCCACGCCGATGCACATCGTGCACAGCGCGTAGCGGCCGCCGGTGCGAAGCAGTTGATTGATGGCGGTGGTGGCCAGGCGCGCACCGCTGGCGCCCAGCGGGTGGCCCAGGGCGATCGCGCCGCCGTTGGGGTTCACGCGCGGATCGTTGTCGGCGATGCCGAGCTGGCGCAGCACGGCCAGGCCTTGAGCGGCAAACGCCTCGTTCAGTTCGATGACGTCCATCTGGTCCAGCGTCAGGCCGGTCTGCGCCAGCACCTTGCGGGTGGCGGGCGCCGGGCCGATGCCCATGATGCGCGGCGCGACGCCGGCGGTCGCCATGCCGACCACGCGAGCGCGCGGGGTGAGGCCATGGCGGGCGGCGGCCTTTTCGTCGGCCAGCAGCAGCGCGGCGGCGCCGTCGTTCACGCCCGACGCGTTGCCGGCGGTGACGCTGCCGCCTTCGCGCACCACGCCCTTCAGCTTGGCCAGCGATTCCAGCGACGTTTCACGAGGATGCTCGTCCTTGGAGACGACAATGGGGTCGCCCTTTTTCTGGGCGATCGACACGGGCACGATCTCGGCGTCGAAAAAGCCTTCCTTCTGCGCGCGCGCGGTCTTTTCCTGGCTGGCCAGCGCGAACAGATCCTGGTCGGCGCGGCTGACGTTGAAATCGTCGGCGACGTTCTCGGCGGTCTCCGGCATGGAATCCACGCCGTACTGGGCCTTCATCAACTTGTTGACGAAACGCCAGCCGATGGTGGTGTCGTAGATGGCGGCGCTGCGCGAGAAGGCGCTGTCGGCTTTGCCCATCACGAAGGGCGCGCGGCTCATGCTTTCGACGCCGCCGGCCAGCATCAGGCCGGCTTCACCGGCGCGGATGGCGCGCGCGGCGGTGCCGATGGCGTCCAGCCCCGAGCCGCACAGGCGGTTGACGGTGGCGCCCGGCACTTCGATCGGCAGGCCCGCCAGCAGGGTCGCCATGCGGGCCACGTTGCGGTTGTCTTCGCCGGCCTGGTTCGCGCAGCCCATGATGGCGTCGTCGAGTTCTTCCCACCGCACGCCAGGGTTGCGCGCCACGAGGGCCTTGATGGCTACGGCAGCCAGGTCGTCAGGACGCACAGAAGCCAGCGCCCCGCCGTAGCGGCCAAAGGGGGTACGGATCGCATCACAGATAAAGGCATTCACGGTCATGGGAAGCTCGGAGTGAAGTGAAAGAACTCGGGATCGACTGATCTTAACGCAGCGCTTTCGCGCCAAGTTGGTGCGTCGCCGGGATGTCCGCAGCACGGACAGTGTCCAATGGACGTTCACATCGCGGCGCGCACGCCTGCACGAAAGCGGGCGCCAGCGCCCGCTTTCAGTGCGCCGTGGACTTGGCCGCGCGGCCAGCTTCCACGATCGCCTGCCGGCGGAACCGTCCCGCCGCCAGATGGTAGAAAGGCTGCGGGCAGAACTGGCGCGACACCCCGGATGCCAGCAGCGACCCCAGCAGCAGCCAGAACAGCATGGGCTGGCTGCCCGTCATCTCCATCACCACGACGCTGGCCGTCAACGGCGCCTGCGTGGCGGCCGCAAGAAAAGCGGCCATCGACAGCAGCACGAGCACGCGCTGGTCGACGCCGTCGCCCGCGAGCTCCCAGATGTGATGGCCGATGCCCGCGCCGGTGGTCAACGCCGGCGTGAAGATGCCGCCCGGAATGCCGGCCCAGTAGGAAGCGACCGTCGCCGCGAGCTTGGCGATGCCGAAACCCTCGGGCACCGAGTTCTTGCCGTTCAGCAGATCGGCCGCCGCGGCGTAGCCGGTCCCGTACACGCTGCCCGCAGTGCACAGGCCGATCACCGCCAGGGCCAGACCCATGATGAACGCGGTCCAGATGGGATGGGCGCGGATCCAGGCGCGCCACGATTGCGGCGCCGCGCCCACCGGCCCCTTGCCGAGCAAGCGGGCAAACACGCCGCCCAGCGCGCCATTGAGCGCGCCGCAGATGACGATCCACATCACCATGTTGTGCGACAGCTCGGCACCGCCGAACACGCCGAAGTAAGGATTGTTTCCCTCCACCGCCACGACCAGGAAACCGGCGGCCAGCACGCCGATCAGCACCAGCCGCTGCCAGCGCAGCACCGTGCCGCGTCCGAGTTCCTCGATGGCGAAGATGACGCCCGCCAGCGGCGCGTTGAACGCCGCCGCAAGCCCGCCCGCCGCGCCGGCCGCGATCAGTTCGTTTGCATGGAAGCCGCGCAGCTTTACACCGCGGCGCTTCCAGAAGTCGCCCCAGGCAAGCATGAGCGCCGCGCCGACCTGCACGGACGGCCCTTCGCGGCCGATCGAGGCGCCGGCCAGCATGCCGAAGAACGCAAGCGGAATCTTCCAGAGACTTTGCGCCAGCGACACCAGGCTGCTCTGGCTGGGGCCCGGCGGCAGCGACAGCGCGCCGATGACCTGCGGGATGCCGCTGCCCGAGGCGTTGGGCGCAAAGCGCATTGTGAGCCAGCGCAACGCGGCCAAGCCGAAGGGCAGCACCAGTAGCGCCAACCAGCCGTTGTACGCCACCCATTGCCGGTTCCAGGCCAGCGCCTTGTCGGCCAGGTATGCGAACCCCAGCGACATCAGCGCCACCAGCCCCGCGCCCCCGAGCAGCAGTCCCAGTTGCACGCTTTTGCGCGACAGGCGGTTGATCTGGCGCACCTTGCGGCGCGCCACCCGGCGCGTTCGGGCGATGAGGCGGCGGACGGGGTCGGGCAGATTCATGGGCTGGAGGTTGGACGACGGTTGGGCAGGTTGTGCGGGACGAGGTTGCTAACCTTACCATCCCGTCCTGACCCGTAGCCGAAAGCCCGCTCCCGTCCGGACCGCCCGGCGTCAGAAGGACGACCAGTCGTCCTGTGCCGCGCTCGCCAGCGCGGGCCGGGCCTGTGCCGGCCGCGCCGCAGGCTTGGCGGGCTTGGGCGCCGCGATGGGCTCGGCCGGCATCAGCCGCGCCTGCGCCTGCCGCGCGGAGCCGCCAGCCGCTTCCACCTTGAAGCGGCGCACCTCCTGCGCCAACCGGTTGGCCTGCTCCTGCATGCTGCCGGCGGCCGCCGCCGCTTCCTCGACAAGGGCGGCGTTCTGCTGGGTCACCGAGTCCATCTGCGAAACGGCCTGATTGACCTGCCCGATGCCCGTCGACTGCTCTTCCGACGCGCCCGCGATCTCGCGCACCAGGGTCGCGACCTGGCGCACGCTGTCGACCACTTCGCGCATGGTGCGCCCGGCTTCGTCGACCTGGCGCGTGCCGCCTTCAACGCGCGTCACGGACTCGTCGATCAGGGCCTTGATCTCCTTGGCGGCCACCGCGGAGCGCTGCGCCAGCGTGCGCACCTCGCCCGCCACGACGGCAAAGCCGCGTCCTTGCTCGCCCGCGCGCGCCGCTTCCACGGCGGCGTTGAGCGCCAGGATGTTGGTCTGGAAGGCGATGCCGTCGATCACGCCCGTGATATCGGCGATGCGGCGCGAGCTGTCAGAAATCGCGCTCATGGTCTGCACCACGCCCTGGACCACCTCGCCGCCGCGCACGGCCACGGTCGATGCCTGATTGACCAGGCGATCGGCCTCGCTGGCGTTGTTGGCATTCTGCTGCACCGTGCTGGTGAGCTCCTCCATGGACGCGGCGGTCTCTTCCAGCGAAGACGCCTGCTCCTCGGTGCGCTGGGACAGGTCGGCATTGCCCTGCGCGATCTGCGACGAGGCCGAGGCGATGCTCTCACAGCCGTCGCGCACGTCGCGCACGATGCGCGCCAGGCTTTCGTTCATGGCCTTGAGCGCGCCCATCAGATCGCCGGTCTCATCGCGCGTGGAGACGCGGATATCGGCCGTCAGGTCGCCCGCCGCCACCTGGCGCGCCGCGGACACCGCCTCGCCCAGCGGCCGAACGATGCCGCGCGTCACCAGCCAGCCCAGCAGCATGCCGATGGCCACACCCGCCACCGCCAGGGCAATCATGATGGCGCGAACCGTGCCGTAGAGCTCCGTGCCTTCCTGCACAGAGGCCTCGGCGGACTTTTCCTTGCTGACCGCCAGATCGGTCATCAGGTCGTCGAGCTTCTGCGAGGACGCGATCAAACGCTTTTCGATCTCGGCCACGCGCGGGTCGTTCTGCGTCAGGGGCTGCGACTTGGCCGCCTCGAAAAAGGCGCTGACCTCGCGCTTCCACACCTGTTCGGTTTCGCCGAACTGCGCAAGCAATTGCCTGGTCTGCTCCGCGTGGAACGTGGCGGCAGCCTTGTCGCGCAGCGCATCCATGTTCCTGACCGCATCATCGAACTGCTTGCGCAGCGCCTGCCGCTCCTGCTCGGAGGACGCGGCCATAAATGCGTTGCGCGCGCGGCCCGCGTAGATGAGGTGAAGGTTGGCTTCCTTCAGATCCGAGATGCCGCGCAGCTCGGAGTCGTAAAGCCTGTCGTTCATGGCATTGATGCGCGCCAGCCCCCAGACGCCGAAGGCGCCAATCGCACCACCAATTACCGCAACCAGTAAAAACGCGCCCGTCAGGCGAGCGCCAATGCGCATCCCCGAAAATAACCGCAACATGCTTTCTTTCCCTGTGGTCACCCCGGCGTGTCGCGGCGTTGCCGCAGCCATGCGCTCCGAGGTGCAGCCGCTGGCCGACGGCAAAGATATCGACCCTTTGACCTAGGGCTAACCCTGAAGAAAAGCCTGTTACCGGTTCAGTTCCCTGTAATGAAATCAACACGCAAGGGGGATTTCCGAAACTGAATTTTTCCTGAATGAAAAACCCCTCGCCGGGGCGAGGGGTTTTGGTCACGGGACGCAGCGCCAGCGGCGCGGCGAGGTCCGCAAATGCCGTTCAGGCAAAGTTCTTGGCGGCGAAATCCCAGTTCGCCAGGGCCCAGAAATTCTCCAGGTACTTGGGACGCGCGTTGCGGTAGTCGATGTAGTACGCGTGTTCCCAGACATCACAGGTCAGCAGCGGCTTGTCGGCCGTCGTGAGCGGGGTGGCCGCGTTGCTGGTGTTGACGATGTCGACCGAGCCATCGGCCTTCTTGACCAGCCAGGTCCAGCCCGAACCGAAGTTGCCGGCGGCCGACTTGTTGAAGGCTTCCTTGAAGGCGTCGAAGCTGCCCCACTTGGCGTTGATGGCGTCAGCCAATGCGCCCGTCGGTGCGCCGCCGGCCTTGGGAGCCAGGCTGTTCCAGTAGAAGGTGTGGTTCCAGACCTGGGCGGCGTTGTTGAAAATGCCACCCGAGGACTTCTTCACGATGTCTTCCAGCGACAGCGTTTCGAATTCCGTGCCCGGGATCAGGTTGTTCAGATTCGTGACGTACGTCTGGTGATGCTTGCCGTAGTGGAACTCCAGCGTTTCCTTGGAGATGTGCGGCGCCAGGGCGTCGAGTTCGTAAGGCAGGGGGGGAAGAGTATGTGCCATGTGAGGGTTCCTTCTGTTGAGAGCACGATCAAGCCGTTCAATTGTATCGGCAACTAATGAGGATACCGTGTTAACCCCGCGCTGGCGCGGGGTTAAGGGACACATGGTTATGCGTTCGGTGACCGAGTCTTCGCAAACGCTACGGCGCTCGGCCTGGTACGAAGGCCCCGCGCGGCACACGGCGTGAAGACGCACCGCTTTCGAGCCGCAGGCCGCCCGGCGCGTCAGCCGGCGTCGCGTGTCTTGCGGGTCTGCTGCACGAGCACGTGGGCGCCGCCTTGGGCGAAGCTCAGGTCCAGCGGCTGGCCGGCCGACAGGGTCGCTGCGTCTCGCACGATGCGGCCCTCGGCGTCGCGCGCGATGGCGTAGCCGCGCGCCAGCGTGTTGCCCGGATCAAGGGCGCGCAGCTGCGCGCCGGCGGCGGCCAGCCGGACACGGCCCTGGGTGAGCAGGCGCGCCTGCGCCAGGCCCAATTGCCGCACGGCGCCCGCCAGTCGATCCGCGGCGCGTGCCGTGTCGGGAACACGATGCGCGAGGCGCTGGGCAAGCAGGTTGACGCGCGCGGCGCGCCGGCCTTGCGGCGCCGCCCAGGCCGACGCCAGCCGGAACCGCAGGCTGTTGAGCCGTTCGCGTTGATGCTCCAGCCGCTGGGCGGGAGACACCAATTGCCCGGCCGCGCGGTCCAACCGCTGCGCGGCGCGCTCCAGCCGCCGCTGCTGGCCGCGCGCCATGGACTGCGCGGCCTGCAAGACCTGCCCCAGCAGCTCCGAGCGCGGGGCGCAGGCCAGTTCCGCCGCAGCGGTAGGCGTGGGCGCGCGCAGGTCGGATACAAAATCCACGATCGTGAAGTCGGTCTCGTGCCCCACGCCGCTGATGACGGGAATCTCGCTGACCGCGACCTGGCGGGCCAGGTCCTCGTCGTTGAAACTCCAGAGGTCTTCGATGCTGCCCCCGCCGCGCACGATCAGCAGCGTGTCCACCTCGGCCCGCTGATTGGCCATGCGCACCTGCGCGGCCAGCCGGGCGGCGGCGTCCGCCCCCTGCACCGGAGCCGGGTAGATGATGACGGGCACCTGGGGCGCGCGCCGGGCCAACGCGGAAAGGACGTCCCGCAACGCCGCGGCATGCAGCGACGTGATCACGCCGATCGCCCGCGGCAGGCGCACGGGCTCGCGCTTGCGGGCCGGATCGAACAGGCCCTCGGACGACAGTTGCTCTTTCAGGCGCAGGAACGCCTCGTACAGATTCCCTAGTCCGGCCCGCCGCATGGCGTCAGCCTGCAACTGGAAGTCGCCCCGGGGTTCGTACAGCGACACTCTCGCCCGGATTTCGACCTGGTCGCCCGCACGGGGCACGAAACCCACCGCGCTGGCGCGGCTGCGGAACATGACGGCCCGCACGGCGGCGCGGCTGTCCTTGAGCGTGAAGTACCAATGCCCGGAAGCCGCCTGCGTGAAGTTGGATATCTCGCCGCGAACCCACAGCGCCGGGATGCTCCGCTCCAACAACTGCCCCACTGCTTGATTAAGCTGGGCAACTGTAAGGATATCCCGCGCGAATGCGTTGTTTGTGACTGAGAATTCAATTGTCATGGGGCTTTCCGATGCGAACCTGTCCACAGGGCAAGCGTAGCGGGCCGCAATGATACCGCGTCACCAGGAATTTGCAGCAACGGTCCCGAAAGCAAGCATTTTCGGTGCAAGCGTCTGATTTTTATACGTTATTTATCAAATGAAAGCTGCACGCATTTGAATCAAACAAGCGCAAGCCCTGTGCCCATAAGCCTTCCGGCTGAGTTCTACACAGAATTATCCACAGTTTCTGTGGATAGTTTCGGGATCACCCCGCCTTGCCACGCGGGCGCGGCGCCGTTACAGTTTCGGCTTGTTCAGATGCCACTGCGCGCCTCCACGGCGCCTTCGGCTCCTCAGGAGTTGACCGCTTTGCTTTCCATTCTGCGCGAGGCCGGCTGGCCCATCTGGCCCCTGCTGGCGACATCCGTGCTGGGCTTGGCGCTGATCTTCGAGCGCTTCCTGTCCCTGCGCCGCAACCTGGTCCTGCCGCGTGGGCTGAACGACCAGGTCGCCGACATGCTGCGCAATCACCAGGACACGCCGGAAGCGATCCACCGGCTGGAGCGCAATTCGCCGCTGGGCCGCGTGCTCGCCGAGGTGATGCGTCACCGGCACCTTCCCCGCGAAGAGCTTCGCAACGTGGTCGAGGACGCCGGCCGCGCCGTCGCGCACGACCTCAGCCGCTATATCTCCGCCATCGGCACCATCGCCGTCGTCGCGCCGCTCATGGGCCTGTTCGGCACGGTGGTCGGCATGATCGAAATCTTTGGCTCGTACACGCCGGGCGGCGGCGACCCGGCCCAACTGGCGCGCGGCATCTCGATCGCGCTCTACAACACCGGCTTCGGCATCCTGATCGCCATTCCCGCCATGATCGCCCACCGTTATCTGCGCAGCCGCGTGGACGGCTACCTCAGCGCCATGGAACAGGCGGCGTCGCGCCTGATTCGCGCCGTCGCGCCGGCCCGCGCTCCCCGCGAGGCACGTCCATGAATTTCCGCGGATCCCGGGGCGACCGCGACGAGCTCGACATCAATCTGATTCCGCTCATCGACGTCCTGTTGGTCATCCTCATCTTCCTGGCTGCCACGACGTCCTTCACCCGTTTCACGCAGTTGAAGGTGACACTGCCGCAGGCGTCGTCCGAACAGGACACGCCCCCCGCCCTGGAAGTGGCGGTCAGCCAGGATGGCCGCTACGCCCTGAACGGCACCCTCATCGACGTCGCGACGCCGCCCGAGATCGCCGACGCCCTGCGCCAGGCCGCGGCCGGCAAGACCGAGCCGCTCGTCATTATCAACGCCGACGCCCAGGCCACCCACCAGTCCGTGATCAACGTCATGGAAGCCGCCCGCCTCGCCGGGATCGGCCGCGTCAACTTCGCCGCCCAGACCAACCGGTGAAAACCAGACGCGCATCACTGCTGGCCCGCCAATGGCAGCGCGGCGGCTGGCTGTCCACCGCCTTGCGTCCCCTTTCCGCGCTCACCGCCTGGGCGGTCGCGCGCAAGCGGGCCCGCTATGCCAGCGGCGCCAAGACGCCTTACCGGGCGCCGGTGCCCGTGGTCGTGATCGGCAACATCTACGTGGGCGGCACCGGCAAGACCCCGATGGTGATCGCCACCGTCGAAGGCCTGCGGGCGCGCGGCTACACGCCGGGCGTGGTCAGCCGCGGCTACGGGGTCAAGGTCGGCCCGCACCCGCGCGTGGGACTGGGCGAACTGGAAGCGGCGCGCTTCGGCGACGAACCCGCGTTGATCGCTCGTGCCACGGGCGCACCCGTGTCCATCCACCCCAAGCGCGCCCTCGCCGCGCAGGCGCTGCTGCAGGCACACCCCCGCGTGGACGTCATCGTCTCGGACGACGGCCTGCAACACCTGGCCCTGGCGCGCGACATCGAAATCGTGGTGCAGGACCAGCGCGGCGTGGGCAACAGCCGCCTGCTGCCCGCCGGCCCGCTACGTGAACCCGCCAGCCGCCTGGCCGACGTGGATGCCGTGGTGACGAATACCGGCACGCCCCCAGACAACCCCGGCCCGCTGGTCGCCGGACGTCCGCGCCAGGTGCGCATGTGGCTGGAACCGGGCGAGGCCCGGCATCTGGACGGACGCGCCACGCGGCCCTTGTCCGCGTTTGCCGGGCAGGCGCGCATCGCGGCCGCGGCGGGAATCGGCAATCCCGAACGCTTTTTCACCACGCTGCGGGCCGCCGGCATCACGCTGTCGGCGACCCTTCCCCTGCCCGACCACCACGCCTACGCCACGTCGCCCTTCCAGGGCCTCTCGGCCGACGTGATCCTGGTGACTTCCAAGGACGCCATCAAATGCGGGGCGCTCAACGACGCGCGCTTGTGGGAGGTCCCGGTGCGGGCCGCATTTTCCGATCCGGGCCTCTTCGACTGGCTGGCCGAGGCCCTGCAAGCGTGCAAGCGCGGCGGCAACGGGAGGCAGAATGGGGGCCGGAACAGTGGGCGCAAGTCCCCGGGCTGACGCGCGTCCCAGGGCCCTGCCCGCGCGCGGGGCGCTGTCCAGGCGCAAAACTGTTTTAGAATCGCGGTCATGGAATCCCGCCTTCTCGACATCCTCGTTTGCCCCTTGTGCAAGGGCCGCCTAGAACACGACCGGCAACAGGCCGAACTGATCTGCCGTGCAGACCGGCTGGCCTTCCCCGTGCGCGACGGCATCCCGGTCATGCTGGAGTCGGAAGCGCGCGCGCTGGACGACGCCGCAGCCCCCCGCTGAACGCCGCATCGTGAGCTTCATCGCCATCATCCCGGCGCGTACCGCCTCGACCCGCCTGCCCGACAAGCCGCTGGCCGACATCGCAGGCAAGCCCATGGTCGTGCGCACCGCCGACCGTGCAGCGCTGTCGCGCGCCTCGCAGATCCACATCGCCACCGATGACGTCCGCGTCCAGCAGGCCGCCCAGGCGCATGGTCTGCACGCGCTCATGACCCGCGGCGACCATCCCACGGGCACCGATCGGCTGGCGGAAGCGGTCGAGCAGCTCGGCCTTCCGGACGACGCGATCGTCGTCAACGTGCAAGGCGACGAGCCCCTGATCGAGCCCGAGCTCATCGATGCCGTGGCTGCCAAGCTGCAGGCCTACCCTCAGGCCGACATCGCCACCTGCGCGTGCCCGTTGGCCGACGCCGAATCGCTCTTCAATCCCAACGTCGTCAAGCTGGTGTGCGCCGCCGACGACCGCGCGCTTTATTTTTCGCGCGCACCCATCCCCTGGGCGCGCGATGCGCTGGCTGGCGGCGAACGCGTGCTGGCGCCGGGCCTGCCCGCCTGGCACCACATCGGCCTTTACGCCTACCGCGCGTCGTTCCTGCGCCGCTTTCCGACCTTGCCGCAAGGCGCGCTGGAAAGGTTCGAGTCGCTCGAGCAGCTGCGCGCCATGGAACACGGTCACACCATCGTCGTACACCGGGCGTCGACGCCTCCTGCCGGCGGGGTAGATACCCCGGCGGACCTGGAGCGCGTCCGCTTGATCTACAGCAAATCGATATAAGGGTTATTTCGCATGGCGCAGCCCCGCATTGGCTGCTGCGTTGCGGCATAATCCCCCGGATCACAAAAAATAAACCCCTTCAGGAGCACTCATGCGTCTCATCTTGCTCGGACCCCCCGGCGCCGGCAAAGGCACCCAGGCCGCGTTTCTTACGCAGCACTTCGGCATTCCCCAGATCTCCACCGGCGACATGCTGCGCGCCGCGGTGAAGGCGGGCACCCCGCTGGGTATTGAAGCCAAGAAGGTCATGGACGCCGGCGGCCTGGTTTCCGACGAGATCATCATCGGCCTGGTGCAAGACCGCCTGAAGCAGCCCGACTGCGCCAACGGCTACCTCTTCGACGGCTTTCCCCGCACCATCCCGCAGGCCGACGCGCTCAAGAGCGCCGGCGTCAAGCTGGACTACGTCGTGGAAATCGCCGTGCCCGAAGAAGACATCATCGAACGCATGAGCGGACGCCGCGTGCACCAGCCCAGCGGCCGCAGCTACCACGTGCGCTTCAACCCGCCCAAGACCGAAGGCAAAGACGACGTCACCGGCGAAGACCTGATCCAGCGCGACGACGACCGCGAGGAAACCGTGCGCCACCGCCTGTCGGTGTACCGCGAGCAGACGCGCCCCCTGGTCGACTACTACTCGGCCTGGGCGCAGCAGGACTCCGCCGCCGCCCCGAAGTACCGCAAGATCTCGGGCGTGGGCGCGGTCGACGAAATCAAGACGCGCCTGTTCGAAGCCGTTCAAAGCTGATCGGCGCCTCGATGGCCCACAGGCCTTCGGCGCCGGCCGGACGCACCGCGTTCCGGCCCCGGCCCGAAGGCCTTGTCGCATCCGGCGCCCGGCGCGCCGCCCTCCTTCCCTTGAACTGATCTGGTGGTACACACATGGAAATCGCGAACAAGGTATTCATCGTTAGCGGCGGCGCATCCGGCCTGGGCGCCGGCACCGCGCGCATGCTGGTCGAAAATGGCGCCAAGGTCGTCATTGCCGACCTGCAGGACGAGCCGGGCGAAGCCCTGGCCAAGGAACTCGGCCAGCGTTACGTGCATTGCGACGTGACGCAGGAAGCGGACGGCAAGAAGGTCGTGGCCGCCGCCCTGGAACTCGGTTCGCTGTTCGGCCTGGTCAACTGCGCGGGCGTCGCACCCGCCGCGAAGATCGTCGGCAAAAATGGCGCGCATTCCCTGGACCTGTTCCAGAAGGTCGTGTCGATCAACCTGATCGGCAGCTTCAACATGATGCGCCTGGCCGCCGAGGCCATGAGCGCCAATGCGCCCGAGCCCACCGGCGAACGCGGCGTGATGATCAACACCGCATCGGTCGCCGCATTCGACGGCCAGATCGGCCAGGCGGCCTATGCCGCCTCCAAGGCGGGCGTGGCCGGCATGACGCTGCCCATCGCGCGCGACCTGGCCAAGACCGGCATCCGCTGCATGACCATCGCCCCGGGCATCTTCGGCACGCCGATGATCTTCGGCATGCCGCAGGAAGTGCAGGACTCGCTGGCTGCCAGCATCCCCTTCCCCGCGCGCCTGGGCCGCCCGGAAGACTACGCCAAGCTGGTCCACAGCATCATCACCAATGACATGCTCAACGGCGAAACGATCCGTCTGGACGGCGCCATCCGCATGCCGCCCAAGTAATGCAGGTCCGAGGCCGGCCCACATCGTGGGCCGCCTTTCGGGCGGCCGGCATTCCGTCCCCCTGGTCGCGGCGACCCGGCCCGCCTTTTCTCCAGTAGTACATCCATGAGCCTGTTTCGTTCGGCGGCCACGGTCAGCAGCTTCACGTTGCTGTCCCGCATTTCCGGCTTGGTCCGCGACATCCTGGTGGCCCGCGCGTTTGGCGCCGGCCCCATTACCGACGCCTTCTGGGTTGCCTTCCGCATTCCCAACCTGCTGCGGCGCCTGTTCGCCGAGGGCGCCTTTGCCCAGGCCTTCGTGCCCATCCTGGGCGCCGCGCGCAACAACCGATCCGAAGAGGAAGTGCGCACGCTGCTCGACCGCGTGGCCCTGCTGCTCACCGCCGCCCTGATGCTGGTCACGCTGATCGGCATCGTCGCGGCGCCCTGGGTGGTGTCGGCCATGGCCAGCGGCCTGCGCGGCGCGGCGCGCGACACCGAATTCGGCGCGGCGGTCTGGATGACGCGGATGATGTTTCCCTACATCCTCTGCATGTCCCTGATCGCCTTCGCGTCCGGCGTGCTCAACACCTGGCGCCGCTTCGCCGTCCCCGCATTCACGCCGGTGCTGCTGAACCTGTCCATGATCGCTGCCTGCATCTGGCTTGCGCCGCGCATGGACGTGCCGGTCTATGCCCTGGCCATCGGCGTCATGATAGGCGGCGTGGCGCAATTGGCGGTGCAATGGGCGGCCCTGGCGCGCCTGGGCCTGACCCCGCGTTTTTCGCTGCGCTTCGGCCAGGCCTGGGCCGACCCCACCGTGCAGCGCATCCTCAAGCAGATGGCGCCCGCCACGCTGGGCGTATCCGTGGCGCAGATATCCCTGCTCATCAACACCAACATCGCGACCTGGCTCACGCCGGGCAGCGTCACCTGGCTATCGTTCGCCGACCGCCTGATGGAATTTCCCACCGCGCTCCTGGGTGTGGCGTTGGGCACGGTCCTGCTGCCCAGCCTGTCCGCGGCGCACGCGCGAGACGACCATGGCGGGTACAGCGCGCTGCTGGATTGGGGCCTGCGCCTGGTGCTGCTGCTGGGCCTGCCCGCCGCGGTTGGGCTGGCCATGCTGTCCGACGGACTGGTCGCCACGCTGTTCCACTATGGCGCCTTCAACGCGCAGGACGTGCTGCAGACGCGGCTGGCCGTCATTTCGTATTCCGCCGGCCTGATCGGCCTGCTGTCGGTCAAGATCCTGGCGCCCGGGTTCTACGCCAAGCAGGACATCCGCACGCCGGTGAAGATCGCCATCATGGTGCTCGTGGTGACGCAGTTGCTGAACCTGGCGCTGGTGCCGGCCCTGGCCCACGCGGGGCTCGCCCTGGCCATCGGCCTGGGGGCCTGCCTGAACGCGCTGGCGTTGCTGATCGGGCTGCGCCGCCGCGCGGTCTATGTGCCCCAGGCCGGGTGGCTGGCGTTCGCCCTGCGCCTGGTGCCTGCCCTGGCGGGGCTGGCGGCGCTGCTGTGGTACGCGGACTCGCGGATCGACTGGATTGCGCTGCAGGCGCACGCCGGCCAGCGCGCCGCCCTGCTGGCAGGCGTGCTGGCCGCCAGCGGCGTCGTGTACTTCGGATTGTTGTTACTGTTTGGATTTCGCCCCAGGGACTTCGGGCGACGTCCAAAGCAGTAATTCCGCCCGTTCGGCTTACATTCCGCTTGAAAAGCCGGCCAAACGCCGGCTTTTCGCATTAATTTCGTCAAGAATTGACAAGCGGGCCGTAATCTTTGGTAAAAAACCTTTATTATTTAAAAATTGCCACTGAGAGGACCCCCCGCGGCCCCCGGCCTGCGGGAACATGAAGTGAAGTACGCCCAAGGACAACCCATGGCGGACCAGGTGATCAATTGGCTGCTGCTGCTGCGCTCCGGCAAGGCGACGGCCCAAGACTACAACGACTTTCTGGCTTGGCGAGCGGCCGACCCTGTCCATGAGAACGCCTGGCAGCAATTGACCGGCACTCTGGCAGGATCGTCGTTCGGCCGGCTTGGCGACGCCTACGCCACCGGCAGCGGGGCGGGTGCCCCCCAACCGTTGATCCCTCCTCCGCCGACCCTCGTGCCCCCGCGCCGCCGTTTCCTGGCAGGCACGCTTGCGCTCGTCGGTACCGGCGCCTGCGCCGCCTATGTCGGCAATGCCTTCTACCCCCTGAACAACGTGGCCGCCGACGCCGCCACCGCCACGGGAGAACGCCGCCGCTACCTGCTGTCGGACGGCAGCCAACTGTTGCTGGACGCCCGCAGCCGCGTCAACCTCGATTTCACGCCCGCATACAGGCAGGTCCGGCTGCTCGACGGCGCGGTCACGGTGTCCGTGGCGCCCGACGCCCGGCGCCCCTTCCTGGTCCAGACCGCGCAGGGCACGGTACGTGCCCTGGGCACGCGCTACATGGTGCGCCAGCAGGCCCAGCGCACGGTGGTGGTGGTCCACGAACACGAAGTCGAGGTAGAGACCATGTCGGGCGCGCACGGCACCGTTCGCGCCGGCACCGGCGCCCGCTTCGACAACGCCCGGATGGACACCCCGCGCGCCGAGCTCATGGCCGAGGCCGCCTGGGAATCCGGCTGGGTCGAGGCCCGCGGCCGTCCGCTGGCCGAGGTCGTCGCCGCCTTGCGCCCCTACCGCAGCGGCTCGCTGCGCGTCTCCATGGCGGCCGGCGGATTGCCCGTGTCCGGCCATTTCCCGCTTGACGACACCGACGCGGCGCTGGACAGCCTGCAGGACCAGATGCCCATCCAGGTGCGCCGGTTTACGCCCTGGTTCGTCTCGATCAACGTCGCCGCCTGACAACGGCAACGCGGGGCGGCATGCCGCCGGGCCCGCTTCCGTTGTATAATCCGCACGGTGTTTTTATCCAGTGTTTTTACCCGTATTTTTACCCAGTAGGCGCCGCGCATTTTCCTCAAGGTTTCAAGAGGATCAGACGCAAGGGTTCTCCAACCCGGGAATTCTTCCCAGCAGCGCCCTCCCGCCCGGTTGACGGGCGCTCCATCGGTCAAAGCAACATTAAAAGCTTGCATTCCCCTCGGGACTTGCTACAATGTTCGACTTTGCCGAATTCAACTTACAAAGCAACATGGCCAATACCGCCCAAGCCCGCAAGCGCGCTCGCCAATCCGTTGAGCGCAACAAGCACAATTCCAGCCTGCGCTCGATGCTGCGCACCGCCATCAAGCGCGTTCGCCAATCCATCGCCGCTGGCGATAAGGCTGCGGCTGGCGAAGTGTTCCAGAAGGCCACCAGCGTGATCGATCGCGTGGCCGACAAGAACATCATCCACAAGAACAAGGCCGCTCGCCACAAGAGCCGCCTGGCTGCCGCCATCAAGGCGCTGGCCTAAGCCATTCTGCCGCCCCGCTTTCGGGGCGTCACGAATACGGCAAATAAAGAAGGATGCCCACGGGCATCCTTTTTTGCTGTCTGCGCGCTGCGGGCGCACCATCGGCGCCCGCCCTGCCCATCCCGCTACGTACCCTCCTCTGCCGCGAGCCTGGCTTCGATGGCGGCGGCGGCCTCGCGCAGCGAGGCCATGAAGGCGACGACGGGCGGATTGCCTGGCCGGTGTTCCGGAAACACCACGTTGACGCGGAACGGAAACGAACGCGTCAACGGCCGGATGTGCAGCCCGCGCCCGGCAAAGTCCAGGGCCGTGAGCGGATTCACGATGGCCAGCCCGAGTCCCTGACGCACGAACGTGCAGACGGACACCGCGGTGGGGGTTTCGACGATGGATCGGGGCAGCACGCCCGCCTGGCCGAAGGCTTCGTCGATCTGGATGCGGTAAGGGTCGCTGGCGGACAGGCTGACGAAGGCCTGGCCTTCGAAATCCTGCAGGTCCAGCGCCATCCGGGCCAGGAGCGGATGGCCGTCCGGCAGCACGCAGACCTCATCCACCTCCAGCAGCAATTCCAGCCGCGTGCCTGCGGGCGCCGTATCGTGCTCGGTGAGGCCCAGGTCATAGCGCTGCGCGGTCAACCACTCTTCAAGCAGCGGCGATTCCTGTGTTTCCACGGACAGGCTCACGCCGGGATGACGGCCATGGAAGCGCCGGAACGCATCGGGCAGGATGGAATGGGAAAACGCGGGCAAGGTGATCACCGACAATTGCCCTTCTCGGAAAGCTCTTAGGCGAACGGCGGCGGACGCCACCCGCTCCAGGCCGGCGTAGGACTGTCGCACCTCTTCAAAGAGCGCCAGCGCCGGCATCGTGGGCCGCAGGCGCCCCGCGATGCGCTCGAACAACGCAAAGCCGATGGTCTGCTCCATGCGGGCCAGTTCGCGGCTCACGGTTGGCTGCGAGGTGCTGAGCAGGTCGGCCGCCTTGGTCACGCTGCCAGTGATCATCACCGCGCGGAAGACTTCGATGTGTCGATGCGTCAGCATCGCTCGCCCCATATCAGGAATGAATGGATCTGGAAAATCAAAGCATTTTACTGGATGGGCCGATTTAGGCATCATGCCGCCTTTGCTTCCATTTCCTCAAGGTTCCGACACGCCATGGCTTTCGATCCGCGCCAACTCACCCAACTTGCCGCCGAACATGGCACGCCGCTCTGGGTGTACGACGCCGCCGTCATCCGCGAACGCATCGCGCAACTGCGCCGCTTCGACACGATCCGCTACGCCCAGAAGGCGTGCTCCAACCTGCACATCCTGCGCCTGATGCGCGCGGAAGGCGTGGTGGTGGATGCGGTGTCCCTTGGCGAAATCGAGCGCAGCCTGGCCGCCGGTTTCGACCCGCGCAGCGAGCCGGAAGGCATCGTCTTCACGGCCGACCTCATCGACCACGTCACGCTGGCGACCGCGCTCAAGCACGGCATCACCGTGAACGCCGGGTCCCTGGACATGCTGTCGCGCGTGGGCCAGGCCTCGCCCGGCCATCGCGTCTGGCTGCGCATCAACCCGGGCTTCGGGCACGGCCACAGCAACAAGACCAACACCGGCGGCCCGCAAAGCAAGCACGGCATCTGGATCGGGGACGTGGCCGAGGCGGTCGCCATCGTCCGGCGCCACGGGCTCAAGCTGGTCGGCGTGCACATGCATATCGGTTCGGGCGTCGACTACGGCCACCTGTCCAGCGTGTGCGATGCGATGGTGGACGTGGTGAAGTCGCTGGACCACGACATCGAAGCCATTTCCGCGGGCGGCGGCCTGTCGATTCCGTACCGCGACGGCGAACCGCGCATCGATTGCGACCACTACTTCGAGCAATGGGATGCCGCACGCCAGCGCATCGCGCAGTATCTTGGCCACGCCATCCGGCTGGAGATCGAACCGGGGCGCTTTCTCATCGCCGAATCCGGCGCACTCGTCGCCGAAGTGCATGCGATCAACCGGCGGCCGGAGCGCGACTTTGCGCTGGTCGATGCGGGCTTCAATGACCTGATGCGGCCGGCCATGTATGGCAGCTATCACAGGATCTCGGTGCATGCGCCGGACGGCAGCGTGCCGCAGGATGCGCCCGAGACGCGCATCGCGGTGGCCGGCCCGCTGTGCGAGTCCGGCGACGTGTTCACCCAGAATGAAGGCGGCGTCATGTCCGATCAATTGCTGCCGCGCCCGCGCATCGGCGACTTCATGGTGTTTCACAACGCGGGCGCCTACGGCTCGTCGATGTCCTCGAACTACAACAGCCGGCCGCTGGCGCCGGAGGTGCTGCTGGACAAGGGCGAGGCGCGGCTGATCCGCCGCCGCCAGACCATTGCCGAATTGCTGGCGCTGGAAGCCTGAGGCGTCCGATCGCCCTGCCCCGAGGGCCGGACACGTCGAATGTCCGGCCGGGCGCGGGGCTTGCCACCAGCGCCCGCCACAGCGCGGGCCATGGCGCGCGACCTGCTAGGTCGGAAACGCCTCGCGCAATGCGAAGGTGGCCTGCTTGAACACCCCCAGGTCGGTTCCGACGGCCACGAAGTGCATGCCCATGTCCAGATAACGGCGCGCATCGGCGTGGACCGGCGCGAGAATGCCCACGGCCTTGCCCTGGGCCGTCACGCGCTGGTAGAGATGACGGATCGTTTCCTGCACCTCGGGGTGGCCCGGATTGCCGATATGGCCCAGCGCCGCGGCCAGGTCGGACGGGCCGATGAACACGCCGTCCACGCCTTCGACCGAGGCGATCTCGTCCACGGCTTCGATACCCGGCCGGCTTTCGATCTGCAGCAGCACGCAGATGTTGTCGTTGATCGTCTGCAGGTAGTTGGGCACCGTTCCGTAGCGGTTGCTGCGCTGCGCGCCCGCGACGCCGCGCATGCCTTGCGGCGGATAGCGCGTGGCGGCCACCGCGCGGCGCGCGTCCTCTTCGGATTCGATAAAGGGAATCAACAGGTTGTAGAACCCGATATCCAGCAGCCGCTTGATCTCGACCGGGTCGTTCCAGGACGGGCGTCCGACGGCGGCGCTGGCGCTGCCCTGCAGGGCCTGGAGCTGTTGCAGGAACATCGGCACTTCATTGGGCGAATGCTCGCCGTCCAGGAGCAGCCAGTCGAAATCCGCCAGCCCGACGAGTTCGGCGGTGATGTGGCTGGACATGCACATCCAGAATCCGATGAGGCGCTCGCGGGCCAGGATGCGTTGCCGGAAGCGATTGGGTAGAGGGGAGTTCATTGCCGCCTTCGTGTCAGGGATAACAGGAAAAGTGCCGCTGATGCGATGGCCGGACCGCCGGTGACGGGGTGCGGCCATCCCGGTCAGTGGATTTCGGGCTCGCCCGCGGGCGCCGCGCGCTCCTCGGACTGAAGAAAATCGAAGTCGCAGCCGGTGTCCGCCTGGCCGATGTGCTTGAGATACAGGACGCCATATCCGCGCTCGAAACGCGGCGGCGGCGCCTGCCAGGCGGCGCGGCGCTCGGCCAGTTCCGCGTCCGGGACCAGCAGGTCCAGCCGGCGGTTGGGCACGTCGAGCGCGATCCGGTCGCCGTCCCGCACCAACGCCAGCGGCCCGCCCACATAGGCTTCGGGCGCGACGTGCAGCACACAGGCGCCGTAGCTGGTGCCGCTCATGCGCGCATCCGAGATGCGCACCATGTCGCGCACGCCTTGCTTGAGCAGTTTCTGCGGAATCGGCAACTGCCCCCATTCGGGCATGCCGGGCGCGCCTTGCGGCCCGGCGTTCTGCAGCACGATGACGCTGTCGGCATCCACGTCCAGATCCGGGTCGTCGATGCGCGCGGCCATGTCGTTGTAGTCCTTGAACACGACGGCGCGCCCCGTATGCACCTGCAGGCGCGCTTCCATGGCGGGCGGCTTGATCACCGCCCCATCGGGCGCGAGATTGCCGCGCAGCACCGCCAGGCCGTCGCGTTCGATGAGCGCCTGCGCGCGCGGGCGGATCACGTCTTCGTTGAAGACGCGCGCGCCCGCGATGTTCTCGCCCAGCGTGCGTCCATCCACCGTGCGCTGCGCCGTGTCCAGCAGGTCGCCAAGCTGCGCCAGCAGCGCGCGCAGGCCGCCCGCGTAGTAGAAGTCTTCCATCAGGTATTTGCCTGCCGGGCGCAGGTTGGCCAGGACCGGCGTGGTGCGCGCCAGATGATCGAAACGATCCAGGTCCAGGCCGAAGCCGCTGCGGCGCGCCATGGCGATCAGGTGCACCACGGCGTTGGTCGACCCCGCCAGCGCCAGCACGGTGCGCACCGCGTTGTCGTACGAAGCCGCGGTCAGCAGGTCCGACGGCTTCAGGTCTTCCCAGACCATCTCGACGATGCGCTTGCCCGTCAGGCTGGCCATCTGGGCATGGCGCGAATCCGGCGCGGGGATCGACGAGGCGCCCGACAGGCACAGGCCGAGGGCCTCGACCGCTCCCGTCATGGTGGACGCCGTGCCCATGGTCATGCAGTGGCCCGGCGACCGCGCAATGCCGTCCTCCACGCCCTGCCAATCTTCCTCGGTGATGTTGCCGGCCCGCAACTCGGCCCAGTACTTCCAGGTGTCGGAGCCCGACCCCAGCGTGTTGCCATTCCAGTTGCCGCGCAGCATGGGCCCGGCCGGCACGAAGATCGTGGGCAGGTCCATGGACACCGCGCCCATGATGAGCGCGGGCGTGGTCTTGTCGCAGCCGCCCATCAGCACGCAGCCGTCGGCCGGATACGAGCGCAGCAGCTCCTCGGTTTCCATGGCGAGCAGGTTGCGGTAGAGCATCGTCGTGGGCTTCTGGAAGGGCTCGGACAGGCTCATCGCCGGCATTTCCACCGGAAAGCCGCCCGCCTGCCAGATGCCGCGCTTGACCTCTTCGACGCGCTGCTTGAAGTGGCTGTGACAGGGGTTGATGTCGCTCCAGGTGTTGATGATGGCGATGACCGGCTTGCCGGCGTAATCGGAGCGGTGATAGCCCATCTGGGCGGTGCGCGACCGGTGGCCGAAGGACCGCAGGTCCTTCACGCCATACCAGCGGTGGCTGCGCAGGTCTTCGGGTTTCTTGCGCTTGTCGGAATGGCTCATGTCTCGTTTCCTCTGCTCTTGGGCGGGGTCAATGCATGTTCATACCATAAGACGCCGAATCAGACGCCGAATCAGGCGGGATCCAGCAGGTACGGCGTGCCGGCGCGCTCGCAGATGCCGCGCAGGCGTTCGGCCAATGCCGCGGAAATCGGGATGCCCTCGCGCAGCCGGCGCGCGCGCTCGGCGGCTTCGGGCTCGCCCGCCACCAGCACGGGCTCGGACGGATCGGCCGGAGGCGTGTCGTGCATCGCGTCGATCATGTCGTCCATGTCGGATTCGAAGGAACCCGAGGCGCGGAAGGCATCGGGATTGAGCGCAAGGAAAAAATGGCCGACGTCGTCGGGTTCGCCGGGACGGCGCGTGGCCGCGCGCCGGGCCGCGAACGCGCTGCCGCTGAGCGTGCCGCCCAGGATCTGCGCCATCATCGCCAGCCCGTAGCCCTTGTGGCTGCTCATGGCGGACGTGCCGCCCAGCGGCGTGAGACCGCCTTCGGGATGCTTGAAGATGAATTGCATGGCGGCGTTCGAGTCGGTGACCGGCGTGCCTTGCCCGTCCACCGCCCAGCCCGGCGGCAGGGGCTTGCCCAGGAAGTCGTAGACCTTGACCTTGTTGGCCGCCACGGTCGTGGTGGCCATGTCCAGCACGAAGGGTTCGTTGTAGGCGGCCGGCGCGCCGAAGGCGATGGGGTTGGTGCCCAGCATCGGCATCGCGCCGCGCGTGGGCACCATGATGACGCCGTTGGCGCTGCTGGTGACCAGTCCCACCACGCCGCGTTCCACGGCGATACGCGCGTACACGCCCGCCGCGCCGAAATGATGCGAATTGCAGACGGAGACAGCGCCCACGCCGTGTTCCAGCGCCTTGTCCACCGCCAGGTTCATGGCCTGGGCGGCGACCGGATAGCCCAGGCCGCCCATGCCGTCGATCAATGCGCTGGCGCCGCCGTCGCGCACCACGCGGGCGCGCGCGTCGAGCCGCAGCGTGCCCGCGCGCCACTTTTCCTCGTACGCGGGCAACATTGAAATGCCATGCGAATCGATGCCCAGGAGATCCGTGCGCGCCATTAGGCCCGCCGTCGTATGGGCCAGGTCTTCGGCCATGCCCCAGGCCATCAACACCTGCAAAATCTGTTCGCGCACCTGCTCCACCGGCACGGCCGTGACGCTTGCTCCGTTCCCTGGCACTGTCTGTCTCCTGTTGTCGTTGTGGGGTGGCGGGCGGCGGCAACGGCGTCAGTCTCGGTCGCGATCGACCAGCCTGTGCCGGGCCTGGCCCAGATGGAATTGCATGGCGACGCGCGCGCGCTCGCCGTCCTGTTCGCGGATGGCGTCCAGGATGGTGGCGTGCTCGTCCACGACGCGCTGTGCGCGCTGGCGCGAGCCGGTGCGCGTCAGGTTGAGCGTGAGCCGCATGAAGCCGCTGATGGATTCATGGATGCTTTCCAGCACGCCCAGGTAGAAGTCGTTGCCGCTCGCCTCGGCGATGCTGGCGTGAAATGCGAGGTCCGCTTCCGCGGACACCTGTCCGCTTGCCAGCGTGGCGGCGAAGGCCTCATGGGCCTCGGCGATCCTGGCGAGCTGTTCGTCGGTGCGCCGCAGGGCCGCCAGGCGGGCCGCGTCGCCTTCGAGCGCCACGCGGACTTCCTGGGCACGCAGATAGGCGCCCACATTCTGCACGTCGTTGAAGGCCTTCAGGCGCGGCGCGGGCTGATGGCTCACGAACGTGCCCAAGCCCTGGTGCGCGGTGATGAGGCCATCGGCGCGCAGCCGCAGCAAGGCCTCGCGCACCACCGGCCGCGACACGCCGTGGCGTTCGGATATTTCGTTTTCGGACGGCAGCTTGTCGCCGACGTTCAGCCCGCCGGACACGATCTGTTCGAAGATCTGGCCGTAAAGCTGGTCCGCCAGCCGCACCCGGTGGCCGCGCTCCAGCGCCGGCGCGGCGGGCAGCTCCGGCTCGTCGGGCGCGTGCGGCGCGGGCTGCGGGGATGCTTTGGGTCGAGCCACGTAACCTCCTGGTAGTAGGGCCTGTCCACGCGCGGGGAACAGGCCCTGGGCACTGCGGCGACGCGCGGACGGCGCTCATCGTACCGTCATTGCGCCTCGCCCGCGACGCGGCCAGGCCGCGCCGCGCCGGCTCACGCCGTGGCGGCCTCGCGGTCCCAGGCGGCGAGCGCGCGTGCCACAGGCGCGACACGCTCGCGCTCGGTGCTCGAAATGCCGGTCAGGAGCGGCAGCATCGGCCCCATGTCGGCCACGCCGGACAGCGTCACGGCGTCGTGCAGCACGCGAATCGGGCTGATGCTGTCGCGGCAATCTTCCAGCCCGAGGTACTGCTCGCGCACGGCCTCGGCTTCATCGTAGCGGCCCTCGCGCAGCAGATGCAGCAGACGCATCGAGCCGCGCGGCGCCACGCACACCGAACCCGAGGTAAAGCTCTTGAGCCCGAATTCGCGGTAGTGGACGATGGCGGGGCGCTCGCCGATGCCGCTCACGACCCAGCGCGAATCCACGGCCTGCAACAGGGCCGACAGGTAGGCATCCTCGGCGGGATCGTCGCGCACGACCGCGTACTTGAAGGCCACCAGACGCCCTTCCTCGATGAGGCGCGCCGCGGTTTCCGGGGCCAGGTAGTCGGCCGACTTGATGTACACGACGGCCGGCTTGCCCAATGCATCCGTGAAGCGGCGCACGCCGTCGGCCAGTCCGGCGTCGGTGTACGGAAAGGACATGGGCAGCAGCATCGCCGTCGGGAAGGCGCGCGAACGCAGGATCGCGGCCTGGTCCATCATCTTGCCGTAGTCGGGGCCGACCGAAGGCAGGATCCACGTGTCCGCGCCCGCCAGGCCGGCCAGCATGTCCACGATGCGCGCGTATTCGCTCACACCCACGTTGTAGAAGTTGGCGTTGCCGCCGTACATGACGTTGCGCACGCCGCCCGCTTCCAGGTGGCCCAGCAGCGTCTTGTTGGCCGCCTCGTTCAGCGACAGGTCGGCGTTGCGCGCCAGGGGCGGCACGGCGATGACCGAACGCTGCAGGTCCTGGACGGTGACCGGGGAAGTTTTCATGGACGGGCTCCTGGCTGATGGGGTGAAAGCGGTTGAATGCGGTTGGATGCGGGTGAATCCGGATGAATCCGGTTGATCGCGCTTGTCAGATAAGCAGGGTGAAAAAAGTATACTTGGTTGACAAGCAATAGCTCAATACCTATATTTGTTTTACAAGTTGATCGGCAGCATCCAGTCGCATGAGGCGCGGGCCGCATGCGGCTTCAAGCTCCCGGCACGCCGGGAGCGGAATACCCCCAGAAACGATGCGCGGCCACGCGCACACCGAGGAGACGAATTCCATGCATGCAGCCCCTGTGCGAGGCCGGTTCTTTGCGGCCGCCCTGCTGACGGCCACCGCCTTTGTCCTGCCGGCCGCGCCGGCGCTGGCGGACTACCCCGAGCGCGAAGTCAGGATCGTCGTGCCCTTCCCCGCGGGCGGCACCGCGGACATTGCCGCGCGCGTCGTGGCGGCGGAACTGGGCAAGCGCTGGAACAAGCCCGTGGTCGTGGACAACAAGGCCGGCGCGGGCGGCAACGTCGGGACGGCCGAAGCCGCCCGCGCCGCGCCCGATGGCTACACCCTGCTGATGGGCACGGTCAGCACGCACGCCATCAACCAGTCCGTCTACGCCAAGCTGCCCTATGACCCCGTCAAGGATTTCGTGCCGGTGACGCTGGTGATCCCGGTACCCAACATCCTGGAACTCAACCCCAAGTTCGCCGACAAGCACGATATCCGCACCGTGGCGGACCTGATCAAATACCTGAAAGCCAATCCGGGCAGCGTCAACATGGCGTCCACCGGCAATGGCACGTCCACGCACCTGTCGGGCGAACTGTTCCAGAGCATGACCGGCACGCGCATGACCCATGTTCCCTATAAAGGGAGCAGTCCCGCGCTGACCGATGTGATGGCCGGGTCGGCCGACCTGATCTTCGACAATCTTCCGTCTTCCATGGGATTCATCAAAGGCGGCAAGCTGCGTCCGCTGGCCGTGACCACGCCCCAGCGGTCGCCGGCGCTGCCCGACGTGCCCACGATGGCCGAGGCCGGCGTGAAAGGGTACGAGGCATCGAGCTGGTTCGGCCTGCTGGCCCCGGCCGGCACGCCGCCGGACATCGTCCAGAAGGTCCAGGGCGACGTGGCCGCCGCCTTGCAGCAGGAGTCCGTGCGCGCACAGCTCCAGGCCCAGGGCGCGACGCCATCGGGCAATACGCCCGCTCAATTCAAGCAGTTCATGGCCCAGGAAACCGTCAAGTGGGCCGACGTTGTGAAGAAATCCGGCGCCAAGGTCGACTGACCCGGCGCCGATCCGGGCCCGTGCGCAACGCGTGAGCGGCGGGCTCTTCATCATTACGCGAACCAGGAGACACCATGAACAAACTGATCAGCGCCGTATTCGCGGCGGGCGCCATTGTGCTTGGGTCGCCGGCAGCCCACGCTGCCGGTTACCCAGAAAAGCCCGTGACCATGATCGTGCCCTTCGTGCCCGGCGGGTCGTCCGACATCACCGCGCGTTCGGTCACGCCAGCGCTGTCGAAGATCCTGGGACAGACCTTCGTGGTCGAGAACAAGCCCGGCGCCAACAGCGCCATCGGCGCGCAGGCGCTGGCCCGTTCCACGCCCGACGGCTACACCATGATGGTGGGATCCATCGGCACCTTCGCCATCAATGAGGCCCTGTACAAGAACCTGGCCTACAACCCGAGCAAGGACTTCACGTACCTGACGCAGGCGGTCCGCAATCCCAACGTGCTGGTCGCGGCCACGTCCTTCCCCGCCAACACGGTGGCCGAACTGGTCGACTACGCGAAGAAGAATCCCAACCGCGTGTCGTACGCCTCGTCGGGCACGGGTTCGTCGGATCACCTGTCGGCCGTGCTGTTCCGCCAGCGCACGCAAAGCACCGGCGTCGACGTGCCTTACAAGGGTGGCGGCGCGGCCATCGCCGACCTCATCGGCGGGCAGGTCAACGTGTCCTTCCAGAACCTGGGCGCGGTGCAGAATCACATCAAGGCGGGCAAGCTCAAGGCGCTGGCGATCACCGGCGACACCCGCGCCAAGGACCTGCCCGACGTGCCCACGCTGGCCGAGACCGGCATCAAGGACATGGTCGTGTATTCCTGGCAAGGCTTTGCCGTGCCCAAGGGCACGCCGCAGGCCGTCGTGGACAAGCTGGCCGATGCCCTGCGGACCGCCCTGCGCGAGCCGAAGACCGAGCAGACGCTGCAGGGCCTGGGCTTCGAAGTGGTGGCCAACACGCCGCAGCAGTTTGCCGATTTCCAGCAGGCGGAAGTCAAGCGCTGGAAGGACGTGATCCAGAAAGCCAACATCCAGCTGGAATGAAGCGTGGGATAGTCCGCGCGGCCCCGGGTCCGATCGCCTGCGATCGCGGCCCGGGGCCTGCAAGACTCGCGCTTGAATCAAGTAGCATGAAGCCTTCGCCACCCAACCGTACGACAACATGACCACCAAGCAACGCATCATCCAGGTCGGCTCGCTGGCCGGCTCCCCTTCCGCCAACCAGCGTCTGGCCGACGGCTACGACGTCATCGAATTGTGGAAGTACCCGGATCGCAAGGCCGCCCTGGCCGAGCATGGCAAAGGCGTCACGGCCGTCGTCACGTCCGCGAATTTCGGCGCCAATGCCGAGCTCATCAACGCGCTGCCCGACCTGAAGGCCATCTGCAGCTGGGGCGTGGGCTACGAGACCATCGATGTCGAGGCGGCGCGCAAGCGCGGCGTGCTGGTGAGCAATACCCCCGACGTGCTGACCGACTGCGTGGCGGATCTGGCCTGGGGCCTGCTGATCGCGGGCGCCCGCCGCATGGGCCAGGGCGAACGCTTCGTGCGCGCCGGCCAATGGGGGCAGGTGCACGGCAGCATACCCCTGGGCCTGCGCGTCAGCGGCAAGAAGCTCGGCATCGTCGGCCTGGGCCGCATAGGCGAAGCCATCGCCAAGCGCGGCACGGGTTTCGACATGGACGTGCGTTATCACAACCGCAGGAAGCGCGAAGACGTTTCGTACGGCTACGAAGCGTCGCTGACGGACCTTGCCAAGTGGGCCGACTTCCTGATCGTGGCCACCGTCGGCGGCCCCAGCACGCGCCACCTGGTGAACCGCGAGGTGCTCGAGGCGCTGGGTCCCAAGGGCATCATCGTCAACATCGCGCGCGGGCCGGTCATCGACGAGGCCGCGCTGGTCGCCGCCCTGGAAGCCGGCAAGCTGGGCTGCGCCGCGCTCGACGTGTTCGAGCATGAGCCCAAGGTGCCCGAGGCGCTGATCAACAGCGACAAAGCCGTGCTGCTGCCGCATATCGGCAGCGCCACCGAGGAAACGCGCCTGGCGATGGAAAACATGATGCTGGACAATCTGCGCTCGTTCTTCGAGACCGGCAGCGTGATCACGCCGGTGGAATAAACCGCGCGCGGCTTCGCGCCCCGATCCGTGGCCGCCCCGGCGGCGCGGAGGCGCGCTTGAAGCGGATACGAAAAAGCCTCTCGGCGCCCATACCGAGAGGCTTTCGACTTTCCGGCCCCCGCGTGTCCGGTCAGTCCATATTGCGCAAAGGAACGTGGGCGTGGCCGCCCGGTGCGCTTACTTCGTCGGCGCCATGGCGCCGGACTTGTTCATGCTGGCTGCGCCCGACTTGTCCGCCGAGTGCTTGGCGGAAGACTTGTCGGATTTGTGATGCTTGTGGTGCGCCTGGGACTTGGTTTCGCCGGACTTGGCGCCGGCCGCAAACGCCGAGGGCGCCGCAGCAAGGCCAAGGCACAAGGCCGAGGTGGAAAGAAACGCAGCAATGCGGGAGTGAGTCGTCATTTGGTGTACTCCTGGTTGGTGAAGGCCTGTGGCCTTTTGCCGATACGGGGCAGCAAGGTTGCCGCAATTCCCGTATGCGGTTTGAAGCTGGCCGGTCCAGAAGGTTCAACGCGGAAAAGATTTGTTGCCCGACGCTGCGCGCGCTTGCTGCCCGAAGCGGCCGCCCGGCCTAACAGGACCGGGCAGCGGGCGGCCATCACCCCTCGAACGCGAGCAGCGCAACCGTTGCGAACAGCATGAGCGCGAAGCAGGCTCTCAGCTTGCGTTCAGGAAGCCGGTACGCAAGCCGCACGCCGATGGGCACGAAGATGAGGCTGCCGATGGCGAGCGGCGCGCCGATCATCCAGTTGGCCTGCCCCGCCCAGGTATACGTGATGAGCGCGATGGTGGAGCCCGGGATCACCATGCTGAGCGCGAGCGCCTGCGCGGCAGTCTGGGGCAGGCGGAAGACGGACGTGATGATGGGCACGGCCAGCACCGCGCCGCCCACGCCGAAGAATCCGCCCAGCGTGCCGCACAGGATGCCCAGCACGCTCGCGCGGCGCGGCGTGAAGGCGGGCGCGGCATGCGTGGCCGGCGGCGCGCGGCGTGCGGCCGGGCGCGATGCGCGCCACGTCTGCCAGACGTAGAACAGGGCGATGAAAAAGAGGAACACCGCGAAGCTCTGGCGCAGCAGCGTCGAATCGATGCCCAGCGCCAGTTGCGCGCCCACCCACGTGAACACCACGGCGCCGGCGGCGCCTGCCAGCGCGACGCGCTTGTCGATGCGTGTCTGCTGGTTGTACTTGCGCACCGCCATCATGATGGTCGGCAGGACCATGATGAGCGCGGTGCCCTGCGCAAGCTGCTGAGACATCCCCATCAGCAGGACCAGCGCCGGAATGGCGATCAGCCCGCCTCCGATGCCCAGCACGCCCCCCATGAAACCAATCAGGCCGCCGGCGGCCAGGCATGCGGCGATAACGAACAGACTCAAGGTTTGCTCCAGCAAGCGGCGCCGCGCTTCAGCGCAGCTTGTCCAGTGCCGCGTCCAACCGGTCCACCGCCCAGATCTCCAGCCCTTCGATGGGCTGGCGCGGGGCATTGGCCTTGGGAATGAGCGCAATCGAGAAGCCCAGCTTGGCAGCCTCGCGCAGACGCTCCTGCCCGCGGGGCGCGGGCCGGATCTCGCCCGCCAGGCCCACTTCGCCGAACGCGATCAGTCCGCGCGGCAGGGGCCGGTCGCGCAACGAGGACATGATGGCAAGCAGCACCGGCAAATCGGCCGCGGGCTCCGTGATGCGCACGCCGCCCACCGCATTGACGAAGACGTCCTGATCGAACGTGGAAACGCCCGCATGCCGGTGCAGGACCGCCAGCAGCATCGCAAGGCGGTTGCCTTCCAGGCCCACCGTCAGACGGCGCGGATTGGGCGCATGGGAGCTGTCCACCAGCGCCTGGATCTCGACCAGCAAAGGGCGCGTGCCCTCTTGCGTGGCCATCACGCAGGACCCCGCCACCTGTTGTTCATGCTGCGACAGGAACAAGGCGGACGGATTGGCCACGCCCCGCAGGCCGCGGTCCGTCATCGCGAACACGCCCAGTTCATTGACCGCGCCGAAGCGGTTCTTGAAGGCGCGCACCAGGCGGAACGACGAATGCGTGTCGCCTTCGAAATACAGCACCGTGTCCACGATGTGCTCAAGCACGCGCGGGCCGGCCAGCGCGCCGTCCTTGGTGACGTGCCCGATCATGACGATGGCGATGCCCGTCTGCTTGGCAAGCCGCGTGAGCTGCGCCGCGCATTCGCGCACCTGCGACACCGAACCGGGCGCGGCGGTGAGCTCGCCGCTGTACAGGGTCTGGATCGAGTCGATGACGGCGACCGAGGGCTTCTGTTCGGATACCGCGGCCTGGATGGCTTCGAGCCGGATCTCCGCAAGCAGGTTGACGTTGCCGGTCTGCAGGCCAAGCCGGCGCGCGCGCAGCGCAACCTGTTCGGCCGATTCTTCGCCGGTCACGTACAGCACGTTGGTGGTTTCGGACAGCGAGGCCAAGGCCTGCAGCAGCAACGTCGATTTGCCGATGCCGGGATCGCCGCCGATCAGCACCACGGCGCCCGCCACCAGGCCGCCGCCCAGCACGCGGTCGAATTCATCCAGGCCCGTGGGCTGGCGCGGGGTTTCGCGGGCTTCGATTTCGGACAGGCTGCGCACCGGGCTGGATGACGCCAGCGGCGCGTAGCGGTGCGCGGAAGCCGCCGGCGCGGACGACTCCACGGTTTCTTCCAGCGTGTTCCAGGCGTTGCAATGCGGGCATTTGCCCTGCCACTTCGGGGTGGTGCCGCCGCAGTCGGCGCACACATATACGGTTCGGGTTTTGGCCATGCGCGAAAGTGTACCCGGCAACCCACGCCGCCCGCCCGCCGCGGCACCGGCCATGGCGCGCGTTTCGGACACATCGCGGCGGGAGCTTTCAATCTGCTTGCATAAACAGGGACGCGCCGCAGTTACATGATGCAAAGACAAGAAATTTACTGCCCGATCCGTTTCAAATCGCGCATAATCGCCAGGAGCAGCGACAGATTGCCCAGCCTTCCACACCGGACGGCGTGCGCCACGACGCGCGTCCTGGTGACGCGCCGCGCGGGCAATCACGGCGCCATCATCCGCGGTCTTTCGATATGCCGCGCAAACCGGAACACGACCCCAGCACGACGAGACGCCGGCACACCGGCGCGGCGCACGCAAAAGGTCAAACGCGGATACGCCGTGCCACCCGGCGTATGTGCGAGGAGTACGCGCATGAGCATCACCTATCGCCCCCCTTTTGACGAAGACGACGAACGGGATCTGCGCGCCCTGTATCGCAAGCCGGGCCCCGGCGCCAATCCTGAACTGGATGCGGCCGTGCGGCGCAGATGGCATCCCGGCCATAGCTGGCATCCCGGCTGGGGCGCGGCCGTGTGCGCCGTGATGGTCGCCGGCCTGTTCGCCTGGACGGACATGCGCGAAGCCGTGGACGAACCGGAATCCCAGATGCAGCTGGTTGGCGTCCACGAGACCGAGAAGGCGCAAGGCGACACCGCCCCGCCGCCGTCCGCAGCCAACGATGCGCCGCCGCTGCGCCGCGTCATCGCGCTGCAGCCCGAGCCCGTCTCCGCGTCTGCGCCCGCGCAGGCACAGCCCGCCATGGCGCCCGCCGCCGCCGTCGCGCCCGAGACCGCCGCGGCGGAACCTGCCCAGGCGGCAGATCAAGCACCTGCCGCCGAAATGCAGGCCGTCGTAGCCTTCACGGAGCAGGACATCGAAGCCCGCGTGGCCCAGATCCGGGGCCTGATCGTGGACGACCGCGAGGAAGAGGCGGTACAGGCGCTGCGCCAATTGCAGCAAGGCGCGCCCGACTTCGCCTTGCCGGACGACCTGCAGGAACTGTCGCGGCAGAACCCGGCTTAACAGGGCCGGCCATGCCGAGGGGCTGACGGTCCGAGCGGCGGGCATTGCCGAGGGCCCGCCAATCGCGAGGGTCCGCCCTGGCCCGGCCCCGCCGCCGCGCCCGCGCAGGCTGCCCGGGGCGCGAAGATTTGGTCATTTTCCGGGCGGCTTCTTGCTAACATAGCCGCCATGAGTCCGAGCTTCCACCACCGCAATCTTCCCCATTTGCTGCTCTATGCGCGCGAGACGCTGATGGCGCATTTCCGCCCCGTGCTCAATGCCGCCGGCGTCACCGAACAGCAATGGCGCGTGCTGCGCACGCTGAGCGAAGTCGGCGCGCTGGAGCCCAACCAGATCGCGCGCGCCTGTCAGATCCTGAGCCCCAGTCTCACGCGCATGCTGGCGGGCATGGAAGAACAAGGACTGATCAAGCGCACGCGCTCCAGCGCCGACCAGCGCCGCCAGGAAATCTCCCTGACCGCCAAGAGCCACAAGCTCATCGACCGCATGCGTCCGATGGTGGACGCGAAGTACCAGGAAATCGAAGCGAAGATCGGCAAGGAACTGCTGGACCGCCTGTACCGCGATGTGGACGCCATGGTCGACCTCATCAAGCGCGACGGTCCCCTCCCGCGCGATGCCGGCCGGCCGTAAGCGCGGCCTCCAATACACCTCCCCCCTCCACGCGATCCGCCCCCCCATGGACCTTCTGACCAATACCTTCAAGCAGGCCTTGCGCGACGGCAAGCCCCAGATCGGCCTGTGGGCCGGCCTGGCCAGCGCCTACACTTCGGAAATCCTTGCGGGCGCCGGCTTCGACTGGCTGCTGATCGACGGCGAACACGCGCCCAACACGCTGGATTCCACCCTCGCCCAATTGCAGGCGGTGGCGCCCTACCCGGTCGCGCCCGTGGTGCGGCCCGCCTGGAACGACCCGGTGCAGATCAAGCAGATCCTGGACACCGGCGCCCAGACGCTGCTGGTCCCCATGGTGCAATCGGCGGCGGAAGCAGCCGCCGCGGTCGCGGCCGTGCGCTATCCGCCGCAAGGCATACGCGGCGTGGGCAGCGCGCTGGCCCGCGCGTCGCGCTGGAACCGCATCCCGAATTACCTGGAACGCGCCAACGACCAGATGTGCGTGCTGGTGCAGATCGAAACCCCGAGCGGCATCGAGGCGCTGGACGAGATTCTTGCGATCGACGGCGTGGATGGCGCTTTCATTGGTCCGGCGGACCTGTCGGCCAGCATGGGCTATCTGGGCCAGCCGGAGCACCCAGTGGTCGAGAAGACCATCGATGACGCCATCGGCCGCATCGTGCGGTCAGGCAAGGCGGCCGGCATCCTGCATGGCGGCATGGCCCAGGCGAAGCACTATCTGGCGCTGGGCGCCACCTTCGTCGCGGTGGGCGTGGACGCGGTGCTGCTGGCGCGCGCGGCTGAAGCGCTGGCCGGCGAGTTCAAGGAACTGAGCGCGGTCGCCGCAAGCAAGGGACCGTACTGAGCGGCGCGCAGGCGTAGCCGCGCTGCGCTCCGTGACCCGCGATGCGGCGCCCCTGGGGCGCCGTTTTCTATTGCGCCCTCAGGAATTCGCGAACGGCGGGTCTTAATTGTCCAGAACCACGCCCGACTCGTGCACTACCGCTTCCCATTGCTTCGCCTCCTCGCGCCAGGCCGCGCCGAACATCGCCGGCGAGTCCTGGCCGGGCACGAAACCGCTGGCAAGATACGCCTGCTGCACCTCGGGCAGGCCCAGCACGTCGTGCAACGCCTCGGCAAAGCGCGCGATGCGGTCTGCCGGCGCGCCCTTCGGCGCGGCGAACCCCCACCAGTTGCCCTGCACCGCGTCAGGCAAGCCGGCCTCTTTGGCGGTCGGCACGCCGGCTAGCGCGGCGAACCGCTGGGGCGCCGCCACGGCCAGCGCCCGCACCTTGCCCTGCGGCACGTACGCAGCCGCGATGCTGTAGCCCCCGATATAGAGCTGGATTTCGTTGGCCAGCAGCGCCTGCACGGCTGGCGCCGCCCCCCGGTAGGCAATGTGAGTCATATTCGCGCCCATCGCCTTCGATAGCCGGTAGGCCGACAGGTGCGGCGTCGTGCCCATGCCAGGCGAACCGTAGTTGAGCTTGCCGACCTGCGCGCGCGCGTACGCCTGGAACTGCGTCCAGTCCGCCGCCGGCACGTCGGCGCTGACGTACACGAAGGCGGGCACATCCGCCAGCTTGCCCACCGGCTCCAGGTCCGTCAGCGGATCGAAACCCAGCTTGCGATACAGGAACTGGTTGATGACGAAGTTGTTGGCGGCGCCAAGCACCAGCGTATAGCCGTCGGGCTTGGCACGCGCCACGTCCTGCATGCCGATGTTGCCGCCGGCGCCGGTCTTGTAGTCCACCACGACAGGCTGGCCGAGCCGCTTTTCCAGCAGCGGCTGGATCTGCCGCAAGGCGATGTCGCCCGCGGCCCCCGGCGCATAGGGCAGCACCACGCGGATGGGATGTTCGGGATACTGGGCGCTGGCGGCCGGCGGCATCAGGGCCGGGGCCAGCGCGGTCAGGACGGATACGGCACAAGCTCGATACGGCATCGTGTTCTCCCTGGCCGCCGGGCGGCGTTGCCCGACGGCCGGCCATACGTGGTCGCGGATGCTACAGGTCGATACGCATCAGATCATGGGCCAGACGCAGCGGACCCGGATAGTGTTTGCGGATGTCGGCCACGATCTCGTCCATCAGGTGCGGTCCCATCAGCTCGACGGGAAGGTGCTTGGCCGCCGCGCGCTTGAGCACCGGACTGGTGGAATCGAAATGGCCGAAGTGCGTCGCCACCAGGCTCTTCACATTGGCCTCGCGCGCGATCTTGCCCAGGTCTGTCGGACTGGTGTGGGCGTAGGTGCCCACGCCCGTCTTGGCGCGATGCGCGATGAACGATTCCGGGAAGGTGCATTCGTGGATGAGCAGGTCGGCATCCTTCGCTAGGCGCACCATCGCCTCACAGGGCGCGGTGTCGCCGCTGAATGCGATGACCTTGCCCTCGGCTTCGACGCGCACGCCGAAGCACTCGCAGACATCGCGCGGGATGTGTTCGACCCAGTCGACGGAGATGCGAACCTTGTCGTCCTCGAAGACGACGCCGGGGCTCACTTCGCGCACCTCGGGCCGCATGGCTTCCAGGTTGCGCTGCCGGACCGGATAGGCGGCGCGCGCCTGGAAATCGGTGTGATAGGCGCCGTTCTCGAACAGGTGATCCACGAAGTGCTTCGTGCCCTTGGGGCCCAGCACCAGCGGCGAGCCCTCCTTGTTGAGGATCCAGCTCGAAATCACGAAGTACGGGTAATCGCAGATGTGGTCGTGGTGCAGGTGGGTCAGGAACACGAACCCCACCTTCGCGGGGTCGACGTTGGCGCGCACCATCTGCCGGGTGGCGCCCTCTCCGCAATCGAACAGGTAGTGCCGGTCGTCGTCCAGCGTCAACAGAATGGCGGACTGGGCCCGGTCAGGATCCGGCAAGGCCGCGCCAGTACCCAGCATGGTGATCTTCATTGGCAACCCCCTCTCTGGTCAGATGCATTGGCTCGCAAGAGCACCAGGCCAGTATAGGAATGGAGTGCATACTATTTGATCAATTATTAGAATGCTGTGAAAACCGCAAGGAATCACCTTCGCCATGCCTGCCAGTTCCAGCATTCCCGACCTGCGCCACATCAGCGGACGCCTGCGCCTGCGTCACCTGGATCTGCTCCAGGCGCTGCACACGCTGGGCAGCGTTCACAAGGCTGCGGCGCGCCTGGGCATGACGCAGCCCGCGGCCAGCAAGCTGCTGCTCGAGCTGGAGGACATGTTCGGCGTGGCGCTCTTCGTGCGGTCGCGGCGCGGCATCACGCCCACGGCGTTTGGACAGGCCCTGGCGGCAAAGACGGACGTGCTGCTGGCCGACCTGGCCGGCGCCCGCAATGAGATCGCCGCGCTGGCGGCCGGCGCCAGCGGGCGCATCCGCGTCGGGGTGCAACCCGTCGCGCTGCCTGTGCTGGTGCCGCGCGCGATCCAGCGCATGCGCATGCATCATCCGGGCGTCACGGTCATGCTCCACGAGGGCGCGCACGACGCATTGATGGACGGTCTTGCGCGCGGCGAACTCGATTGCGTGCTGGGGCGGCTGATGCTGAATGCGGCGCAGGCCGTGTTCAGCACGGAAATGCTGTACGAGGAACCGATCTGCGTGGTGGCGCGACGGGGCCATCCGCTGGCGCGTTCATCCCGCATCACCGCGGCGGCGCTTGCGCGCCAGGACTGGATCCTGCCGCCGCCCGATGCGCCACTGCGCCAGCGCATCGACGCCTACTTCGCGCAACAGGGCCTGGCCCTGCCGGCACCAGTCGCCGAATCGGTCTCGCTGCTGGCCAACGAGGTGTTGCTGCGCGGCGCAGACATGCTTGCGGCCATGCCGCGCGCCGTGGCCCACCATTACGCCGAACTGGGGGTGCTGGCGGTGCTGAAGTTCAAGCCGGATTGGAGTCTGCCCGCCGTGGGCGTGGTGCAGCGGGCGCACGTGGAACCGACCCCGGCGCTGCTGCGGTTCCTGGAGGCCTTGCGCAGCGAGGCCCGGACCTTGCAGCGCGAATCCGGCGTGGACGCCTCCGCGCCGGAAGGATGAACGGCGATGCCGTCCCGCCGCGGCCGATCCGGACTAGGACCGGCCGGCCAGGCTGCCGCCGCCATCCACGCCCAGCACCTGCCCGGTAATGAACCCGGCGTCGTCGGACAGCAGGAAGGCGATGGCCGCGGCCACTTCGGCCGGGGTGCCCAGGCGCTTCATGGGCACGGAGGCCAGCGCGCGCTTTTCGTTTTCGCTGCCGGCGGGCCGGGTGGCGCGGAACATTTCGGTTTCGATGGGACCCGGCGCGACCGCGTTGGCGGTGACCCCGTATTCGGCCAGTTCCAGCGCCCAGGTGCGGGTGCAGCCCACCAGCGCGCTCTTGGCGGCCGAATAGGCGGTGCGCTCCAGGCCGCCGTGGATGGCGCGGCTGACGACGTTGACGATCCGGCCGGCGCGGCGCACTTTCATGGATTCGATGAAGGCCTGCGTCACCTGCACGGCCACGCGCACGTTCAGGTCCAGCACGTTGTACAGGGTGGCCAGGTCGATCTCGCCGAGCGGTTGGGGCGAGGCGATGCCCACATTGTTGACGACGGCATCGACGGGGAATTTCTCGCGGATTTCGCGCAGGACTTCTTCGGTGCGGCCGGCGTCCGCCAGGTCACAGGCGTACAGGTAGCCGGGGAAATCGACATCGGTGGTGTTGCGCGCGATGCCCACCACGTGACAGCCCATGTCGGACAGCCGCTGAGTAAGCGCCCAGCCTATGCCTTTGGTGGCGCCCGTAATGAGCACGCATTTGTCCTTCATGGATGAAACCTCGCAGTCTGTTTTCTTGGTCAAAAACGGGCGCCTGAGCGCCCGGTTTCCAAAGTAGACACCATCCGGCGTCCCCTGTCTTGTAAATTGCGTAGCAATTCTTGCCCTCCGGACGCCTCGGCTTGCCGCAGGCGACGGGGCCGGGCTCAGGCGTCCCGGGTGACCGGGACGCGCGGCGCCAGGGCGCAGAGCAGTTCATAGCCGATGGTGCCGGCGGCGCTGGCGACCTCGTCGACCGAGGGACCGTCTTCGCCCCACAGCGACACGGGCGAGCCGACGCCCGCGGCGGGCACGGGGCCCAGGTCGACGACCAGCATGTCCATGGACACCCGGCCAAGCAACTGGGTCCGGATGCCGGCCACCACGACCGGCGTGCCGGTGGTGGCGTGGCGCGGATAGCCGTCGGCGTAGCCGCAGGCGACGATGCCGATGCGCATGGCGCGTTCGGCGCGAAAGAGCGCGCCGTAGCCGACGGAATCGCCCGCCTTGATCTCCTGCACGGCGATGATTTCCGAGTTGAGCGACATGGCGGGCCGCAAGCCGAACGATGAGGCTTCGGCGTCGGCAAAGGGCGATGCGCCATACAGGCAGATGCCGGGCCGCACCCAATGGGCCTGGTTTTCGGAGCCAACGGCGATGTCGGCAAAGCGCAGGGCCGCGGCCGAATTGCACACGCTGACCGCGCCCGGCAGCTTATGCGTCACCGAATTGAAGACGCTCAGTTGCTCGTTCACGCCCTGTGGCCCGTCCGCGCAGGCGAAGTGGGTCATCTTGCCCACCGAGCCCAGCGTGCCCTGCTGCTGCAGCAGCGCCGCGCGCTCGTAGGCGGCGGGATAGGAGGCGGGGCTGAACCCCAGCCGGTTCATGCCGCTGTTGAGTTTCAGCATGATATCGACCCGGCGCGACAGCCGAGCGCGGGCCAGCATGTCGAGCTGGTCGCGATGATGGACGGTGCTGCTGAGGTGGTAGCGGTCGACGATGTCCAGGTCGGACGGGTCGAAGAAGCCTTCCAGCAGCAGGATCGGCCCGCCCCAGCCCGCCTCGCGGCAGCGCACGGCCTCGTCCAGGTCCAGCATTGCGAGGCCCTGCGCGTGGGAAAAGCCGGCAACCGCCTGTTCGATGCCGTGGCCGTAGGCGTTGGCCTTGATGACCGCCCAGATCGACGGCGGCAGGCCGCCGGCCGCGGCGGCGGTCTGGTCCAGGTGGCGGCGCACGGTGGCAAGATTGTGCGCAAGGGCGGAAACGGAAACGGTGGCGGTAATTGGACGCGGCATGATGTGAGATCCTGTGGCGTCCAAGTCTAACTGATCGCCGCCGTCGGCGGCATCGCGCCGGATCAAGCCGGGATGCTTACTCTAAAATGAAGCGAACCCGCCGCTTTGCGCCGTATCCACAGACCTAGTTCTGTCAACAGGCTTCTGTCCATGTCCATCGATCACTACGAGAATTTTCCCGTCGCCTCGCTGCTGCTGCCGCGCAGGCTGCGCGGCGCCGTGACCGATATCTACCGGTTCGCCCGCGCCGCGGACGACATCGCCGACGAAGGCAGCGCGACCGACGAGGAGCGCCTTGCCCAACTGGCGGCGTTTCGCACCGAGCTGCACCGCATCGGCGCCGAACCCGGCACGCCGCCCGCCCCGGGGCTGCCCCCGCTGGCCGACATCTTCGCGCCGCTCGCCCGGACCATCGCCCGGCACCAGCTTCCCATCACACCCTTCTACGACCTGCTGTCCGCCTTCGAGCAGGACATTACCGTCAAGCGCTACGAGGACTACACCGCCCTGGCGGACTACTGCACGCGGTCGGCCAACCCTGTCGGCAGGCTGATGCTCCACCTTTACGAAGCCAGCACCCCGCAGAACATTGCCGAATCCGACGCCATCTGCACCGGGCTGCAGCAGGTCAACTTCTGGCAGGACGTGCGGGTGGACTGGCACAAGCAGCGGGTGTACCTGCCCCAGGAAGACCTGCGCCGTTACGGCGTCTCGGACGAAGACCTGGCCGCGTGCCGCCTTACGCCTGCCTGGCGCGAGCTCATGGCCTTCGAGGTCGAACGCACGCGCACGCTGCTACACTTCGGCGCTCCGCTGGCGCGCCGCCTGCCGGGCCGCATCGGCCTGGAGCTGCGCATGGTGGTGCAAGGCGGGCTGCGCGTCCTGGAGCGGATCGAGGCGAGCGGCTACGATGTTTTCATGAATCGCCCCGAATTGGGCGCCAAAGACTGGGCCATCATGTTGTGGCGCTCCATCAAGTAACAGGCCGTGCCTAATGACCCCTGACGAGTATTGCCAGGAGAAAGCCGCCAAAAGCGGCTCCAGCTTCTACTATTCCTTCCTGTTCCTGCCGCCCGATCGCCGGCGCGCCATCACGGCCCTGTACGCATACTGCCGCGAAGTGGACGACGTGGTCGACGAATGCACCGACCCGTCCCTCGCGCGCATCAAGCTCGCCTGGTGGCGCACGCAGATCGACCAGATGTATGACGGCAAGCCCGACCATCCCGTCACGCGCGCGCTGCAACCGCACCTGGAAAGCTGTTCGATCACCCGCGACCGCCTGCTGGCCGTGATCGACGGCATGGAAATGGACCTGGACCAGACCCGCTACCTGGACTGGCCGGGCCTGCGCAAGTATTGCTGGCATGCGGCCGGCGTGGTCGGCGAGCTGTCCGCCGGCGTGTTCGGTTATTCCGATCCCAAGACGCTGGTGTACGCCGAGAAACTGGGCCTGGCGTTCCAGATGACCAACATCATCCGCGATGTGGGCGACGACGCGCGCCGGGGCCGCATCTACATCCCGGTCAACGACATGCAGCAGTTCCAGGTCAAGGCATCGGACATCCTGAACGGCGAGTATTCCGACCGTTTCAGCGCGCTGATGAAATTCCAGGCCGACCGCGCGCGCGAGCTGTACCGCGAGGCGATGAACAACCTGCCCGAGGCCGACCGCCGCGCCCAGCGCCCCGGACTCATGATGGCCGCCATCTACCATGCGCTGCTCGACGAGATCGAACGCGACAACTGGCAGGTGCTGCACCAACGCATTTCGCTCACGCCCCTGCGCAAACTCTGGCTTGCCTGGAAAACCTGGGTGGGCGGCGGACGCGGACTGGTCCGCCGGTTGGCGCGGTGAAGGCCGCGGTCATCGGCGCGGGCTGGGCCGGCCTGGCCGCCAGCGTCGCCTTGCGCGAAGCCGGCGCCAAGGTCACGGTGTTCGAGGCCGGCCACACCCCCGGCGGGCGCGCGCGCCGCGTCTTTCATGGCGACTTCGACGCGCCGCTGGACAACGGCCAGCACCTGCTGTCGGGCGCCTACAAGGAAACCCTGGCGCTGATGCGCCGCGTGGGCCGCAATCCGGACGCGCTGCTGATGCGGCGCTCCTTGCGGCTCGCCAGCCTGGACGGCCGCTTCCACCTGTCCGCCCCGCGCCTGCCGGCGCCGCTGCACATGGCCATGGCCGTGCTGCGCGCGCGCGGCCTGTCCTGGGCCGACCGGCTGGCCATGCTGCGCCTGATGCGCGGCCTGAAGACCATGTCATGGATGCCGCCGCGCGACTGGACCGTGCTGCAGCTGCTGCACTATCACGCGCAGTCCGACGTGCTGATCCGCCAGGTCTGGGAGCCGCTGTGCCTGGCCGCGCTGAACACGCCGATCGCCACGGCCAGCGCCGTGCTGTTCGCCCGTGTGCTGCGCGACAGCCTGGCCGGCGCGCGCGAGGACAGCGACCTGCTGCTGCCCTGCACGGACCTGTCGGCGCTGTGGCCGGACGCGGCCGCGCGGCAGGTCACCATGCGCTACGGCAGCACGGTGCGCCAGCTCCATCCCTCGGTCCATGGCATCGACATCAACCAGGAACGCTTTGACGCCGCCGTGCTGGCCGTGCCGCCCGCCTTCGCGGCGCGCCTGCTGGACGCCCCGCTGCGCGAGGCTGGCGCCACGGGCCTGCTTGATGCGCTCAAGGCCTTTGACTACCTGCCCATCGCCACGCTGAACGTGCGTCTGGCCGATCCCTGGCGCCTGCCCGAGCCCATGATGATGCTGCGCGAAGATGCGGCCCGCGGTCATGCGGGCCAATGGCTGTTCGACCGCGCCCAGCTGGCCGGCAACGCCAAGGCCGGGGAACTGGCCGTGGTGGCCAGCGCCGCCGTGGGGATGGGCGAGCGCAACCGGCGCCAGGTGATCGAAGCCCTGATCGACCAGGTGGCCGAGCAGGCCGCTGCCCACCCGCTGCGGCTGCCGCCGATGCCGGAGGTCGCGGCAGCGGAACTTTTCATCGAAAAGCGCGCGACCTTCGCGGCCGTGCCCGGCCTGACTCGGCCGTTGAATACCACGCCGTGGCCCACGCTGGCGCTGGCCGGCGACTGGACCGACACCGGCTATCCCGGTGTGCTGGAAGGCGCGGTGCGCAGCGGCCTGCAGGCCGCGCGCGTGCTCAATCCGCGGGCGGACTGAGGCGGCGCACGCCAGACAGGATCAGTCCTGTCCGGCGAACAGATCGGCCTGGCGCGGATCCGCGGGAGCCAGCTCGTAGCCGATCTGCGCCGCCACCTCGCGCAAAATGGCCTGGGCCAGATTGAAGGCGGTGTTGGCCGCCGGCACGCCTGCGTAGATGGCGTTCTGCAGCAGCACTTCCTTGAGTTCGTCGGGAGTCAGGCGCGATTCGTCCGGCGCCGTGAGCGCGGCGCGCACGTGCAACTCGAACTCTTCCCAGCGGCCCAGCGACAGGGTCACCGCCAGCACCATCATCCGCCTTGCCTTGTGGGGCAAGCCCGGGCGGCTCCAGATGTCGTGCCACGCGTAGCGCGTGATCATGTTCTGGTAGTCGGCGGTAAACACGGTTGCGCGGTCCAGCGAACGCTGGACCCATTCATCGCCCAGCACGGCGCGGCGGTTGGCCAGGCCACGCTCAAAATCGTCTTTGCGGCTCATCCGAGGCATCTCCTTTCGACGGGGCCAGGCGGGCGCGAAGGCGGGCCGCCAAGCCCGCCCCCGCTGCCCGCCCGAAGATCAGTTCACCGTGATGCTATTGGTTTTCACGACTTCCGCCCAGCGCTGCTGTTCAGAGGACACGAACTTTGCGAAATCCGCCGCGCTGCTGCCGACGGGCGTCAGCCCCAGCTTGGAGAGCTTCTCGCGGGTGTCCGGACGCGCAAGCGCCTTCTGCACCAGGTCCTGCAGTTTGGCCACCACCTCCGGGCTGGTGCCAGCCGGCAGGAAGAAGCCGTTCCATTCAACCACGTCGAAATTCTTGATGCCGCCCTCGCCCACCGTCGCGACGTTGGGCAGTTCCGGCATGCGCTTGCCCGACGAGACGGCAAGCGCCTTCAGCTTGCCGCCGCTGACATAGTTCAGGCTGGAGGCCGCGTTGGCGAAGTAGACGTCGACCTGGCCGCCCATCACGTCGACGATGGCGGGCGCGCCGCCCTTGTAGGGCACGTGCACGATGTCCACGCCGGCATCCTTCTTGAGCAGTTCGCCCGCCATCTGCGCCAGGCTGCCCGGACCGTACGACGCGTAGGTGTACTTGCCCGGGTTGGCGCGCGCGGCCTTGATGAAGTCAGGCAGGTTGTTGAACGGCGAACCCGGCGCAGCCACCAGGATGTTGGGCACGCTGACGGCCTGCGATACCGGGATGAAGTCCTTGTTCGCGTCGTACGGCAGTTTGCGCAGCGCGGGGTTGATCGAGAAGGCCGAGGCGTCGTAGAGCACCGTGTAGCCATCCGGCTTGGCGCGCGCCACATAGGCCGCGCCGATGGCGCCGCTGGCCCCGCCCTTGTTCTCGATCACGACGCTCTGGCCGGCGACTTCGCCCATGCCCTGCGCAATGATGCGGGCGGCGTTGTCGGCGCCGCCGCCCGCCGAATAGGGCACCACCAAGGTGATGGGCTGGTCGGGATAGCCGGCCGCATGGGCCGCGCCAAACGCGCCGACCAGGGCAATGGCGGCGGCCAGCGGACGCAGTGCGGCAACGGCCGCGTGACGGGTTTTCTTCATGTGTGCTCCTCTCGTCTCCCCTGTGGGGATGTTCAGGTCGATCAGGGATCGTGACGCGATCCGTCCGCAGGATTCAGACGGTCGCGATGGGGTTGACCGGCGCGCCCACCAGCCCCGGCACGTACATTGGCGCCGCGGTCAGGAAAAAAGCGTGTCGGTGGTGCTGGCGCAGCCATTGCGCCAGCGGGGTCAGATGCCAGAGCTCGCCCAGCGGCAGCCCCAGCTTGAACAGGCAGTGTTCGTGCAGGGGCAGCAACGGCCCGCTGGCGCCCTGCAGGTGGTGATTGCGCAATTCGACCGCATGGTTGTCGGCCGCGATGGCCGCGATGCGGCTGCGCGTGATCCACGCGAGCAGTTCGGGGTCGGCGCCGTCCAGCACGCAGCAGCGGGTCTTGAGCAACTCCTGCTCGTCGTCGCCCAGCGTCAGCGCCAGATCGGCCAGCCCCGTGTGCAGGCACAGCACATCGCCGGGCCGGACCTGCACGCCGTCGGCTTGCATCGTGTCCATCAGGTCGCGGTAGGAGACCTTGCGCTGCGCGTCGCCGTAGCGGGCCCGCAGGTCCACCATGACGCCGCGACCCTGGATGCCGTGGCGCGCCATCGGTTCAATCGACAGGTCGCGCGTGCCGGCGAAGTTTTCCGCCTGCGCCTCGCTGACCGTGAAGCCGTTGTAGCCCGTCGGTTGCGCCTGCCCGGCGCCCAGCACGTCGACCATCGCGCCGACGTGGCCCAGCGCGTCCCATTGGGTCGAATACTGCGGCGACAGCGTGACGGCGTCGTCGCTCACCACGTCGGTGGCGCCGGGTACGTCGCGCCCGAGGCAATAGCGGTAAACCGGGACGCCATTCTTCTGGGCAGGCTGGATGACCGGGCCCTTGCGGCGCGGGTTGAGCACGGGCGCGCGCGGCACCGTCAGCGGCAGGCTCAGGGAAAACGAAATGCCCTCCCGGATCTCGGCCACGGCCGCCAGGCGCGCCTGGCGGTCCAGGTAATTGAGCGTGCCGAGCTGGTCGTCGTGCCCGAAATCTCCCCAGTTCGAGCCCTCTGGCCGCTGAACGTATCGTTGCGCTTGACGCATGGTTCTTGTCTCCTCGTCCGGCTCGGACGATTGCTTTACTTATTGTTGCGGGCTATTGCACCACGGCCGATTGCAGCAGTTGCGCGATTTCATCCGCGGTGTATCCCAGCGTGGACAGTATTTCTCGACTATGTTCGCCCAGGGCCGGCGCGCCCCGGCCAGGCGCGGCCGCCACGTCCTGCCCGCCGCCGGATGACGGCTCGCAGTCGCCCGCGTCGAACCGGGCCCACTGCGCCAGCCCCAGATACCCGCCGGCCTGCGTGCTGCGGTAAGGACGCAGATGTCCCATCGCCAGCACCTGCGGATGGTCGAACATGTCTTCGACGCGCATCACTTCCGCGCACGGCACGCTCTGTCCGAAACGCTCCGCCCACTCGCGCGCCGACGCGCGCGCCAGCGCCTGCCGCACCATCGGCACCAGCACCGCCGCCTGGGCCGCGCGTTTTTTCACGGTGTCGTAATCGGGATGGTCGGCCAGTTCGGGCAGATCCAGATGGCCGCACAGGGCGCGCCAGAAGTGCGGCGTATTCGCGGACAGGTACAGGTGCCCCTCGCGGGTCGGATGAATGCCGGTGATGCCGCCCGAGCGCATGTCCCGCTCGATGTGGCGCGGCTCGCCGTCGGCCCACACCAGCCGCGCCGACTGCATCGCAAGGGCGCTGCCCAGCAGCGACACCTCGATGGCCTGGCCCCGTCCGGTCTTCTCGCGCCGGTACAGCGCGGCCGACACGCTATTGGAGATCAGCGAGGCGCCGTAGTAGTCGACGACCGACCCGTACAGCACTTCGGGCGGTCCATCGGCCTTGGCCTGCGCGGCGCACATGCCGGTCATGGATTGCAGCACCTGGTCGTAGCCGGCGTGGCGCGCCATCGGCCCCGCCGCCCCATAGCCCGTCATGGCGCAGTAGACCAGGCGCGGATTGATGGCCGAGAGCGTGGCAAAGTCGATCTTCAGCCGCTCCGGCACGCCGGGCCTGAAATTGTGGACCAGCACGTCGGCCTCGCGCGCCAGGCGCACGAGCACCTCGTACCCGGCCGCGTCTTTCAGGTTCAGGCAGATACCCTGCTTGTTGCGGTTGATGCCCAGGAAGGCGCGGCTTTCAGCCGCCAGCGTGGAGGGATACTTGCGCAGGTTGTCGCCTTCGGGCGGCTCCACCTTGATCACTTCCGCGCCCATGTCGCCCAGCAGCGCGCAGCCGTACGGCCCTGCGATGTAGGCGCTCAGGTCCAGAACTTTGATGCCGGCGAGCGGCAGATGCGGTGGGGTGTCGTGTTCCATCATGGCATTCACTTGAACTTGATTGGGGCGGGACGTTGAGGCGTGACGTTGCGGCGCGCCGTTGACGCGCAAGGCGGCGCCAGAGCCCGCGCGTTTCAGGCTGCCGCGCCGACCGCGCGCAGCACGTCCTCGGCGCGGCGCACGAAGGGGGCATCGATCATCTTTCCGTCCAGCAGAAAGGCGCCCACGCCCTCGTGCCGGCGGCTGGCGGCCACGATGCGCCGCGCCTGCTCCACCTCGTCGGCGTCAAAGCCGAACACCTCGTTGGCAATGGCGATCTGGCTGGGATGCACGCAGGATTTGCCCAGAAAGCCGAGCGAGCGCGCCAGCCGCGCCTCGGCGCGAAAGCCTTCGGCATCGCCCACGCGGGCATAGGCGGCGTCCATCGCGTACTTGCCGGCGCAACCCGCGCCCAGGCGCAGCGACAGCATCACCGCCCGCAGCGTCTCGGGCTGGTAGCGGTCGACGCCGAGCGGCTCGAACAGGTCGGCCAGCCCCAATTGCAGGCCGGCCACCCGCGGATGCGCCTCGGCCAGCTCGGCCGCCCGGACGAGCGCGCGCGGCGTTTCGACCGTGACCAGGAATTCACCCGCAAAGCCCGCCGCGATGGCCTGATCCACCGACGCCTGCAGCGCGGCGGCGTGCTCGACCTTGGGCAGATTGATCATGTCGATGGGCAGTCCGCCCAGGGCCTGCAGATCGCCGGCAAAGTGGGGCGAGTCGTCGGCGTTCACGCGGACGATAATTTTCTTGGCATGTCGTGCCTGCCCGGCCTCGAAGGCGGGCGAGGCGAGCCAGGCGGCCAGCGCCTCGCGCGCCGCTTGCTTGCGCGCCGGCGCGACGGCGTCCTCCAGATCGAAGGACAACGCATCGGCCTCGCTGGCCATGGCTTTATCGAACAGTTCCGGGCGCGATGCCGGAACAAAAAGCTTGCTTCTCATTGATGTCTCCTGGGCGCATTGTGTCTCGGAGCAGGCGTCCCAGGGGAAAGCCGCCATACGATAAGAAGATAGAATCTCTATCATCATGAACACAGACTTTCTGAACACGCTGGCCGCGGTCGCCCAATACGGCTCCATGGCGCAGGCTGCCCGCCGGCTGGGCCTCACGCACGGCGCGGTGGCCCAGCAGGTGCGCAAGCTGGAGCAGGAACTGGGCGTGTCCCTGGTCGCGCGGGCCGGGCGCACGGTGCACCTGACCGCCAAGGCAACCGAACTGATCGGCCCCATGCGCGAGGTCCTGGAGAGGATCGAAAAGATCCGGCATCTGGCCCGATCCGACGAAATGATGGGAGAACTGCGGCTGGGCGCGGGCAGCACGGCGCTCAACTCCATGGTGCCCGCCATCCTGGAACACCTGGTGCGGCGGCATCCGCTGATCAGCGTGGAAATCCAGCCCGGGCATTCGGCGCGCTTCTATCCGGCCATCGAAAGCGGCGAACTGGATGCGGCCATCGCGCTTGAAGCCCCCTACCCCCTGTCCAAGAGCCTGGGCTGGCAGTTGCTGCGCGAGGAAACCTACGTGCTGGCGGCGGCGCCGCGCCATGCCGGCCGCGACGCGCACAGCCTGCTGACCGGCGAGCCCTTCATCCGCTATCGGCGCAGCGACTGGAGCGGACGCCACGTCGAGGACTATCTGCGGCGCGTCGGCATCACGCCGCACGACCGCTTTGAACTGAACGCGATCGAATCCATTGCCGTGATGGTGAGCCGCGACCTGGGCGTGGCAATCCTGCCCAGGTCGACCACCGGTGCGATTGAACGGCTGGGCCTGCTGGCGTTGCCGCTGCCCGTGCATTGCGAGCCGCGCCGCTTCGGCCTGATCTGGTCCCGGGGATCGCCGCGGCTGGCCCTGATCCAGGCGTTCCGCGACATCGCCATGGCGCAGTACGCCGCGGCGGCCCGGTAAGTTGCGCCGCCGGCGTATCGCCTTTTCCCCGGCTTCCCTATACTTGTATTGTCCTCAATACAACATATCAGGAGACAACCATGTCGGGACGACTTCGGATCGCCGCGGGCTGCGCGCTGCTGGCTGCGCTGGCCATGCCCCTTACCCCCGCCCTCGCACAGGGCGACGCCATCAGGCTGGTCGTGGGCGCGCCCCCGGGCGGCACCACCGACACCGTGGCCCGCAGCATCGCCCAGCACATGGCGGTGGACTTGAAGCGGCCAGTGGTGGTGGAAAACAAGCCCGGCGCGGGCGGCAACATTGCCGCCGACTACGTCGCCAAGAGCAATCCCGACGGCAACACGCTGCTGGTCACCTTCACCAGCTTTTCCATCAACGCCACGCTATACCGCAACCTGCCGTTCGATCCCGTGGCGGATTTCACGCCCATCAGCATGCTGGCCAACGTGCCCAGCGTCCTGGTCGTGCGCAAGGACTTCCCGGCCCGCACCATGCCGGAGTTCGTGTCGCTGGTGAAGGCCAGCCCGGGCAAGCACACCATGGCGCTGGGCGCCATCGGGTCCTCGCTGCACATGGCCGGCGAGCGCATGAAGATGATGGCGGGCCTGGATATCCTGAACGTGCCGTACAAGGGCACGGCGCCCGCCATCACCGACCTGCTGGGCGGCCAGGTGGACATGATGTTCGCCAGTTCGCTCAATGCCCTGCCGCACATCAAGAGCGGCGCGCTGCGGGCGCTGGGCGTGACCAGCCCGCAGGCGCTGCCCCAGTTCCCCGGCGTGCCGCCCATCGGCGAGACGATCAAGGGCTTTGAATCGAATGCGTGGTTCGCGCTCTTCGGGCCGGCCAAGCTGCCGGCCGATAAACTGGCGGCGCTCAATGCCGCGGCGCGCAAGGCGGTCGACACCCCGGCATTTCGCCAGCTTCTCGAACGCGAGGCCGCCAGCGCGGTGAGCAGCAGTCCGGAAGAACTGGGCGCTTTCGTGCGGCAGGACATCGAACGCTATGCCGAGATCGTCAAATTCACCGGCGCGACCGCCGACTGACCTTGCTTCCAGGAGCCCCCAAGCCGTGTCCGACAGCCCATTGCCGCTTTATCACAAGGTCTATCTGCTGCTCAAGCAACGGCTGGAGGCCGGCGGGTTCGCCCCGGACAGGGCCATGCCGGGCGAGAACGCGCTGGCGGCCGAATACGGCGTGTCGCGCCTGACGATCAGACGCTCGCTGGATGCCCTGGCGGCCGACGGGCTGATCGAGCGCCGCCAGGGGCGCGGCACGTTCGCCGCCAAGCCCGCGCAGTTTCCCGCCGCGCAGCATGGCGCGGGAATCGACGCCCTCATGGCGCATCTGGCCCGCATGGGGATGCACACCCAGGTGCGGCTGCTGGAACTGGAGACCACGCCCGCCACCCCCCAGGTGGCGGCGCGGCTGGAGCTGGCGGTGGGCGCCCCCGTGCAGCGCGCCGTGCGTGTGCGCAGCCACGAAGGGCAGCCGTTTTCCTGCCTGATCACGTTCGTGCCGGACGACATCGGGCGGCGCATCCGCCGCGAGGATCTCGGTTCCAAGCCGCTGCTGGCCATCTTTCGCGATCTAGGCGTGCGCGTGGCGCGCGCCGAGCAATCGATGTCGGCCGTGCTGGCCGAGCCCGGCGTGGCCGAGCTGCTGGACGTGCCGGTGGGATCGGCCCTGCTCAGTCTGCATCGCGTGGTGCGCGACGAATCCGGGCGGCCGGTCGAATGGCTGCACGCCCGCTACCGCCCCGACCGCTACGAATACCGCATGGACATGCAGGCGCACGACATGCCCGGCCAGCCCACCTGGCTGCCCGCGGCGTCCCCGGCGCCCGAGGACGAGAAGTGAGCAGCGGCGCCTAGCGCAGCAGACTGACGGTGGCCAGGCCCGCCGCCGTCAGCGCCAGCGAGCCGGCCAGGCTGAAGCCGGCATACCCCACCGCGCTGGCATAGGCGCCGCGTTCCAGCATCGCCACGGTTTCCGCCGAGAAGGTGGAGAACGTGGTCAGTCCGCCCATGAACCCCGTGATCGCCCCCAGCCGCACCCAGGCGGGCCATTCGGGATGACCGGCCACCAGGGCCAGCGCCACCCCGATCAGATAGCCACCCACCAGATTCACCGCCAGCGTGCCCCAGGGCCAGGAGCCGACGTTGAGCCAAAGGCCGAGCAGCCAGCGGGACCAGGCGCCCAGCATCGCGCCCAGGCCCACGGCCAGGAAATTCAGGGGTACCAGCGTTTGATAGGCAGACATGGACATCAGGTGGCGCCGTGTTGTTTGAGACGCAGGGAAAAGACCAGCAGGAGTATGCCGAAAAAAACGGCGTAGATGCCAATCACCCACACCAGCGCCAGCGCCCCGGCGCCGGGCTGCATGATGAGCATGGCGCCGAAGGCGACCGACACCAGCCCCGCCAGGCCAAGCAGCCATTCGTTGCGGATGGCCTTGCGAAAGCGCACGGCGGCGATGATCTGGAACACACCCGCCACCACGGCCCAGACGGCGATGATGTAGAGCAGGATCAGCGCGGTGAGCCCGGGCCACAGGAAGGTGACGATGCCCGCCGCCACGCCCAGCAGGCCCACGACGATCAGCGCCCAAAGCGGCTTGCCGTTGTCGCGGATGCGAAACCCCGCGATCAGCGCCAGCACGCCATCCACCAGCGCAAACGCGCCCCACACCAGCACCAGCGCCGACAAGGTGATGGCCGGCATGAACATGGCCATGAAACCGAACAGGATGGCGACGACGCCGCGAAGCGCCACCCATCCCCAATGACGACCGATCTGATCCACCACTTGCTGTTGCAGCATGACGACCTCCGGTGTTTGCAAAGGGTGGCTTATCTTAGCCCCGGAAAGGATGCGGGCGCACGCCGCATGCGGCGCGCCGCCGCGCCAGGCCGTCGTTCACAGCCGAAATCGATTGAAATTTCCGCGCGCGCGGCGGCCCGGCTTTTTTAAGAGTAATTCTCATTAAATGCTAGAATCCGCCGCTTCCAGACCGATTTCCCATGGACACCCAATCCGTTCCTCGCCGCCGCGCCTACTGGCTCAAGACACTGCATCAGTGGCACTGGATCAGCTCTGCGCTCTGTCTGTTGGGGATGCTGCTGTTCGCCGTGACGGGGCTCACCCTGAACAATGCCTCGCTCATCGAATCGAAGGCGGCGGTGACCAGCCGCCAGGCCCGTCTGCCTGACGCCATCCTGAACCAGCTTGCCGCGGCGCCCGCGCAAAAACAGGCGCCGCTGCCCGCGCCCGTGGCCGAGTGGCTGGACGAGGCGCTGGACGCTTCCACCGCTGGAAGATCCGCCGAGTGGTCGCCCGACGAGGTCTACCTTTCCCTGCCCCGCGCGGGCGGCGACGCCTGGCTGTCCATCGACCGCGCCAGCGGCGACGTGGAATACGAACGCACCGACCGCGGCTGGATTTCCTACCTGAACGACCTGCACAAGGGCCGCAACACGGGCCTGGCCTGGCGCTGGTTCCTGGACGTGTTCGCCGTCGCCTGTCTGGTGTTTTCGCTGACCGGACTGGTGCTGCTCAAGATGCACGCCGGCAACCGCAGCGCGACCTGGCCCATGGTGGGGCTGGGCCTGGTGATTCCGCTGGTGCTGGCCCTGCTGTTCATCCATTGATTCCATCGATACGCCCTGGAGATTTCCATGCGCAAGCTGCTGTTGCCGGCCCTCTTGGCCGGCCTGATCGCCCGTACGGCCCATGCGGCCGACATCGGCCTGTCCATCGAGGTGCCGCGCCTGGACGTGGCCGAGTACCACCGCCCCTACGTGGCGATCTGGATCGAGAACCCCGACCAGAGCGTCGCCACCGACCTGGCCGTCTGGTATGACGTGGCCAAGAAGAACAACGAAGGCACCGAATGGCTCAAGGACATGCGCCAGTGGTGGCGCCGCAGCGGACGCAACCAGCAATTCCCGGTGGACGGCGTCAGCGGCGCGACCAAGCCCGTGGGCAAGCACGCGCTGTCCTTTGACGCGGCCAGCAAGCCGCTGTCGCAGCTCAAGCCCGGGCAGTACGCCCTGGTGGTGGAAGCGGCGCGCGAAGTCGGCGGCCGCGAGCTGCTGCGCATCCCCTTCCAGTGGCCGCCGCAAAAGGCCGAGCAATTGACGGCGCGCGGCGAACACGAACTGGGCGCGGTCGCGCTCGACCTCAAACCCTGATCACGTCCTTCAGCCTTTCAGTCCTTCAGTTCTCTAGGAACGCAACGATGAAATCCGCCGCCAAACTGGCCGCCGCCCTCGCGCTGAGCCTGCCCTTTGCCGCCCATGCGCATGACGTCTGGATGGTGCCGTCCTCGACGGTGCTGTCGGGCGCCGATAGCTGGATCACCGTGGATGCCGCCGTCGGCAACGACAAGTTCTACTTCAACCACGCCCCGCTGCGCCTGGACGGCCTGACCGTGACCGCGCCGGACGGCTCCGCCGCCGAGGCCGAAAACGTCAACCGCGGCAAGCTGCGCAGCACGTTCGACCTGCAGCTCAAGCAGAGCGGCACCTACCGCGTGGCCGTGGTCAACGACGGCGTCTTCGCCCGCTGGAAGGAAGACGGCAAGAACAAGCGCTACTTCGGCAAGGCCGAAGGTCTGGCGCAGGCCGTGCCCGCCAAGGCGGACGAACTGGAAATCTCGCAGAGCCTGGGCCGCGTCGAGACCTTCGTGACCGCCGGCAAGCCGTCGGCCGTCAAGCCGGTGGGCCGCGGCCTGGAACTGGCGCCCGTGACGCACCCGAACGACCTCTTCACCGACGAAGCCGCCACGTTCCAGATGCTGCTGGACGGCAAGCCCGCCGCGGACCTGGAGGTGAACGTCGTGCCCGGCGGCAGCCGCTATCGCGACAAGGTCGGCGAGATCGCGCTCAAGACCGACAAAGACGGCAAGTTCTCGGTGAAGTGGCCGCAGCCCGGCCTGTACTGGATCGAAGCCGGCATGGAAGACGCCAAGGTCAGCGTGCCGCAGGCCAAGAAGCGCCGCCTGTCGTACGCCGGCACCGTGGAAGTGCTGCAACCCTGAACCGCAGGCGCACGCGTGGCCACATCCCCTTCCTACGCCCCGCGCGGCGCGGCCGCCCCGGCCGTGCGCGTCGCCTATGGCGCCATGCCCGCGCGCCCGGCCGCGCAGGCCGCCGCGCTGGCCGGCGCGACCATGGGCACGACCTGGTCCGCGCGCATGGCCTTGCCGGCCGGCGTCGCCGAAACGACGGCGCGGCTGGCCATCCAGGCCGCGGTCGACGAGGTGGTCACGCAGATGAGCACCTGGGAATCGGACTCGGACATCACGCGCTACAACCGCGCCGGGCCCGGCTGGCAGGCGCTTCCGGAAGGTTTCTTCCATGTGCTGCGCCACGCGCTGCGGCTGGCCGAGGACTGCGGCGGCGCCTACGATCCCACGGTGGGTCCGCTGGTCAACGCCTGGGGCTTCGGGCCGCACCAGCGCGCGCATGAACCGCCCTCCGCCGCCGCCATCCAGGCCGCCCGCGACCGCTGCGGCTGGCGGCGCGTGCGGCTGGACGAAGACCGCCAGGCCGCCTACCAGGCCGGCGGCACTTATCTGGACCTGTCCTCCATCGCCAAGGGCTACGGCGTGGACCGCGCCGCGATGGCCCTCGATGCGCTGGGCATCACGGACTACCTCGTCGAAGTGGGCGGCGAACTGCGCGCCCGCGGCAGGCGCCCGGACGGGCAGCCCTGGCGCGTGGCCATCGAGGTTCCCGACGCCAGCGACGCCCACGCCCTGGCCCTGCCGCTGGCCGACTGCAGCATCGCCACGTCGGGCGACTACCGGCGCCATGCCGGCGATGGCGATGCCCGCTACGCCCACACGATCGATCCGCGCACCGGCCACCCCGTGCGCAATGCCCTGGCGTCGGTCACGGTGCTGCATCCGGTCTGCATGCAGGCCGACGCGCTGGCCACCGCGCTGACGGTGCTGGGCGAGACCGAGGGGCTGGCCTATGCCCGCCGCCACGCGCTCGCGGCGCTGTTCATCGTGCGCGAGCGCGACGCCTGGCGCGTGGTCGCCACGCCGCCGTTCGAAACCCTGGCGCTCGCGCGCTGACCCCTTATGTCCCAACCCCGATTGATCGCGGCGGCGTGCGTGGTGCTGACCTGGGCGCTGCTGTGCCTGTGGGCCTGGCGCCGTGCGCGGCTGCAGCAGGCGCAGCATGCACGCGCGCAGCAGGCCTTGGACGCGCCCGCCCCCGCAGACGCGCTGCTGGTGGCCTACGCCAGCCAGACCGGCTACGCCGAAGCCCTGGCCGCGCAGACCGCGCAATCCCTGCGGGCCGGCGGCCTGACGGTGCGCGTCGCCGCGCTGGACCAGATCGACGCCGCGCGCCTCGCCGACTACCGGCGCATGCTGTTCGTCGTCAGCACCTACGGCGAAGGCGATCCGCCGGATGCGGCGGCGGCCTTTGCCGGGCAGATGCAGCAGATCCCCGCCGGCGCCATGCTGGCGGGCGCGCAGTATGCGGTGCTGGCGCTGGGCGACAGCGAATATGCGCACTTCTGCGGTTTCGGCCGTCATCTGGACCACTGGCTGCACGCGCAAGGCGCGGCGCCGCTTTTCGATCTGGTCGAGGTCGACAACGGCGACCCGGCCGCGCTGCGCCATTGGCAGCACCACCTGGGCCTGTTGGCCGGCCGCAGCGACCTGCCCGACTGGGAGGCGCCGGTCTACGAATCCTGGCGGCTGGCGGACAGGACCCTGCTGAATCCCGGCAGCCAGGGCGGCCCCTGCCATCTGCTCACGCTGACGCCGCCCGCCGAAGGCTCGCGCCCGTGGCAGGCGGGCGACATCGCCGAGATCGGCCCCCGGCGTGAACGCGGCGGCGCCTTGCAGGCGCATCGCGAATACTCCATCGCCTCGCTGCCCGAAGATGGCGGCATCCAGCTCCTGGTGCGCCAGATGCGCGGCCCGGACGGCGCGCTGGGCCTGGGCAGCGGCTGGCTCACGCACATCGCGCAGCCCGGCGACGAGATCGCCCTGCGCGTGCGCGCCAACCGCAATTTCCACGCGCCCGCGGACGACCGCCCGATGATCCTGGTCGCCAACGGCACCGGCCTTGCCGGCCTGCGCGCCCTGATCAAGGCGCGCCGCGCCGCCGGCCATCGCCGCAACTGGCTGATCTTTGGCGAACGCAATGCCGCCTGCGACGGGTTCTGCGGCGAGGACATCGCACGGTGGCGGCAAGACGGCACGCTGGAACGCGTGGACACCGTCTTTTCGCGCGACCAGGCCGAGCGCCGCTACGTGCAGGATTGCCTGCGCGAACAGGCGCACGCCGTGCGTGCCTGGGTGGACGCGGGCGCCGCCGTGTATGTGTGCGGCAGCCTGCAAGGCATGGCGGGCGGCGTGGACGATGCCCTGCAGGACATCCTGGGCGCCCAGCGTCTGCAGGACCTGCAACAAGCCGGCCGCTATCGGCGCGACGTGTACTGAAAGAACATGCCCGCGACGCGGCGCACGGGCGCGCCGGCGCGGGCAGATGGATCGATCCGGCCGGATCAATGCCGCATGGCCGCCGCCGCGGGGATCACTGCAGCTTGATCTGCGCCTTCTCGATCACCGTCTTCCATCGGTCGCGTTCGGTGCGGATCTGCTCGCCGAACTGCGCCGGCGTGTTGCCCAGCGGGAAAGCGCCCGTCTCTTCCATCTTGGCCGCGGTGGCCGGATCGCGCACGGCGCGCGCGAAGGCGTCCGCCAGCTTGTCTCGCACATCGGCCGGCATGTCGGCCGGACCCACCACGCCGTACCAGGCCGTCACGTCGTAATCCTTGTAGCCCTGTTCGGCGAAGGTCGGCACGTCCGGCAGGCGCGGATTGCGCGCCGTGCCGGTGATCGCCAGCGGCTTCAGGTGATTGCTCCTGACGTAGGGCAGCGACGACGGGAAGTTGTCGAAAATCACCGGCACCACGCCGCCCACCGTATCGGTCAGCGCGGGCGCCGAGCCGCGATACGAAATGCTGTTCATCTTGCCGCCGATGATCTGCAGGAACCAGATCATGCCCAAGTCGTTCACGCCGCCCGCGCCAGCGTTCGCGTACCCGTCCTTGCCGGGATTGGCGCGCACGTAGGTCACGAATTCGGCCAGCGTCTTGGCCGGAAAGCCCGGGTTCACGCTGAGAATGTTGGGGCTGGTCACCAGGTTGCTGATGGGCGTGAAATCCTTGACCGGGTCGTAGGCCAGGTTGGGGAACAGGTGCGGCGCCGTGCCGTGCGTGCTGACGGTGGCCAGGCCCACGGTGTAGCCGTCCGGCTTGGCGCGGGCGGTGGCCGTCATGCCGATCGTGCCCGAAGCGCCCGTGCGGTTCTCCACCACGATCTGCTGGCCCAGGATCTCGCCCGCTTTGGCGGCGGCCACACGGCCGACGATGTCGGTGGGACCGCCCGCCGGGAACGGCACGATCAGGGTGATGGGCCGGTCGGGAAAGGCGGCGTGGGCTGTCGGCAGCGCGGCGGCCAGCGCCAGGGCGGCGAAAGTCTTGCGGAACATGATGGTGGATCTCCTGGAAATTGCTGTTGTTATCGAAGGGGTGGCGCCGCGTCCCCGACGCGGCGAAGGATCCTGCCGGGTCGCGGCATGTCCGCGGCGGCCGGGAATACGGGCGTGCCATTGACCAGCACGTGTTCCACGCCGGCCGAAGCCAGCGTCGGCGCTTCCCAGGTGGCGCGGTCCACGACCGTGTCGGCATCAAACACCACGATGTCGGCCCACGCGCCCACGCTGATCTGGCCGCGGTCCGCCAGTCCGAAGACGCGCGCGGGCAAGGCCGTCATCTTGGCCACCGCCGCCTCCAGGGTCACGAGCCGGGCTTCGCGCACATAGCGGCCCAGCACCCGCGTGAAGCTGCCCCACAGCCGGGGATGCGGATGCGCGTCGTTGGGCAGCCCGTCGGAGCCCACCATGCAGCACTCGTGCTGGAAGATGCGGCGCACTTCGTTCTCGTCCATGGCGAAGTAGATGGCGCCCGCCGGGCACAGCCGCTCGGCCGCCGTGGTCTTGTCGCAGCCCCAGCGGGCCGCGATGTCGCTCAGGTACTCGCCATTGCATTCGGGATGCGGCGTCGACCATGTGATGCGGATGTCGTCGATCGTCTCGGCGCGTTCCGGGATCAGGATGGTGGAGCTGCCCGGATAGGGATAGATGTCCAGCGCCACGTCCACGCCTTCGGCGCGGGCGCGGTCGACGTTGGCCAGCGTGGCGGCGCTCTTGCCCCAGTTGCGCGGCATCATGCACTTGTGATGCGACAGCACGGTGGCGCAGCCGGTGGCGCGGCCGATGGCAAGCACCTCGTCGACGGCCGCCTCGACGTTGTCGCCTTCGTTGCGGATGTGGCTGGTGTGCATCGCGCCGCGCGCCGCCGCCACGCGGGCCAGGCCCTCGAGTTCCGGCGGCTTTGCGACGCCGCCGGGCTGGTAAGCCAGGCCCGTGCTGAAGCCCACCGCGCCGGCGTCCAGCGCCTCGGCCAGCATGCGCTGCATGGCCTCCTGTTCCTCGGCGCAGGGTTGGGCCGTCGGATCGCGCATCACCGCCAGGCGCAGGTTCGCGTGGCCTACCAGCGCCGCCACGTTGATCACCGGCTGGCGCTCGCGCAGTTCATCGAAATAGGCCGCCATGCTGGCAAAGAGCGGCGTCTGCCCCAGCAGCGCCAACGCGGCGGCGGTGTTGCCCGCCAGCGGCGCGGGCGCGCCGCTCACGCCGCAATTGCCCACCACGACCGAGGTGATGCCCTGGCTGGTCTTCCAGGCCAGGTCCGGCTTTTCCACGAACATCAGATCGTCGTGGCCGTGCACGTCAATGAAGCCGGGCGCCACGATCTTGCCGGCCGCGTTCAGGCGCCTGACCGCGGCCACGGCTGACAGGTCGCCGATGGCCGCGATGCGTTCGCCCGCCACGCCCACGTCGGCGCGCCGCCGCGGGCCGCCCAGCCCGTCGATGAGCCAGCCGCCTTCGATGATCAGATCCAAAGTCCCCTGCATGGTGTTCCTGCCTTGATGAAGGCCCTAGTATCGTCCGCGGGATCAATCTGGAAAAATTGTTTTTATTGATCCATCTATCGCGTTTTGAAATGCATCGCCTGCCCAAGCACGTCACCTTGAAGCACCTGACCGCCTTTGTGGCGGTGGCCCAGGAGTCCAGCTTCACGCATGCCGCCAAGCGCCTGTTCCAGACGCAATCGTCGGTCACCAGCCTGGTGCGCCAGCTTGAAGAGGGGCTGGGCACCCAGCTCTTTGCCCGCACCAGCCGGCGTGTGCTGCTGACGCCGGCCGGCGAAGAGTTCCTGCCGCGCGTCATGCGGCTGCTGGCGGATTTTGACGGCGTGATCGAGGACGTGGTGCGCTTTGGCGCGCTGGAACGCGGACGGGTTGGCGTGGCGGCCGCACCGTCGGCCATCACGCAGCTCATCGCGCCGGCTGCCGCTGTGTTCGCGGCGCACTATCCGGCGGTGCGGCTTTATCTCAGCGACGACAACTCCGGCCGCATCCAACGCAAGGTGGCTGCGCGCGAGGTCGATTTTGGCCTGACCAGCCGCTGGGCCGACGCCCCGGGCTTGCAATTCGACGCCCTGCTGGAAGACCGCTTCGGTGTGCTCTACCGGCAGGACGACGCCACCCTGCGCCCAGGACGTGACGGCGCCATGCGCTGGTCCGACCTGACCGGCCGCAAGCTGGTGGGCGTGGTGGATGAAACGGGCATCATGGCGCTGCTGCGCGCCCGCGCCGATTTGCCGATCGAGGCGGCGACGCCCTTCTATGAAGCGTCGAGCACGACGTCGCAAGCGGCGCTGGTCAAGGCTGGCATGGGCGTGGCCGTGCTGCCGGCGCTGGCCGCGCAACGTGTGATGGAGCCGGGCCTGGCCTACGCGCTGCTGGCGCGGCCCACGGTGGTGCGCACGCTATGCATCATTCGCAACAAGGAATATCCGTTGAGCCCGGCCGCACAGGCATTGATCGCATCCATCCACGACTACCTGCGCACGGCCCAACTGCCCGCAGGCTGCCGCCGCCTGCCCGCTGCGCGGCAGAAGCATTAGGTGTGCGGGCGTCACCACCGTGCTGATCGGTGTCGCGCGGACGGGCATTGCAACGACAGGGTCAGAAGGTCAGGCTCTTGAATTCGCGCGTGGCGGCGGTCAGCGCCTGCTCGGTCGGCAGGCGCTCCATGGAGCTGGCGCCGTAGAAGCCATGGCAATGCCTGCACGCGCGCAGCACGTGAACGGCATCGGCCGGCGTGGCGATCGGGCCGCCGTGGCACAGCACGATGATGTCCGGGCGCACCGCCAGCGCCGCGTCGGCGATGCGGTCGATCGCGCGCACGCAGTCGTCCAGGGTCAGGGCCGTCTCCGCGCCGATGGACCCGCCGGTGGTCAGGCCCATGTGCGCGACGATGATGTCCGCGCCGGCCTGGGCCATGGCCACGGCGTCGTCCTCATTGAAGACGTACGGCGTCGTCAGCATGTCCTTCTGGTGCGCCAGCCGGATCATGTCGACTTCCAGCGCGTAGCCCATGCCCGTCTCTTCCAGATTGGCGCGGAAATTGCCGTCGATGAGCCCCACCGTGGGAAAGTTCTGCACCCCGGCAAAGCCCTGCCGCTTCAGGTCGTCCAGGAACACGTCGAAGTCGCAGAAGGGGTCGGTGCCGTTCACGCCGGCCAGCACCGGCGTCTTCTTGACCACCGGCAGGACTTCGCGGCCCATGTCCACGACGATCTCGTTCGCATTGCCGTAGGCCAGCAGGCCCGCCAGCGAACCGCGGCCCGCCATGCGGTAGCGGCCCGAGTTGTAGATCACGATGAGGTCGATGCCGCCCGCTTCCTCGCACTTGGCCGACAGCCCGGTGCCCGCGCCCCCGCCCACAATGGGCGTGCGGGCGCGCACCATGGCGCGGAAGGTGTCCAGCAGTTCGTGACGGTCAAAACGCGGCATGGCGGCAATCCTCAATGTGCGGCAATTTCAAGAAAGTGGTCGACCGCCGTCCTGGCGAACAGCGGGTCGTTGATATGGCAGGGCACGCGGATCAGCCGGCGGTCGGCCGTCTGCCGCAGGTTGGCCTCCAGCGCGGCGAACAGCGCGGCGTCGGCCTCCGGGTCCCAGAACGCCTGGCCTGGCGCATCCAGCGCGGACACGCCGCCCTCGGGGATCAAAAAGCGCACCGGCCCGTCGCAGCGGTTCAGCCGGTCGGCGATCCATTCGCCCTGGCGGGCGTTTTCCTCGATGGTCGTGCGCATCAGCGTGACCTGGGGATTGTGGGGATAGAACCGCCGGCCGCGATAGCGCTCGGGCACGGTGTCCATCGCGCCGAAGTTCACCATGTCCAGCGCGCCGCACGACCCGACGTAGGGCGCGCCGGTGCGCGCCACCGCGCCGAAGCGGTCGTCGGTGCAGGCCAGCACGCCGCCGAACAGGAAGTCGCAGACTTCGGTGGTGGTCAGGTCCAGCACGCCGGCCAGCAGGCGGCTGTCCAGCAGCTTTTCCATGGACTGGCCGCCCGTGCCCGTGGCGTGAAAGACCAGGCAGTCAAAGCGCGATTCCAGCAGCGGCGCAACCTGCTGCACGCAGGCGGTGGTGACGCCGAACATGGTGACGCCCACCGCGGGCCGGTCATCGTGGTCGGCAGCGGCCTGGGCCTGGCGGAACGCGCCGCCGATCGCGCCGGCCGCATTGGCCAGGACGCGGCGCGAAATGCGGTTCAGCCCCGCCACGTCGGTCACGGAGTACATCATGGCGATGTCCGACGGGCCCACATAAGGGGCCACGTTGCCCGAGGCCATGGTGGACACCATCACCTTAGGCGTGCCGATGGGCAGCGCCCGCATGGCGGGCGTGATGAGCGCGGTGCCGCCCGAGCCGCCCAGGCCCAGCAAGGCGCCGATTTCCGGGTTATTAGCCGTGTAGCGCTCGAACGCCAGGGCCATCGCCGCGATGGCGGTGCCGCGGTCGCCGGTGAAGACCGCGCCGGCGCCCTCGGGGTGGCTCCGGGCCACCTCCTGCGCCGACACCTGCGCCGCGCTGGGCGCGGCCGAGGTCGACACATCCACCGACACCACGTCCAGCCCATCGCGCCGAAGCAGGTCCACCACGTACTCGGCCTCTTGGCCCTTGGTGTCGTAGGTTGCGGCGACAAACACCCGCTGCCTGGTATGCGTCATGACTCCTCCGCGGGCGGCTACACTGCGTGCGCGCCTCGATATGTGAGGCCAAAGGCCCGTAGAATACAGAAATGAGACGAAAGAATCATACTGAGACGCCTGTCTCACGTCAAACCCGAACGCCCGCCGAAAAGGCGCCCGCCCCGGCCGCCGGCACACGGCTGATCGCCCCCGCCAGCCCGCAGGCGGCGGCCAGCGGCGAACCGCCGCACGGGCCGCGCGCCCGCATGCGCAAGACGCTGCTCGACGCCGCCCATCGATTGATGGCGCAGGGCGTCACGCCCTCGGTCGCGGAACTGGCCGAACACGCGCAGGTGTCGCGGGCCACGGCGTACCGCTACTTTCCCAGCCAGAGCGCGCTGATCGCCGCCGTGGTCGACGAAAGCCTGGGCCCCATCCTGGCGTGGGACTCCGATGCGCCCGACGCCGCCGCGCGCGTCGATGAACTGCTGCGCTTTGCCTATCCCCGACTGGAAGCCCACGAGGCCCCGCTGCGCGCCGCCATCCTGGTTTCCTTGCAGCAGCACGCGCAGGCCAGCGCCGGCAAGGGCGGCGCCGAACCCAGGCTGGTGCGCGGCCACCGCGTCGACATCCTGAAGCGCGCCATCGCGCCACTGGCCGCCGACCTCACGCCGGCGCAACAGGACCGCGTGGCGCAGGCGCTGTCGCTGGTCTACGGCACCGAAGTGTTCCTGGTGCTCAAGGACATCTGGAAGCTCGATCTGCCCGAGGTCACCGACGTGGTCCGCTGGACCGCCAACGCCATCATCAAGCAGGCCCTGGCCGAGGCCGCGCCGAAAAAGAAATAGTTGCCCGGCGCGCTGCGCTGTCATTCCCCCGTCATTGCCCGTCTGCATAGTTGCGCCCTTCGCGGCATTGCGTGTTGCATGCCGCCATGACGTTGGAGTGTTGCAGATGCAGTTCGAAGTATCCCGCTTGCGGCGGGCCATCATGCCCTTGTCGCTGGCTTGCGTCACCTTGTTGAGCGCCTGCGGCGGCAGCGATGACGACGACGAGGTCGCGCCCGATCCCGCGCCGCCGGTGGTGACCGACCCCACGCCGCCCGCAGAGCAGCCCAAGCCGGTCGAGACCGGCGCGTGGTCGACGGGCGATCTGCACGTGCACACCTACCAGTCGGACGACGCGCAGGTCAGCCTGGAAAGCGCGTTGGACCAGGCGTTCGACCGCTACAAGCTGGACTGGGCCGCGATTTCGAACCACCTGCGCCTGTCCGCGCGCGACCACACCGGCGTGAACCTGGCGGGCGGATCGATCCCGTTCTCGCAAGGCATGGCGCAGTACGAAGTGCCCTACATCAAGCAGGCGCAGGCCGCGGGCCGCTATGCCGGCAAGATCATCTTCTCGTCGTTCGAATGGGACATGCCCACGCACGATCACGTGAACATCGGCATCGGCTACGACAATCCGCAGTCGGCCAAGTCGCTGGAGGCCGTGGCCGAGTTCGAGTACCTTTTCACCAACCGCGATCCCAACCTGTTCGACCCGCTGCTGGTCTCGCGCCTGTCCGGTGAAACGCGCGCCTACACCACGCACGCCGACTCGCTGGCCGCGCTGAAGTGGCTGCGCGACAAGCATCCCGACAGCTACATGCTGCTGAACCACCCGTCGCGCTATGCGGGCAAGTACACCGTTGCCCAACTGCGCGAAATGCACGACCTGGCCCCGACCGTGTTCTTCGCGATCGAGGGCATGGTGGGCAACCAGATGGAGCCGGACCGCGGCGGCTACGCCACCGCCTACACCAACGCCTTCCTGCCCAACCGCACCTACGGCGGCGCCGACTACCTGGTCGCGCACCTGGGCGGCACCTGGGACGCGCTGCTGGGCGAAGGCCGCCGCATCTGGAACGTGGCCGACTCGGACTACCACTTCCGCACGGCCTCGGGCCTGTACAGCAGCGGCTACGCGCCCGGCGAATACGCCAAGACGCACGTCTGGAAGGACGGCGACGACATGGCCGCCGTGGCGGCGGGCCTGAAGAGCGGCCGCATGTTCGGCGTTTTCGGCGACCTGATCGACGCGCTGGACTTCCAGGCCAAGGGCGCGGCCGGCGCGGCGCACATGGGCGGCGAACTCAAGGCGGCCAAGGGTGAAGAAGTGGAAGTCACCATCCGCTTTCGCAGCCCCGAGCGCAACAACTACGAGTACCCGATCGAAAGCGGCAATCCCACTTACGTGAAGCCCACGGTGCACCACGTTGATCTGATCGTGGGCGACGTGACCGGGCGCGCCGAACCGGGCACCGCCGAGTACGACAGCGACACCAACCCCACGACGCGCGTGCTGGCCCGCTACACCAGCGCCGACTGGACGGTGGACGAAGACGGCTACAACGTCATCAAGACCACCATCACCGCCGACAAGAGCCTGTACCTGCGCCTGCGCGGCACCAATCTTGGCGTGGACGTGGCCGGCGAAACCGCAGCGGGCGAGCCGCTGCCGGACGCAAAGATCGACCTGGCCGACAACGTGGCGCGCTTTAACGCCATCAATGCCCGCAACTACAACGACCTGTGGTTTTATTCGAACCCGGTGTTCGTGACGGTGCAATGACCTGACGGCCGCGCTGCGGCGTCGCTGCTTGCGGCGATGCCGCGCCGCGGCGCAGGCAAAAAAACGCCCGGCTCACGCCGGGCGTTTCGTTCAGGGCGACGCTTCAGCGCAACCCGATCACTGCAGCGTGCGCGTGAAGACGAACTTCCCATCCTGCCAATCCACCGGCACCACGTCGCGCGGTCCGAACCGGCCTTCGAGGATGAGGCGCGCCACCGGGTTCTCGATCTGCTGCTGGATCGCGCGCTTCAAGGGGCGCGCGCCGAACACCGGATCGAAGCCCGAGCGGGCCAGTTCCGCCAGCGCCGGCTCCGTGACTTCCAGCCGCATCTCCTGCTTTTCCAGGCGTTCGCCCAGGCGGCGAAGCTGGATGCGGGCAATGGACTCGATGTGCTGCGCTTCCAGGCCATGGAACACGACCACTTCGTCGATGCGGTTCAGGAATTCCGGCCGCAGCGTCTGCTTGAGCTCGTCCCACACCACTTCCTTGACCACGTCATAAGGCTGCCCCGCCAGGGACTGGATGTGGTGCGACCCCAGGTTCGACGTCATGACGATGACGGTGTTGCGGAAGTCGACGGTGCGGCCCTGGCCATCGGTCAGGCGGCCGTCATCGAGCACTTGCAGCAGCACGTTGAACACGTCCGGGTGCGCCTTTTCGACTTCGTCCAGCAGCACCACGCTGTAGGGCTTGCGCCGCACGGCCTCGGTCAGGTAGCCGCCCTCTTCGTAGCCCACGTATCCGGGCGGCGCGCCGATCAGCCGCGCCACCGAATGCTTCTCCATGAACTCGCTCATGTCGATGCGGATCATGTGCTCTTCGGAGTCGAACAGGAACTCGGCCAGCGCGCGCGTGAGTTCGGTCTTGCCCACGCCGGTCGGGCCCAGGAAGAGGAACGAGCCATACGGCCGCGCCGGATCCGCCAGGCCCGCGCGGGAACGGCGGATGGCGTCGGACACCAGGCGCACGGCCTCGTCCTGCCCCACCACGCGCTTGTGCAGGAATTCTTCCATGTGCAGCAGCTTTTCGCGTTCGCCCTGCATCATCTTGGACACGGGAATGCCCGTGGCGCGCGAGACGACTTCGGCGATTTCCTCGGCGCCCACGCGCGTGCGCAGCAGGCGGGGACGGGACTCGTCGCCTTCGGCGTTCTCCGCAGCCTCGGCGGCGCCCACTTCGGCGGCCTTCAGGCGCGCTTCAAGATCCGGCAGCTTGCCGTACTGCAGCTCGGCCAGCTTGTCGAACTGGCCCTTGCGCTGCAGCTCCGCCATTTCGGCGCGCACGCTGTCGATCTCTTCCTTGATGGCCTGGGTGCCCTGCACCGCGGCCTTCTCGGCCTTCCAGATTTCCTCGAAGTCGTTGTACTCGCGCTGCAGCTTTTGCAGCTCGTCCTCGATGACGGCCAGGCGACGCTTGGAGGCGTCATCCGTCTCCTTCTTGACCGCCTCGCGCTCGATCTTGAGCTGGATGATGCGGCGATCCAGCTTGTCCATCACTTCCGGCTTGGAGTCGATCTCCATGCGGATGCGCGCGCCGGCCTCGTCGATGAGGTCGATGGCCTTGTCCGGCAGGAAGCGGTCGGTGATGTAGCGGTGCGAGAGTTCCGCCGCGGCCACGATGGCCGGGTCGGTGATCTCGACGCCGTGGTGGATTTCATAGCGCTCCTGCAGCCCGCGCAGGATGGCGATGGTGGATTCCACGTCGGGTTCGTCGACCAGCACCTTCTGGAAGCGCCGCTCCAGCGCCGCGTCCTTTTCGATGTACTTGCGGTATTCGTCCAGCGTGGTCGCGCCGATGCAGTGCAGCTCGCCGCGCGCCAGCGCCGGCTTGAGCATGTTGCCCGCGTCCATCGCGCCCTCGGCCTTGCCCGCGCCCACCATGGTGTGCAGCTCGTCGATGAACACGATGTTGCGGCCGTCGTCCTGGCCCAGCTCCTTGAGCACGGCCTTCAGGCGTTCCTCGAATTCGCCGCGGAACTTGGCGCCCGCAAGCAGCGCGGCCAGGTCCAGCGACAGCACGCGCTTGCCGCGCAGGGTCTCGGGCACTTCGTCGTTGACGATGCGCTGCGCCAGGCCTTCGACGATGGCGGTCTTGCCGACGCCGGGCTCGCCGATCAGCACCGGGTTGTTCTTGGTGCGGCGCTGCAAAATCTGGATGGTGCGGCGGATTTCGTCGTCGCGACCGATGACCGGATCCAGCTTGCCCTGGCGGGCGCGCTCGGTCAGATCCAGGGTGTACTTGGCCAGGGCTTCACGGTTGGCCTCGCCTTCCGCGCCGGAGACGTTCTCGCCGCCGCGCACGGCGTCGATCGCGGCTTCCAGGGCCTTCTTCTGCAGGCCCGCGTCGCGCAGGATGCGGCCGGCTTCGCCCTTGTCGTCGGCCAGGGCCAAAAGGAAGAGCTCGCTGGCGATGTAAGTGTCGCCACGACGCGCGGCTTCCTTGTCGGTCCGGGTCAGCACGCCCTGCAGGTCGCGGCCAACCTGCACGTTGTCATCGCCTTGCACCTGCGGCAGGGCCTTGAGGGCCGTTTCCAGCGCCGGGCCAAGCCGGTTGACGGCCACGCCGGCGCGCGCCAGTAGGCTGCCGGCGCCGCTGTCGGCATCCGACAACAGGGCGGACAACACGTGGATGGGTTCGATGTAGGGATGGTCGTTGCGGGCGGCCAGACTTTGCGCGTCGGCCAGCGCTTGTTGGAACTTGGTGGTGAGTTTGTCGAATCGCATAGTGGTCGTAGTGGCTTGTGGGGAGCCTGACCGATACGTGCCGGCTGGCTCGATAACCTGAATATGCGGCCGGATGAGACAATTTCAACACCCCCGGCCGCCCATGGTCGTCTTCGACGTGCAGCAGCGAACTAAGCAATGAGCATATACGTTTTTGTGTACGGAACCCTACGCGCGGGCGAAATCAACGACCTCGCCCGGGCCGCCGCTGCGCGAGGACTGCCGCCGGCCTGCCATGTCGGCCCGGCCACCGTGCCCGGCATGCTGGTCGATTTTGGCGACTGGCCCGGCCTCATCCCGGTGGACGATGGCCGGCGCGTCCGGGGCGATGTATTCCAGGTGGAACCGGCGCTGGTCGCGCTGATGGACGAGATCGAAGAGTACGAGCCCGGCAAGCCCTGCTGCTTCGTGCGCAGGACGGTGCGCGCCCGCCTGGAAGGCCCCGGCCACACCGGGCTGCTGCCCTGCGAGTACTACCCCATCGACCCCGCCTGGCGGGCCGCGGCAATCGATATTCTCGGGGACGACTGGATCGCCCACCGCCTTTCTAAGACCAGCTCCGAGGCCCGGTAAGACACCCGTAGTAACAACGGACTACAATAGACGCCTGTCTCGTGCTCCACACCCGTTCCGGCGCCCGCCGCGCAATGGGCACTCTAAAGGTCATCGTATGCAAAAACGGGTACCCATTGCCCCTGATGCCGCCCACTGTTCCACGTGCATGCTGGGCCACGTCTGCGTTCCTGTGGGCATGGCAGCCGCCGAAGTCGAAAAGCTGGACGAACTGGTGAAAGAGCGTGTCCGCGTGGAAAAGGGCAAGACGCTGTATTCGCTGGATCATCCGCTGGACGCCGTCTATGGCGTGCGCTTCGGCAGCCTCAAGACGCAGCTCGAAGACGCCACCGGCCAGATCCAGATCACCGGCTTTCACCTGCCGGGCGAAATCGTCGGCATGGACGGCATGCTGGACGGCAAGCACGTGTCGGCCGCCGTGGCGCTCGAAGATTCCGAGGTCTGCGTCATCCGCCTGAACGAAGTCGACCGCGTCGCCTCGCACCTGCCGTCGCTGCAACAGCAGTTCCGCCGCCTCATGAGCCGCGAGATCACCCGCTCGCACCAGATGCTGGCCTCGCTGGGCTCGATGCGCTCCGAGCAGCGCCTGGCCGCCTTCCTGCTGAACCTGTCGCAACGCTACGCCTCGCTGGGCTACTCCTCCACCGAATTCGTGCTGCGCATGAGCCGCGAAGAAATCGGCAATTTCCTGGGCCTGACGCTGGAAACGGTGAGCCGCCTCTTCTCGCGCTTCGCGCGCGACGGCCTCATCAAGATCAACCAGCGCGAAGTCCGCATCCTCGACCTGCCGGCGCTCAAGCAACTGCTGGGGCACGAAGGCTGCTGAGCGGCCGCCGCGCCATGCGCCGCGCGCCCGCCGCGTTCCTCTCCCGCGCCGCCCGGGCGGCATCCCTGTCGATCGTTGCCCTGCTGGCGTGCGCCGCGGCGCATGCGCAGGTGCCGCTGCCCGATCCCTACGACTACGACGAGGCCACGCCCGCGCCCCGGCGCGCGGCGCCCCTGCGCTGGCAGGCGGTTGAGCTGGGCCGCCCAGGCCACCGCTACAAGATGCCGGTCTACGCCAACCGGGACCTCGCCAAGGACGACCTGCGCGGCATCCGGCAGGTGCTTATCGTCATCCACGGCGTCAAGCGCGACGCCGACCAATATTTCGAGACCGCAGCGGCCCTGGTCGCCGCCAATCCCGCCCGCGCACGCGACACGCTCGTGCTTGCCCCGCGCTTTTCGGGCGCGATCGACTCCGGATTCTCCAACATGGCGGCCTGGCGCAAGGCCAGCTGGGAAGACGGCGAAGACAGCGTCCAGGCCGCCGGCCGGCCCGCGCCGGTCAGTTCGTTCCAGGTGCTCGACGACCTGCTGCGCAGCCTGGACGACCGCAAGCGCCTGCCTGCCCTGGCCGGCCTGGTGCTGGCCGGACATTCCGCCGGCGCGCAGCTCGTGCACCGCTACGCGGTGCTGAACAACGTGGACGGATCGCTGCGCCGCGACGGGCTGGCCCTGCGCTATGTCATCGCCAATCCGTCCTCCTACCTGTACCTGACCAACGAACGGCCGCGCCCCGACGGCAAGGGCTACGCCCGCTACGAACGCGGCATCTGCCCCACCTACAACCAGTACAAGTACGGCACGGACAAGCTGCCCGCCTACGCGCGGGAGACCGACGATTCGCGGCTCTTCGTGCGCTACGCGGCGCGCGACGTGGTCTACCTGCTGGGCGGCGCCGACAACAACCCGGAGCACCGGCTGCTGGACAAGGCCTGCGGCGCCGAAGCCCAGGGCGCGACGCGCCTGGCCCGGGGCACGGGCTACGTGCGGTACGAGCACGTGCTGGCGGCGCGCGGCGCCAAGCCGGTCGCGCTGCGCCACACCAGCTTCGAGGTCGGCGGCGTCGGCCACGACGGCAAGCGCATGTTCGGGTCGATCTGCGGCGTGCGGGCGCTGCTGGGCGAAGACGCCGAGGCGGGCAGCGCGGCCGCGGCCTGCGACATCATCAAACCACGCGGCAAGTAGCGCGCCGCCATACCATTACCTAGGGAAACTCCGGAGCCTGACGGCTTGACACCCGCTCGCTGCAGGCCTAAAAGTTAACCTTATGGTTAAGTTAAATGACGACAGGCTGGATGCCATCTTTTCCGCGCTGGCGGACGGCACGCGGCGGCGGGTGCTTGCGGACCTGGAACGGGGGTCGGCGTCGGTCAGCGCGCTGGCCCAGCCCCACGCGATGTCACTGCCCGCGTTCATGAAGCACCTGCGGGTGCTGGAAGCGGCCGGCCTCATCGCCCGGGCCAAGGATGGCAGGGTCGTGAGCTGCACCTTGTCGGCCGAACCCATGCGCGCCGCCGCCGATTGGCTCGGCCGCTACGAAAAGTTCTGGACCGGACAACTGGATTCACTGGCGCGGTATCTCTATCACGAAGAGGAAGTCCACCCATGGAAAACCGAATCTCCCCCCTCGAACTGCGGCTCCAGCGACGGTTCGACGCCCCAGTCGAGCGCGTCTGGCGCGCCTGGACCGACCCGCAAGCGCTGATGCGCTGGTTCGGTCCGGCGGGCACCCAGCGCGTGCTGCTGGCCGAGACCGACGTCAGCGTGGGCGGCGCCTACCAAGTGGGCTTCGTCACCGCGGACGGCGGTGAACACTACGCCAGCGGCCGCTACCAGGAAGTGGAGCGCCATCGCCGCCTGGTGTTCACCTGGGCCTGGCGCGACACGCCGCAGGAAGTGTCGCTGATCACCTTGGAATTCACGGTCGACGGGACGGGCACGGCGCTCGCCTTCCTGCAGGCCCCATTCGTCGACGAGGCCACGCGCGACGGCCACGAGGACGGCTGGTCGGGCGCCATGGACCGCCTGGCAGGGCACCTGGCAGGCGCGGACTGACACCGGCCGTGAAAGGCGGGTCCGTCGCCGGCCTCGCATGAGGGCCTGACGCGTCCGCCGTTCGCGCCTATCCGGGCCCCGTGCCCAACACGCAAAGGAGCCGTACGATGCAAACCGATCATCCCGTCGTATCCCGCCATGAATGGACTCTCGCGCGCGACGCGCTGCTGCGGCGCGAGAAAGAACTGACCCGCGCCGAGGACGCGCTGACGCGCTCGCGCATGGCCCTGCCCTGGGTGAGGATGGACAAGGCCTACACCTTCGACGGCGCGCACGGCCCCCAAGGCTTGGCGGACCTCTTCCAGGGGCACAGCCAGCTCATCGTCTATCACTTCATGTTCAGCCCCGATTGGGAGGACGGCTGCGTGGGCTGCTCGTTTCTGGCCGATCACCTGGACAGCGCGCTGATGCACCTGCGCCACCATGACGTCTCGGTGGTCGCCATATCGCGCGCCCCGCAGGCCAGGCTGGCGGCCTTCAAGCAACGCATGGGCTGGAAGTTCGACTGGTATTCGTCCGAGCGCAGCGATTTCAACTTCGACTTCCAGGCGTCCGTGGCGCAGGCGGACGGCGCCGTGGAGGAGCGCCCCGGCGCCAGCGTCTTCTTCCGCGACCCGGACGGCGAGATCTTCCACACCTACTCAGCCTTCGAACGCGGCGTGGAGCGGCTGTCCGGGGCCTACAACTACCTGGACATCGCGCCGCTGGGCCGCAACGAAAACGGCCCGTACTTCGATGTGCGCGACTGGGTGCGCCACCATGACCGATACGGCGAAACCGCGCACGGTACGTGCCGCCACCAGGCCTAGGCGCGGGGCTGCGCCGGCCGCGGGCATGGCGAGCCTGTGGCTGGCCTGCATGGCCGCGATGGCTGTCGGCCTGCTGGTCGACACATGGCGCACGCCCGCCGCGCTGCTGGCCAGCGAATGCGGCGCGCCCGGCACGCTGGCGCAGCTTGCGTGGCGGCATGCCGCGCTGATGCCGGCGAGTTCCGCGGCCATGGCGTTGGCCGCCCTGCTGCCTTGGCCCGGTTCGCAAGCCAGGCTGGCCGAGCGCGCGCTGTGCGCCGTCCTCATGGCGATCGGAATGGTGCTGGGTGCGCGTCTGGGCGTTCAGACCGCGCTGAATGTGGACGCGTCGCCCTATGCGGGCATGGTGCTGGGCATGGTTGCGGGCATGACCGCCGCCCTGATGCCCGTCGGCGCCCTCAGCGCCTGGCGCCGGTAAGCGGGCGCACGGGCGCGGCCGCCGGTTCGATGGGCGCGGCGCCCGGCGCCTGGATTTCCAGCGCGCCGGTGGCCTGCGCCACGCACGGCAGGATCCAGCCTTCTTCTTTCTCGTCGCGCGACAGGCCGGGCCATTCGATGCCGTACGCCACGGAACCCTCCAGCATCAGGCACATGCAAGCCCGGCACGTGCCATTGCGGCACGAGCTGGGCAACTTGATCCCGGCCACCTGCGCCGCCATCAGCACCGACGTGCCCGCCGGCGCGTCAAAGCGCAGGCCGGACGGCTGGATGAGCACGGGATGGGAAGCCATGGCCGTCGTGTCGGCGCGCGCCGCTCAGGCGGCGTGGTCCTGCCAGTCCAGCTTCCAGGCGCCGGACAGCACGTTCTGCATCCACAGCACGCAGGTCAGCGTCTTGGCGTCGGTGACCTCGCCCCTGCCGCAAGCCTGGACCAAATCTTCGGGCCGCGTGCTGATCACGTCCAGGAACTCGTCCTGGTCGAGCTGGCGCTCTCCCGCCCGCAGGCCGCGCGCGAAGAAAATGTGGATGATTTCGGTGGAATAGGCGATGGCCAGGTGCAAGGCGCCCGCATGGGCCCACTGGCCGGCGGTGTAGCCCGTTTCCTCAAGCAGCTCGCGCTTGGCGCACACCAGCGGGTCCTCGCCCGGATCGAGCTTGCCCGCGGGGAATTCGGTCATCACGCGGCCGATGGGATAGCGGAACTGGCGCTCGAGCAGGACCCGTCCGTCGTCCAGCAGCGGGATGACCACCACCGCGCCCGGATGCACCACGTATTCGCGGATGCCTGTGTGGCCGTTGGGCAGGCTGACGGTGTCGCGGCGGATCTTTAGGAAGCTGCCGTCGTACGGCGCCTCGCTGCTCAAGAGCGTTTCGACGAGATGGGTATCGGTTGGGCGGGTCATGAGGACGTCTGGATCAGGGGTATGCGCGGGACCGGCGCGGGCACGCCTGCGAGCTTACCATCGGCCCGCCGACCGCCGCGCAGCCGACCCCGTTCAGCCGAACTTGCGCGCCGCGTCCAGCGCCAGGCCGGCGCCGATGCTGCCGAAAAGATCGCCCTCGACGCTGCGCGCCTCGGGCACCAGCCGGGACACGCTTTCCCGCAGGCGCGGCACGCGGCTGGAGCCGCCCGTGAAAAACACGGTATCCACGTCCGCCGTCGACACCCCCGCGTCGCGCAGAAGCTGGCCCACGGTGGTCTCGACTTTGTCGATCAATCTTCCCACGCAGGCGTCGAACGACGGGCGCGTCACCTCCACCCCCAGCTCGGGCGCGACGCGCGACAGATCGATGCGCGCGGCCGGCGCGTCCGACAGCGCGATCTTGGCTTCTTCCACCTGCACCGCCACCCAGTGCCCCGCCCGTTCCTTGACCAGGTTCAGCAGCAGGTCGATCTTCTGGCGGTCGCCGGCCTCGGCGCGGATATAGGCGAAGTGTTCGGCCGCCTTGCGCGTGTAGGCCTGGTTGATCGTGTGCCAGCAGGCCAGGTTGCCGTACTGGGTCGACGGCACATCCTTGCCGCTGCGCAACTGGCTGCCCAGCCCCAGCAACGGCATGACGTGCGCCAGGCTCAATTGCTTGTCGAAATCCACCCCGCCGATGTGCACGCCGCCGTAGGCCAGGATGTCGTCGCGGCGGTCGGGCTTGGCCGCGCGGTCCGGTCCCAGGCGGATCAGCGAGAAGTCCGACGTCCCCCCGCCAATGTCGATCACCAGCACCAGTTCCTCGCGGCGGATCTGCGACTCGTAGTCGAATGCGGCCGCGAGCGGCTCAAACTGGAACTCGATGTCGGTGAATCCCACGCTGCGCGCGATCTCTTCCAGCGTGTCCTGGGCGGTCTGGTCCGCAGCCGGGTTGTCGTCCACGAAGAATACCGGACGGCCCAGCACGGCGCGGGTAAAGCCACGGCCAGCGGCCGTCTCGGCGCGCGCCTTCAATTCGGCGATGAAGCGTGTGAGCAGCACGCGGAACGGGATCGAGCGGCCCTGCACTTCCGTCGAACCGTCGATGAGCGAACTGCCCAGGAGGCTCTTCATCGAGCGCATCAGGCGGCCGTCATAGCCCGCCAGATAGTCGGAGATAGCCGCGCGGCCATAGCTGACCTCGGCGTCCTCGTCGTGAAAGAAGATGGCCGACGGCAAGGTGGTCTTGCCGTCCTCCAGCGCCAGGAGCGCGTGTTGGTCGGGACGGCTCCAGCCGACGGTGGAATTGGAGGTGCCGAAGTCGACGCCGCAGGCGGTGGGAATCATGGGAATTCAGGCGCTGAAAGCAAAACGGCGCACAAGTGTACCCGCTTCGGCTCCGCGCCCGGTCTTCCCCGGGGCTATTGCTGCTGGCGACGCTGCTCCAGTTCCCGCAGGCATTGCTCCACGCCGGCTTGCATCTGCGCGTTGGACACCGCGGCCCGGTCCGACACCTGGCGGCAGCGCTGGAACTCGGCCTGGCTGGCCGGCGTGTCGCGGATCACCACCGGCGGGGTCTCCGGCGTCACGGTCATGCGCAGCGTCGATGGCGGCGACAGGCTGCCCTCGCGGGAGGGGAACTGCATTTCCTGCGTGGCGGGCGCGGCGTTCTGGGCCTGCGCGGCGCCCGCCGCGCACAGGGCGGCAAGGAGGAAAGCGGTGATGTGGCGTTTTTTCATGGCGACCTCCGTTCGATAAGACGGCGCCCGGGCGGCGGGCCGACGGCCGGCCCCAGGGCGCGCCGCTTATGGTAGCCCCAGCCGCCCCGGGCCGTCGTGCCAAGACGCTACATGAGGCGCGCCAGATGTTTCCTGCCGTTTCCGGGACGCGGATCAGCGCCGGCGCGGGGTCTTGCGCAGCGGATCCAGCAGCGAAGACAGGCCGTTGTGGTCCAGTTCAAGCATGAGGGCCAGCAGGCGCCCCAGCTCACCGGGCGGAAATCCCTTGCGCGCGAACCACGCCAGATAGGCCCCCGGCAGATCGGCGATCAGCCGCCCCTTGTACTTGCCGAAGGGCATCTCGCGGGTCACCAGCAGGGACAGCAGTTCCGGATCCATCGCATTCACCGCGGCGAGGCGCCGGCATAAAGCTCAGCGGCGGGCACGGCGGCGATCTTCACGCCAAAGCTCGAAATGGCCGGCAACGTGGCATTGTGGTGCGCCCGGATGCGCCCGCCGTCCGCATGCGGCTTGTCGTGCGTGGTGTGCGCATCCGCCGCCAGCGTAACCGGCATCCCCAGCGCGGCCGCGCGCCGCACCGTCGTGTCCACGCAGAACTCCGTCGCATACCCGCAGACCACGAGCTGCGTCACGCCCAGCGTCGCCAGCCGCTGCGCCAGGTCCGTGCGCAGGAACGAATCGGCCGTGGTCTTGCGCACGCGGATATCGTGCCCGGCCGGCGTCAGGCGCGGGTCCAGCGCCCATCCCGGCGCGCCGTGCGCCAGCTCGGTGCCGGGGCTTTCGTGCTGCACATAAACGACCGGAACGCCCCCGGCACGAGCGCGGTCGGCCAGCGCATTGATGCGGGCCAGAACCTCACCCGCCTCGAAGGGGGGAGGCGAGGTTTCGAAAAGCGCGCGTTGGGCGTCGATGACGATAAGGGCGGAGGTCATGGGGAATTCCATGCGCTCATCCCACCGTACCAATGCGCGGCTCGCACCGCACCGGGAAATTCACCGAGTTGGCGATGAAGCAGAAATGATGCGCGCGTTCGTGCAGTTTTTCCGCCAGCGCGACGTCGTCGCCAGCGCGGATCGTGACCTGGGGCCGCAGCGTGACCTGCGAAAACGCGCCGCCGCGCTCGGGGTCTTCGATCATCACGCCCTGCGCCTCGTCGCGGTATGCCTCGACCGTCACGCCCTCGACCGCGCACAGGTGCAGATACCAGAGCTTGTGGCAGGCCGAGAGCGAGGCCACCAGCATGTCCTCGGGGTTCCAGCGCGACGGGTCGCCGCGGAACGCCGGGTCCGATGACCCCGGCACATCGGGCTTGCCCGCGGACTGGATGAGGTGGTCGCGGGAATAGGCCGCGTAGCCGGACGTGCCGGCGCCGGTATTGCCGGTCCAGTCCACGGTAACGGTGTATTGGTGTTCGCCCTTCATGCCTGTCGTCCCAGTCGGCGCGCCGGCGGCCCCATGCCGCCCTGTGCGCGCAAAGCAGGCCGAGCTTAGCGCAGGCGCGGGGCGCGCGGTAGCGGTTGGCCTGGGGTCGTCGCCTTACATCCCGTTTCAGCACGGCCCAGTTACTGTCCGTATCGTGGATACGCGTCTTGCCGCCAATCACCCGCCACACAGGAGCTCGCCATGATGAAAACCACCCTGACCTGCACCCTGAGTCTTGCATTGCTTGCCGGCTGCGCCCCGTCCAAGCCCATCACCGCCCGCTCCGTGCCGGTGGACAATCACACCGCGCGCAACTCCCTGGACTGGGAGGGCAGCTACGACGGCACCCTGCCCTGCGCCGATTGCCCGGGCATCCGCATGCGCCTGACGCTCATGAAGGACGGCCGATACGAAAAGCTGACCCAATACCTGGACCGCCAGCCCGAACCGGAGATCGTGACCGGCACCTTCAGTTGGGAGTCCGACGGCAGCACGATCCGGCTCGACGCGGCGGGCGACAGCCAGCGTTTCTTCGTCGGCGAGAACCAGGTCACGATGCTGTACCGCGACGGCACGCGCCCCACCGGCCCGCTCGCTGGGCAGTACATCCTGCGCCGCGCCCAATAGGCCATCGCACGGCGGAGGGCTTTGGCGCTATCCTCTGGCATCGACCGCGCCCGGCGGCGCGTCCCCTCCAGCAAGGAAGCCATGAAGACCGAATCCGAAATGCTCTCCGCCTTTGCTCCCACGGGCGTGCTGCGTGCGTCCATCAACCTGGGCAACCCCATCCTCGCCAACACCGATCCCGCCACCGGCCAGCCCGGCGGCGTGTCGGTGGACCTGGCCACGGAGCTTGCGCGCCGTCTGGACGTGAAGCTGGAACTTGTCGTGTTCAAATCCGCCGGCGAATCCGTCAACGCCGTCGCGGCAGAGCAGGCGGACGTGGGCTTTTTCGCGATCGACCCGCTGCGCGGCGAGCAGATCGCCTTCACCGCGCCGTATGTCGTGATCGAGGGCACCTACCTGGTGCGCGAGGATTCGCCCATCAAGAGCCGGGACGAGGTCGACAGCAAGGGCCAGCGCGTCGTCGTGGGCAAGGGCAGCGCCTACGACCTGTATCTGACCCGCGAACTCAAGCAGGCCGAGATCTTCCGCGCCCCCACGTCGCCCGCCGTGGTCGACACCTTCCTGCAGGAAAACATGGAAGTGGCCGCGGGCGTGAAACAGCAGCTCGAAGCGGACGCCCGGCGACTCGGCGGACTGCGCCTCCTGGACGGCCATTTCATGCTGATCCGCCAGGCCATGGGCGTGCCCAAGCGCCGCGGCGACAAGGCCAGCGCCTACCTCTCGGCGTTTGTCGAGGCCATGAAGCAGTCGGGCTTCGTCGCCGATGCGCTGGCGCGCCACAAGATCCAGGGCGCCGCCGTGGCGCCGCTGGAGGCTGAGGCGAAGGCCTAGCCGCCCGCTGCGGGCGAGGCGTCGGCCAGCATCTGGCGCAGCCGGAACTTCTGTACCTTGCCGCTGGGCGTCGTGGGCAAGGCGTCCCGGATCTCCAGGCGTTCCGGAATGTACTGGACCGCGACGCCAAACCCCTTCAGAAAGCCCACCAGTGCGGCCAGCTCCAGTTGCTGGCCGCGCTTCAACGTGACGACGGCGCACGCCCGCTCGCCCAGCCGCTCATCGGGATAGGCGACGATGGCGGCGCTTTCCACCGCCGGATGCCGATACAGCAGCGATTCGATCTCCACCACGGGGATGTTCTCGCCCCCGCGGATGATGACGTCCTTGCTGCGGCCCGTGATGCGCAGATACCCGTCCGCATCGATGCGCGCCATGTCGCCCGTGTCGAACCAGCCGTCGGCGTCCGTCGCGTTGAGCTGCGGCCGCTTCAGGTAGCCGCCGAAGTTGGATGCGGATCTCAACCACAGGCAGCCTTCCTGGCCCGCCGGCAGCACGGTCCCCGACGCGTCCGTGACCTTGATCTCCACCCCGGGCAGCGGCCGGCCGTCGGTGGTGCAGGCGCGCTCGTCCGCGTCCTCCGGCAGCGTCAGCGTGACCGCGCCGTTCTCGGTCATGCCCCAGGCCGAGATGATCTTGGCGCCCAGCGTGCGGCTCGCCTGTTCAACCAGGGGTCCCGGTATCGGCGCGCCCGCGCACAGAAAGGTGCGCAGCGTCGGCACCGGATTGCCCGACTGCGCCACCTCGCGCGCAATGTCGGTCAGAAAGGGGGTGGAGGCCATGCTGAAGGTGACGCCGTGCTCGCGCATCAACCGCGCGGCCGTCGCCGCGTTCCAGATATCCAGCGTCACGGCGCTGGCCTGAAGGTAGAAAGGCATCATCAGCCCGTACATGAAGCCGGTCTGGTGAGCCATGGGCGAACCCATCAGCACCACATCGTCCGGCCCCAGACGCAGGCGCTCGGCGTAGGCGGCGATGTTCGACAGGCACGTGTTGGCGGTGTGCATCACGCCCTTGGGCTCGCCTGTGGTGCCCGATGTGTACATGAGCTGCGTGACGTCGTCCGGACCGGGCCGGGAACGGGTCAGGATGACGTGCGCGTCCGGCTCGCGCTCCCAGGCCGGATCGCTCAGTCGGACCTCGAAGCTGTCGGGCCCCGCGCCGCCCACAACGATCACATGTTCCAGCGCGGGTACGGCCGCGCGCAGGCCCTCGACCATGCCGGGATAATCGAAGCCGCGAAAGCGATCCGGAATGATGAGCACGCGGGCTTCGCTGTGATGCAGCATGAACGACAGCTCGCGCTGACGGAAGATGTGCATCAGCGGATTCATGACCGCGCCGATGCGCGAGCACGCCAGGTACGTGACAACGAACTGCCAGCCGTTCGGCAACTGGCAGGCCACCACGTCTCCCCGCCCCACGCCCAGGCGCGCCAGCCCGACTGCCACCCGATCGGCAAGCGACGCCAGCTCGCGGCTGGTGAACTGCCTGGCCACGCCCTGTTCTGCCTGCACCGCGGTCAACGCAATCTTCTCCGGCCGCGACGCCGCGTAATCGTCCAGCAGATCGTTGATCGTGCGGTCCGGCCACCAGCCGCGCGCGATGCTCTCGGCCCGGCGCGGCGCAATCAGTACGGCGTCGAATTCCATGGCTACGTCTCCCTTATGGTTGTAATGTCCGCGGTCACCCGCCCCACTATGCCGGCACCGCCCCGCGTCCAGCCCGATGGCGCGCGATGATGAGTTTCATGATCTGCGCGGTACCGTCCCCGATCTGAAATCCCAGCACGTCGCGCAGCCGCTGCTCCATCACGCCGCGGTCGTAGCCCCCGTGACCGAACGTCAGCAGGCACTGGTGCACCACGTCGTACGCGAGCTTGGGCGCCCACCATTTGCACATGGCGGCCTGCGAGCCGTGCGGCTGGCCCCGGTCCTTGAGCCACAGCGTCTGCAGGCACAGCAGCCGCGCCGCCTCGACCTGCGTGTCGCCTTCGGCAAGCGGATGCGACACGCCCTGGAACGCGGACAGCGGCTTGCCAAACGCCTCGCGCTGCGTCGCGTAGTCCCACGCCTCGTCCAGCGCGGCGCGCGCGACGGCCAGGACCTGCAAGCCGATGAGCGCCCGCGAGTAGTCAAAGCCCTGCATCACCTGCGCAAAGCCCCCGCCCTCCTCGCCCAGCAGGTGGTCGGCCGGCACACGGACGTTCTCAAAGAACAGCGACCCGCGCCCGATCGCGCGCTGGCCATGGCAGTCGTACCGGTTGCGGGTGATGCCGGGCAGGTCCAGCGGCACGAGCACCGCGGTCACGCCGCGCGCGCCCGAGTCCGCCGGACCGCTGCGGCCGAACACGACTGCGGCGTCGGCCTGGTCGGCCGCGGAAATGGATGCCTTTTCCCCGTTCAGCACGTAATGGCCGTCCACGCGCTCCACGCGCAACTGCAGATTGGCGGCATCGGAGCCGCCACGCGGCTCGGTCAGCGCAATGGCCAGCAGCGCCTCGCCTTGCGTCAACCGTGCCAGCCAGGGCCTTGCGACGTCGGGAAGGCCATGCTGCGCCAGGATCTGCCCGTTCAGGGATGCGAGCAGATTCACGTACGACATGCTGAGGTCAGCGCGCGCCACCGCTTCATGGATGACGCCCGCCGCGAGGCACCCCATGCCTTGCCCGCCGCAAGCCTCGGGCAGTTCGGGGGCAATAAAGCCCATGGCGCCCATGTCCCGCATCAGGCCGCGGTCCAGCACGCGCGTCCGGTCACGCTCCTGGCACCCCGGCGCGATGCGCCCGTCGGCAAAACGCCCCGCGTGTTCAGACAACGCGGACAAGTCCTCGTCGATATACGGATTCATGCCGTCTCCTTCGGGCTCGCCCTTCCGGGCGGCCCGCTGTTATTCGTCGCCCGTACCCGACGGGCGCGTGGCCGCGGTGCGCCTACTTCGCGAACTGGCGGAAATCGGGCTTGCGCTTTTCCTGGAACGCGCGCACGCCTTCGCGCGACTCGTCGGTGTCGTAATAGAGCTTCAGCGCATACATGCCCATGCCGGCGATGCCGGCCTGGTGCGCCGTGTCCATGTTGAAAGACCGCTTGGCGATCGCGAGCGCGGTGGGGCTTTTTTCCATGATCTCGGCGCACCACCTTCCGATCTCTTCGTCGAGCTGCTCATGCGGCACCACCGCATTGACCAGCCCCATGGCCAAGGCCTCGGACGCGGGATAGCGGCGGCACAGGTACCAGATCTCGCGCGCCTTCTTTTCGCCGACCACGCGCGCCAGGTAGGCGGTGCCGTATCCCGGGTCCACCGAGCCAACCTTGGGTCCGACCTGTCCGAATACCGCTTTTTCCGATGCGATCGTGAAATCGCAGATGGTGCACAGCACGTTGCCGCCGCCAATGGCATAGCCCTGGACGCGGGCGATCACCGGCTTGGGCACGTCGCGGATGGCGTTGTGCAGTTCCTCCATCGGCAGCCCGATGGTGCCGCGGCCATCGTATTGGCCGGCATGGGCCGACTGGTCTCCCCCCGTGCAGAAGGCCTTTTCTCCGGCGCCGGCCAGCACGATCACGCCGATCTCGGGCGCATAGCCTGCGCGGTTGATGGCGTGGATCAGCTCGTCGCAGGTCCGGCCGCGGAACGCATTCATTTTTTCGGGGCGGTTGATCGTGATCCAGGCGGCGCCGCCGCGCACGTCGTACAGAATGTCTTCGTAGTTCATCATGGCTCCATGAAGGGAATGTGGGCCGCGCGGCCTCAGCCGTTCATCGTCAGTCCGCCAGACACGCTGAGCACCTGCCCCGTGACGTAGGCCGCGTCGTCGCTGGCAAAGAAAAGGATTGCGCCGGGCAGATCATCGGGCTGACCGATACGGCCCAGCGGAATCGCGCGCGTAAAGGCTTCGACGAGCTTTTCGGGGTTGCCCGCGCCCTCCTTGTAGTCGGCAAACAGCGCCGTATCCGTCGGCCCGGGGCAAACCACATTCACGGTGATGCCCTGCCGCGCATGTTCGCGCGCGATGGTCTTGGAAAACGCCACGATGCCTCCCTTGCAGGCGGCATAGACCGCCTCGCCGGACGACCCGACGCGCGCCGCGTCCGACGCGATGTTCACAATGCGCCCGGCCTTGCGTGCGGCCATGCCGGGCAGTACCGCGTGGTGCAGGTGCAGCGCGCCCAGCAGATTGATCGCGATGAGCCGTTCCCATTGCGCGGGCTCGGTCTTGGTGAAAGGCTTGAACACGTCCCATCCTGCGTTGTTGACCAGGATGTCGACCGGCCCCAGCGCCGACTCCGTTTGCGCGACGGCGGCATCCACCTGCGCGCGCTGCGTGATGTCGCAGGCAATCGCCAACGCGCGCCCGCCGGCCGCTGCGATGTCGTCCGCCACGCGCTGCGCGTGCTCTGCGTTGAGATCCAGGACCGCCACGGCGGCGCCTTCCTGGGCGAAGCGCCGGCAGGTAGCCCCGCCGATACCGCCACCGCCGCCCGTCACGATTGCCGTTTTGCCCGCCAGTCTTTGCATGATTTCCTCTGCCCAGGTTGCTGGCTTGGTATCCTTGTCCCACCGATACGGAATCAAGCCGATATACGTAAACATGTTTACGCATATTAGAAGCAGCCCTACCCGCGATCAAGCACCGGACGCGCAAATAAGACCTATGACAAACCCTAATAAAAACACCGAAATAGCCCGAATGGAGCTGGCCAACCGGCTATTCTTCCGACTGTATCAATGCGCAAACATGCTGCATAAAACGGGAAGCCGCGCAGTGGAACACCTGGGGCTCACCACGCAGCAATGGGCCGTGCTGGGCGCATTGTCGCGCCCCGAAGCCGAAGGCGGCATGAGTGTGGGCGATCTGGCGCGCTACCTCATGGTCAGCCGCCAAAGCCTGTCTGGACTGATCAGCCGTATGGAGCGGGACGGCCACATTGCCAGTGCCCCCGACGGCCGCGACCGGCGCTCTCGCCTGGTCACCATGACCGAACGCGGCCGCAAGGTGTGGACGCAGGACGCCACGCCCCGCATCCACGACTACTACGAAGGCGCGCTGGCGGAATTCTCCATGGGCGACCTCAGCCACACCCTGCACTACCTGCTCAAGCTGCTCGACAACATGCAGCAACTGGACAGGGACGCGGGACAGGAAGAGGCTCAGTAGCGGCGGGCACGGGTTCCACGAAGCGCAGCCGGCAAGCCCGCGCGACGCGGGGCCTGCCGACACGCTTGCCGGCGAACTGGTCGCCAGGCTAGTGGCTGATCATCCACGGCCTCGCGCCCGCGAATGACTTGGCGCCGTCCGCCGACGTCCGGGTCTTGCCGCGCGAACGCGGGCCGGCGCAGCACCCGCAGTTCATGCCGTGCCCGCCGCGCGTGCTGCGCGGCTCGTTCGCGCTGCGCTCGTTGGCCGCCCGCGCCCGATTGACCGCGGAGGACAGCGCCGAAATCGCCGGCGCCCCGCCCACGATGCGGCCGGCCATCGCGCCGCACTGCGGGCACGCCGCCGGATCTCGCCACTGCGCCAGCGGCCGCAACGCGGCGAATTCCCCGCAATCCCCGCACGCATAGTCATACATCGGCATCGTCGTGCCTCCTAACGGTCGCGAGACAGCGGCATGTCCACGCCGCCCTGGATGTGCTTGACGGGGCCCGACGCCGACGGCTGGATATCGAAATCGAAGATCTCCGTAGGCAGCCAGAGCGTGGCGCACGAGTTGGGAATATCGACGACCCCGCTGATGTGCCCTTGCACCGGCGCGCAGCCCAGCAGCGAATACGCCTGCGCGCCCGAATAGCCGAACTTCTTCAGGTACTCGATGGCGTTCAGGCACGCCTGACGGTAGGCGACGTTCACGTCCAGGTAATGCTGCTTGCCCGCTTCGTCGACCGAAATGCCTTCGAAGATCAGGAAGTCCTTGTAGGCCGGCGTGATCGGGCTGGGCTTGAAGATCGGATTCCTGATGGCGTACTTGTCCATGCCGCCCTTGATCAGCGACACACGCATGTGCACCCAGCCAGCCATTTCGATCGCCCCGCAGAACGTGATCTCGCCATCGCCCTGCGAAAAATGCAGATCGCCCACCGACAGCCCGCCGCCCTTCACATACACCGGGAAAAACACGCGCGCCCCGCGCGACAGGTCCTTGATGTCGCAATTGCCGCCATGCTCGCGCGGCGGCACCGTGCGCGCGCCCTCGCCTGCCGCCTTGTCGCGGTCCGCACCTTGCAGCGCGCCCATGTGCGCCGTCTTGGGCGCGGGGGGATTGGCCAGCGGCGGCACGCGATTCGGATTGGTGTCGATCAGCGCCTGCTCGCGCCGGTTCCACTCGTCCAGCAGCTTCCTGTCCGGCAGGCAGCCGATCAGGCCCGGATGGATCAGGCCCGCGAAACTGACGCCGGGAATATGCCGCGACGACGTGAACATGCCATGGAAATCCCAGATGGATTTCTGCGCGTGCGGAAAATGATCGGTGAGGAAGCCCCCGCCATTGTTGCGGCTGAAAAAGCCATTGAAACCCCACAGGCTGTCGGGCTTGGCGCCGATATCCAGCAGATCGACCACCAGCAGGTCGCCGGGTTCCGCGCCCTCCACGCCCACGGGACCGGACAGGAAATGCACAGTGGACAGATCCACATCGCGCACGTCGTCGGCGCTGTCGTCGTTCTTGATCGCGCCGCCCGTCCAGTCATAGGTTTCCAGAATGAAATCGTCCCCCGGCTTCACCCACGCGGCCATCGGAATATCCGGATGCCAGCGGTTGTGGATCTGCTCGTTGTCGTAGGGGGATTGTTCCAGATCGACACTGATAAGCGTGTTGGTCATTCTCTTTCATCTCCGTCGTGACGAGTTGATAAAACAGAACTTCAGCCGGATACAGGTCCAAATGCACGTTCAAATACACGTCCAAATCCCGTTGCGGGTTGGATCTTGGGATCGATTGAACCGTCAACGATGGTAGACGCGTTCACGCGTTTGGACATACTGGTTTTCCATGCAGTGGCAGCGCGCGTGCCGCCCGGCGCAACGGGGCCATTTCGCAGCAGTTATCATGCAAGCCACGCTTTCACGCACTACCAAGGTTTCATACGCATGGCCGCAATCCACCGCCCGTCCTTCGCCGCCCTCCTGATCATCGCCGCCTGCGCCAGCGCGCCCGCGATTGCCGCCGATGACTGCATCGCGCGGGTGGACGCGGAATTGGCCCGCATCGATCAGGCGCAGGACATCCAGCGCACGCGCGAGGCGGCCAATAACCTGGAGCTGAATCGGGAGTTGTGCCAGGGCCGGCTGGACCTGCTGGATGCGCGTTTTGCGCTGAGCGACGACTTCGAGGCTTGCCGACGCAAAGGCGTGCAGTTCTCGGATCAGGTCACGCGCACGCTGACGGGCGCCTCCGACGATCTCACGGACATGAAGGCCTCGTGGATCCGGGTCTGCGGTCTGCAGATGAAGGACTGATCGGGGAGCGGGACGCAGCCCCAGAAAGGGGCTGCGCGAAGATGGCAAAGGTTGCGACTGCGGCTGCAAAGGCAGCCACCGTCGTGATCGGCGCCCGACGCCGCTTTACGCGGCCTTCTTCTCCACATCGCGCGGAAAGAAGATCGCGCGGCTCGGATCAAAGCCGTACAGATGCTCGTACTCCGGCGCGTCGGCCGCCAGCGCAAGCACCGATTCCAGGATAAAGTCCGCCTTGTCGTCCGACAGGAGCGCGCTGAAATTCAGCCGCACAAAGCCGGGCTTTTCGATCTCGCGTCCATCCAAAATGGCTTGCCGCATCTGGAGCGACTGCGCCTCGTCGATATCCAGCAGGCGATGCACATAAGGCCCCGCGCACGCGCAACCGCCGCGAGCCTGGATGCCAAAGCGATCGCTCAGCATCCGCGTCACCAACTGTTGATGCACGAAGCCGCCCTTGCCGTCGCGAACCCGAAACGAGAAGATCGGCAGACGCTGCGCGGTCAGCGAGCCCAGCAGCTCCAGACGCTCCGCGCCCTGCCACGCCGCCAGCGCGCGCTGCACGAAATGCGCATGGCGCTGCTGCATGAAATCGGCGCCCAGCGCTTCCTTCACCAGGACGACCAACGCGGCGCGGATGTCTCCCACCACATTCGGCGTGCCCGCTTCCTCACGCGATTCCAGGCTGCCGCTGTAATCGTGCCCCACGGGCGACACGAACTTCACGGTGCCGCCGCCGGGCCAGGTCGGCGTCGTGTCGCGCACCGCATCGCGGCGCACGATGAGCACGCCCGACGCGCCGGGACCGCCGATGAACTTGTGCGGTGAAAACACGATGGCGTCGATCTGCGCGTCGGCCGCCGGCGACATCCGGACCGGCAGGTACGGCGCGCCGCCCGCATAATCCCACAGCATCTTCGCGCCACTGGCCTTCACGAGCCGCGTGATGCCCTCGACGTCCGCCACGATGCCCGTCACGTTCGACGCCGCCGACAGCGCGCAAACGACCAGCGTGTCCTCAGTCGTTTTCAGCGCCTGCGCCAACTGCGCCAGATCGGGACCGCCTTCCGGGCTTTCTTCCAGTTCGACGATGTCCGCGCCGCATTCGCGCCACGGCAGGATGTTCGAATGATGCTCATAAGGCCCGATGATGACCCGCACCTTCCGGCCCGCGGCCACCGCCGCGTCCACGCCGAACAGATGCACAAGCCGATTGATGCCCGCCGTTGCGCCCGATCCCGAGAAAATCACCGCATGCGCATCGCTCGCGCCACAGCACCGCGCGATCGCCGCGCGCGCCTCGCGCCGCAGGCGCGTGATGAAGCCGCCGCAGTACGAGGCTTCGGTATGCGAGTTCGCGTAGAACGGAAGCACCTGTTCAAGCACGAAGCGCTCCACCTGCATCAACGCGCGGCCAGAGGCAACGTAATCCGCATAGACCAGGGGCTTGGCGCCGAACGGCCCGTCAATGCAGGCGTCCTTGCCGATCAATCCGTCAGCAAGCGCCGCGGCCACATCCGGGGTTTTCAGGCTGTCTTGGAATTGCTGCAACGGCGAAACGGAAGTGCGCACCGGAGCCGCGGGGAGAGGCATATTCATGGGGAGATCACATCAGGAACAGTTCGCAACTATCATACGATGGAAGCCCCAGATGAAACATCACCATTTTTTTGCTTAAATTCCGCTAAAACGGGTCAAATGAACGACGAAATGGAAAAAATAGACAAACTTGATCTAAGCATCATCGCCTGCCTGCAAAAAGACGGATCCCTGTCCCAACGCGAGCTTGCCGATCGGGTCGGCCTGTCGCAGAACGCCTGCTGGCGCAGACTCCAGCGCTTGAACGCCTGCGGCATCATCCGCGGTACGCGCGCCGAGGTCAGCCTGGTCGAACTGGGCCTGGACCTAACAGTATTCGTCATGATCCGCACCAGCCACCACGCCAAGGCCTGGGCCGACGGCTTCCGCGAACACGTCGAACGCCTGCCTGAAGTCACGGAGTTCTATCGCATCGGCGGAGACTGGGACTACCTGATCAAAGTCGTCTGCCGCGGCATGGCGGGCTATGACCGCTTCTATCAGAAGCTGATCACGGATTTCGAGTTGTCGACGGTGACGGGGTTTTTCAGTATGGAGGCCATTATTGAAAACCGGCCGCCGGATCTGCGGATGCTGGGGGAATGAGGGGATTGTGGTTGGTTCGGCAAGAGACTGACAACAATTCCTCGATTAGGACGTAAGCAGGTTTTCACTGGATCAATACAGCTCCGCTCGGGTAGCCCTGATGATGGGTCAGTTCGCCACCAAGCGCACGTTCGATCAAGGCCTTCTTGAAGGCTAGCGAAGCGGCGTTGATCGCTTCTGCCGTCATCGGACCATTGCCGAACGACGCCAGCAGCTCAGGGGAGATGCCGGCAGATTCGCCGGCTTGAACTTCGGATTGCGTGGCATACATACTCCTTGAACGCATGTTATGTCTTAAACACGAAATTACTGATGCCCCCCTTATTTTTTACTACTAATTTATTTCCCTAACATAGGAACGGAACAAACCTCCACCTTCGTCCACATGGATCCGGAAACATTCGGGGCAACGGTACACCACCGAGCTACCCTTTCCGATGGCGGCATAAAATTCGTCTTCAGACATGATACTGACTGCTGTTTGAGCAGCCACCGAATCAATTGTCGCTTCAGGGACCAAAGCCCACTCGTATTCAGTGGTGTCTGTAGATAAACTTAAGACGTAACCACAGACGCATCCGAATTTTGGCATTTAAAACCTCGACCAAGGACGATCAAACCTAAAAATTGAACCTGCACCATCCTGAAAGAAAATAGTTTTTATATTCTGCCGTTCGACTTACCCCACATACGACTCGAAATTGAAGCCATGTCGACATTTGAATGACGTCACCGACAGACTTATGAATTGGTTTATCAAACCATGGTTTGTCATACCAGGATCTAAAGACTATTAAAAAAGTCCATCACAGATTTCCTATCTATATTCCATTGCGAAATCGCCACCCCTTCCTCATTGACCCCCGCCCTAGCAGGAACGTAACCATTAATGGCACTTGGGTCGAACGTTACTGGCAGCTAATTTATAAATAGAACACCATTCTGCACATATGCAACATCCCCTTCCAAATAAATAACCCAATATAATAAGAAATTTGACGAGACCGGGTCATTAATAGAGGTAATCAAAGCACAGCGCCCGCCACCCTGCAAACCTTCAGCTAAAGATCGTTTCCAGCTCTCCAAATAGTCTTCTCTACGCCAAAACTCGGCGGAAGCAAAGAAATCTTCTGAATAATTGTCGATTTTAATTTTTCCTAGCAGCGCCGACTGATCGAATTCCCTCGATATCTCGCAGTGAAGAAAAATACCAAAACTCATTTTTTCACCCAATTCAATTCTTTGTCGTACCGTCGGGCAGGGTGACGGTCTGCTCGACCCGCCAGATGAGGTCGGTGGTGAGCTGGCGCTGCTGCGCTTCGGTCAACGCCGCGCTCAGCTTGATGCCGTTGTTCAGCGCGAACTGGGCGCCGCTGGCGAGGATCTGCTTGTACTGGCTGTCGTTGTCGCCGAAGCCTTCCAGGAAGCGCTGGCCGGTGGTGGCCAGGATCTGGTCAACGACGAGCTTCTGTTCGTAGAAGCCGTCGCCCAGGCGACGGGGCTGACCGGATAGCGTGAGGAATTTTGCGCCGGCGGGGATCAGGGCGTACAGGCCGCCGGGGTTGCTGCCCAGGCCGGCGTTGACGGAGCCGGAAGCGCCGCTGTTGCCGACGGGCGCGCCGGGCTGCTGCGCGAAAAAAAGGTGTCAGACTACATTTTCAGCAACAGTCGCAGGGAAAATGTAGTCTGACAGCTTATTGCTCCCACTATTATTTTATTTTCAGCCCCACATAATCCCGAGCGGAAATTTAGTCGATTGGTTCACCTCGTAACACGGTTTCGACATGCCGCGCCAGATTCAACAAGTCTGCGTAGGCTAATGGGGCAAAATTGGGGTAGTTCTCCGACATATATTTCTGCGGATTTATTACCTCCCCTCCTTGGCCCGCATCTTCAACGGTTTTAATAACCAACTCTGGCCGGATAACCCAATTAACATTCGGAAAGCTCACCCGCTGGTGAGGAGACACAATCCATTTCACACGACCACTATAGCTATCAACTGCTTGTTTCACCTTATCAGCCAACTTAGCATCTTCGTCCTTGAAGCGGACGGCCGTAAATGGCGGGAAGGCTGAATTATCTTCCCTATAGATTCGCCCATCTTTCAGAACAATTTCGACCATCCGACTCTGATATTTGCTCCACTCGAGATCCGAAAATTTCCGGAGAACCTTGCACAACTCACCCCCATTGGCCAGCAACTTCATTTGCGACCTCTATTTAATTACCAATATATTCAATCCATTTGGATTAGTACCTTTAATCAGCTAAAACCGTAGCCCCCATTCTGAGCGCGGGGATTAACATTTGAATTTTAGTCGCACATATAAAGTTGCCTTTAACTCGATACAACCATCACTTTGAAAATATCATACACCTCCCTCTTAACCCCATTCCCATTAGACTCCAAGTTCAATCTTGTATTTTTCTTGGATAAAATCAAGAAATTTCAAATTCTCCGTATCCAACAATGAGCCCCACTTCAGCAATCCAAATCTATCTAGGTCATGAATAAGACTTTCCGTTCCAAAAAAATAAAGTGAATTCCAGATGATATCTTCATCCACCAACCCAGCCTCCGACACTCGATTTCCAGATAAAGCAAATTTCACATCTTTCAAAACCAAAGGTGAAAATAAGTTATTCCAATTTAGTATAGCAAGCAGGCCACACCCCACCCCGATATCCAAGAAATTCACCACCTCTCGCCTCCATGCCAAACGATTTCCCCCACTCTCTCCGCCCAAATAATTTGGAAACACGGAATTCGGATTAAAATCATCGAGCCCAGCATAGATTAGTTGACGCTGATAGTGCAATCGAAGGGTGCTATTCATGGTCTATTTAAAGTAATGGAAACTTAAATTTGGCGATTTTTCCCGAATTAATTTCTTTTATTGATGCACTATTAACTTCAACAGTGGCGGTAGTGTCCGCCGTTGCCGACGACGCTTGGCCAGCGGGTCTGTAAGTGATTGCAGTACCATCAGGCATGATCGCCACCCAACTGCCGGGTCCAGATATATCATTCAAAACCTTCAACGGCTTTTGCCCATTAAATGCCCCCAATGCAAAATCTTCGGCGGTTGCATCCGGATTCTTTGTAGGAAGCATAGGAATCGGTGTCCCGGCTCCCCCAATTCCGGCAGGCAGCCTGCCGTCTGGCCCGACTATAGACGGAGGAACACCTTTGCTCTCACTAAATATTAGATCCGGCCACTCATCTTCCGGGAGCGGCGACGGCATTATCATTCCGCCCACCGGCCCATTATTCTCCTGCCCCGGCACCCCGCCAACGTCCGGCACTTGCCCTGATTGACCCGGCACCTGCGTGTCAGGCAGATTTCCAACACCACCACCAGGCGGTATAGCCACAGGCGGAACGGGCTCTCCAGGCTTACCAGGCAGACCCACAGGCACTTCACCTGCCAGGAATTTAGTCACCGCCAGCAATAGCGCTTGATCATCGTCCAGCCCAGGGGCCTTTGCCATTGCCTCGGCCGCCAGCGCCGTAATCGCCGAGTATTGTGCGCGTGTGAGGGCGGTTTCATAGCACACAGGCAAACGGAGACACGCGCTCATTGCTGGTATCCCTAATCGCCTGACCGCAGTCCCGAGCGCATTGTTCTCGGTCTCGAGCCTTCCGCTATTTACCACCCCACTAACATCTTCCCCCAGCCCGAGCGCCACCCCAGCCAACAACGAGGCCACCAGATTGTTGCGGGCTTCCTTCTCCTCCGGCGACAACGCCGAGCCGGCCTTGCCGCTTGCAGCATCCAGCAGACCGTTCACCACGGACGCTGCACCAGCCCCCAATGCGGACGCTCCGCACCCATCGCCCCGGGCCGCACTCGCCCCGCAGCCCACCACAGTGTGCAACGCGGCGCGGGCGGCCTGGGCCTCGGGACCGTCTCCCAACATATCGGCGTACAACTTGACCTGCTGCGTGGTCAACCCCTGCAGGTAATTGACTGCGCTGGCCCGCGCAAAGTCGGAAACGCCGCCTGTGACATTACCTGCTGCCCCACCCAGGATAGCTGTGGCGATCAAGCGATACTCCCCGCTTGGCCCCCACTTAGCCGCGTCAGCCAAAGAGTCGTTAAGCGCGAGAATGCGGACTGGATCGCCGCCACCCGGCTTCTTCTTTTCGTTTTCCAGCTCGATTTCTAAAGCCCGTGCCTCATTCGCCCGATTCGCCATGAACTGCCCGACCTGCCGACTAGCCTCCCCGACAACCTCAAACCCCGTCCGAATCTCCTTCTCGTCAAATATCGGATCCAGACTGTTCAGCGTGTCCTTGGTGTCACGGTTCAACCCCGCAATCACCTCTGCCACCGTCTGCCCCGTCAGCGCCTTCTGCCCCGCCTCGTCAGCGATGACGATCGTGCCGCCGCTGATCCCGCTAAGCGTGGGCGAGCTGGCTTCTCCACTGGCTCCCGCCACCACCGGCGCGCCCATGCTCACGCCGTTCGAGCTGGGCAGGTTGGAGTTGGGCGTGGCCTTGCTTCCGCCCGCGATCTCGCCCTTGCCGTCGGTGCCGATGTTGCTCTTGTCCTTGCCATCGTCGTTGCCGCCGCCAAGGCTCACGCCACCGCCCAGTTGGATGGACTGGCCGTCGTAGCTGGCGTGATTCTCGACGTCGCGGTTGGTGAGGGTGCCGGTGATCAGGACGTTCTTGCCGCCGGCGACCGCTTTGTCGCTGCTGGCGATGACGCCGCCGATCAGGCCGGTGTTCTTGGCGACATCGAGTTGGAAGCCGCCATCGCCCGCCCACAGGCCTGACTGCTCAGTAACGCTGGCGTATTGGCTGTTGATCTTGGTGTTGCCGTAGTTGCCGCTGACCGAGCTGGCGCCGTAGCAGATGGGAGGGATGCACAGGCTTACCTGCACGCCCACACTGCGGTCGCGCGCCGTGTAGCTGCTGATGTCCTGCAGGCTTTCGACGGTGAGGTCACCGCCCACCGTGGCCAGGATCCGGTCGGCGCTGACTTGCGCGCCGCGCAGGACCGTGTCGCCGCCGGAGTTCATGGTCAGCACGTTGCCGGCCTGCACGTGCGTGTTGTTCCACGTCAGGTCCTCGCCATTGCTCTTGCTCTTGCTGCCGCCCGCGCCCAGGTTGATGCTGAAGCCGTTCTGGGTTCCCCCAATCGAGAAGCCCACGCCAATGCTGGCGCTGCTGCTCTTGCCGTCGGTCTTTTGGCTGGCGGTGTTCTGCTGGGCGGTGAGCAGGATGTCGCCTTGCGCATCCAGGACAATGTTGCGGCCCGCGGCCAGGTCAGAGCCCGACACGATGATGTCGGACTTGTCGCCCTTGCCGGCAGCGATGATCGTCATATCACGGCCGGCCGAAATGGCGGCGCCGCTTGCGGTACTGCTTTGGCCGGTGCTGGTCTGGCTGGCGCTGCTGGCGCCCAGGTCGACGTTGATGTTGATGCCGCCGACCTTGGCAGGGTCTTTGGCTACCGCGTCGTAGGCATTCTTGGCCGCCAGGCCCGCCGCGACTGCCGCGATGGCCTGGAGGCGGCCATTGTTGGTCTCCTGGGCGGCCTCGCGCATGCGGTTGGTGCTCTGCACGGCGCTGACGACCGGATTGCTGGCGCTGATGGTTACGCCGATCTGGCTGGTCTCCTGGAACTGGCGATAGACGCTGGTGTCGTAGCTGCCTTCGATGGCGACTGACTGACCGGCCATGAGCAGATCCCGGCCTGCGCGGATATCGCTTCCGCGCACCAATACGTCCTCCATGGCGACGATCGAGACGTCACCCAGATGGCTGGTGATGGTGCTGCCGGCTGCGCTTGGCGTGCTGCTGCGCTCATCCAGGCTGCCGCTGCTGCTGCGCACCCCAACGGAAAAGCCGCTGCCCTCACGCCCCAGATCGCCCACCGTCTTGTTGCTATAGCTGCTGCTGTGGTCGCGCGTCGCGCTGCCCGTGTCGATGACGATCGATCCGCGGTTGGCCAAAAGGCCCACGTTGTTGATGGCGTCGATGGCCGATCCGGCGATGCGGATGTCGCCGTCACGGCTGTTCAGATGAACGCTGTTGCCGGTGATGAGCGATGAGGTCTGCCACGTGCCGGAGGACAATTCATCGGACTGCGCCGATTCGCTGCCGTAGGGGAACATCTTGACGCCGCTGGAATTGGGCCCGCCATCGATCGCGCGTCCAATGTCGCCCAGGCTCATGCTGCCTATCGAGAAGCTGGTGCTCTTGCTCGATTCCTCGCTGGTCTGATTCTGACGATTGTCGGAACCGACGACGGCGATGTTGCGCTGGGCATCCAGTACGACACCGCCCTGGGCGCGCAGGCTGGAACCGGAGATCAGGATGTCGCCATCCTGCGCCCGGCCCGAGGCATCGCGCGAACCGTTCCCGGTCGCACGAATCACGATATCGCCCGCGGCGCTCAGCGAGGAACCGCTACTTGCCTGGCTGTACGAGTCGAACGAGCCGCCGCTCTTGCTGCTGCTGTAGGACAGCGACACCCCCGGCGTCGTAGCCCCGCTGTGACCGAGCTCTTGCGCCTTGGATTTGGCGGAACCTGCGGCGGACACGTTCTTGACGGTGTCCATCAAGGTGCCGACAACGGAAACTCCGAAGCCGCTTTGCTTGAGCGAGTACTCGCTGTGGGTGTTCTCGACATCGCGGCCGGCCACGATTGCAACGTTCTCGCCCTGGATATCGATGTTGCCCGTGCTGCCCGCGATATCGCCTGCAGCCTTGCCCGCCACGACGTCGCTGCCGGCAACCAGGACGTCCCGGCCAGCCGTCATGATGACGTTTCCGCCCGTGGTGCCCAGGAGGCTGCGCGCGTCGCTCTGCGTCATCCCGTCGACGGTCTGCAGTGTCTTGGAATCGCTGCTCTTGTATGAAATGCCAAAGCCGCCGGAGGACAGTCCGCTTTTCTTCACGCGTTCGTAGTGGCTTTCTCCGTAGGTGTTGGTTCCCGCCGTCACCGACAGATCGCGGCCCGCGTCGACGATGAGATCCTTGCTGGCAAGAACCTGCGAGGCGTTGAGCGAGAAGTCCCTGCCGGCCTGGAGAACCGCCTCTTCCCCGCTGAAGGTCGACCCTTGCGCTTGAGTCCAGGCCATCGAGTCGGCCTGATGCGTGGTCTTGCTGGAGAGAAATCCGCGGGTTTTGTAGTGCACCTCGTCGTGGGCGGAGGCCGAGGCTTCTCCGGCGCCGATGTTGATGTCGCGGCCTGCTACGACACCCAACTGATTGCCGGCCATGACATCCGCTGCACGAGCGTTGAAGTCCTGCCCCGCAATCAGCGTGAGATTGCCGTCAGCGGCAATGACCGTCCCGACTTCGCTGCTGGTGCTCAGATCGTGGCGGTTCTTGCTATTGCGCACAAGCGATTCGTTATGGCTCTGCGTAAGCGTGGCAAGGTTGATATCCCGGCCCGCCTGCAGGCGCGCGTCTTCCGTGGCGGTGACTTGCGCCGCCGTCAGGTTGATGTCGCGACCGGCCTGCATGCTCAGGTTGCCCGCGTCCACACGCGATACCCCGGAGATGTACGAGCCCCACGAAGCGCCGTGGTTCTCGGATGCCGACGTGGAGGTCAGCGCGATGTCGCGACCCGCGGACAGCGCAACGTTGTCGCCCTTGATCAGCGACACCAGATTGATCAGGTCTTCGCGCGCGGCCAGGTCGACAATGGAACCTTGGATCAGTCCTCCGGCCTGGTTGACGATGTTGGCCGCCGTCATCACGGTGGCGTCGCGCGCGCCGATGGTGCCGCTGTTGTTGATGTCGCCGTCAGCCGCAAGCTTGACGTCGCGGCCGGCCATGAGGGTGCCGTCGCCCTTCAGGTCGCCTTCGCGCACCAACAGGTAGACCTGCGGGACCAGCACGGTCTCGGTGGTGCCGTCAGGCAGCGTGACGGTCTGCTCGACCAGCCAGACGAGGTCGGTGGTGAGCTGGCGCTGCTGGGCTTCGGTCAACGCCGCGCCCAGCTTGATGCCGTTGTTCATCGCGAACTGGGCGCCGTTGGCGAGGAGCTGCTTGTACTGGCTGTCGTTGTCGCCGAAGCCTTCCAGGAAGCGCTGGCCGGTGGTGGCCAGGATCTGGTCGGCGACGAGCTTCTGTTCGTAGAAGCCGTCGCCCAGGCGACGGGGCTGACCGGACGGCGTGAGGAATTTCGCGCCGGCGGGGATCAGGGCGTTCAGGCCGCCGGGGTTGTTGCCCAGGCCGGCGTTGACGGAGCCGGAGGCGCCGCTGTTGCCGACGGGCGCGCCGGGCTGCTGCAGCAGGTCGAACAGGTAGTCGCAGGAGACGGTCGGGCGGTTGCCGACAAAGCGCGGGTCGGTGGCAACGACGTAGGGCGCATCGGGCGTGCCATTGACGGCGAAGAGTTGGCTGTCCGGGATGGTGGCCGGGTTGGAGACCGTGCGCACGACGTTGCCGCCAGGCAAGCCGATGCTGGCGATGAGAACCGGGCCGGGCGCCGTGGCGCCGCTGGCGCCGGGCGCGCCGCCGCTGAGTGAAACAGACAGGTTGCCGCCGGAAGTGCCCACAGGCAGTTCGATGGATTCCGCGGCCAGAGTTTGCGTGTAGGCGCTGGCGTATTCCTTGCGGTCGCTGTCGCGGGCCTGGGTGACAGTGGCGGTGCCGTTGCGGACGACGACGCGCTCGCCTGCGGCGCCGATGTTGTTGATGGCGGGACCGCTAACCGACAATGTGCCGCCTGCCGCGATCTGGCTCTTGTCGTTGGTGACGGTGCCGGTAAGCGTCATGGCCCCGCCCGACAGAATCTTGGCAGGATCCGATGACACCGTGCGGGTTTCGGTGACGGTTTCTTCGACTTCGTAGTAGGTGAAAGTGCCTACGAGACGGCTGTCGAAGTCGGCGTTGAATTCGCGGATGCGCTGGTCCAGCTCGATATGCGGAGCTCGGAATGCAGCATAGGCATCTTCGTATGCCTGGCGACGCGCTGCCTCCGCCGCGCACGCTTCCGTGCCAAAGCACTCTCGCAGCGGCGGTTGCCACACCGGCATGAGTCCGGACGGCGGGGTTACGCCAAAAACGGCCCAAACTGGCGCATCGTTGCTGTAGAAGAACGACTCGGGAACGTCCCAACAATCGCCGCCGTTGTCTCCTCCCGAACACGCAACGGTTTGGGGGGTGAAGGTGACAGGGATGGGCGCAGTCTCGCCAGCCCGGCCTTTCTTGTTTGGCACGTAATCGAACGGCGGCCCATAACGCGACGCGGGATACTTGTCCGACGGCAACAGGAAGCGGCGCTCGGGATCGTCGTCCAACCATTCGGGAACCTTGCCGCACATGGGCGTTACCTGGTCGCAGAACCAGTTGGTTTCCATGTCGTACATGTCCGTCGACCCCTCCGGGGTCACGTACAGTTTGGGGACCGTGAGAACCGGCAACGTCTGGCTGACGAAGTTGGTGTTGACGTTCTGCAGGGACGCGGCCGAGATTGCCGCGTTGCCCGCTGCCTCGATGGTGGCCGACGCGTTCAGCAGCGATACGGCTTGGCCGATGGCCTGGCCGTTCGTATCCAGCGCACCGCCGATGCGCAGGTCGGCGCCTGCGTAGATCAGTCCATGCTCGCGATTGACGAGCGATCCGATGCCCAGATCCAGGTCGCCGCGCGATGCGATGACGGCGCCGCCGCCGGGGCCCGCGCCGTTGACCAGTTCGCCCGCGCGAATCGAGATGGTATTGCCGTAGATGCGCCCGAAGTTGTCGACGCGGCCGGCGGTGATGTTGGTCGCGCCGCCGTCGATGAGGCCCGAGTTGGTCAGGCCGTTGGTGACGTTGATGGTGTTGTTGCGCCCGGCCAGCAGCTCGCCGTCGGCCTGGTTGTTGAGCGAGGCAGCCGTGATGGTCAGGTCGCGGCCGGCGCTGACGGTGGCGCTGTTGTCCATGGCGCCGCCAACGGACATGCTCAGGTCGCGGCCGGCGGCGATGTCGCCGGTCTGGTTGAGCGAGCCCGTGTAGGTGAAGGACAGGTCCTGCGCGGATTGCAGGGCGCCCAGGCCTTGCAGGGCCTGGATCATGATGGCGAGGCGTTCGCCCGCCATCACCTTGCCCTGGCTGTTCTTGAGCAGTGCGGCGTCTATCGTCGCATAGCGCTGGGCGGCGACTTCGCCGCCGGCGTTATCCAGTTCCCCAGTGGTGATCGTGAGGTCCTGGCTGGCGCTGATGGAGCCGCCCTGGTTGTTGACGCGGTCGGCAACGATGGTGACCAGCTTGCCCTGCACGCCCTTAGGCGGCGCGGAAGCGGCGGTCAGCGTGGCGCTGTTGTCCAGGCTGGCGGCGTTCAGGGTGAGGGTTTCGTCGGCCTGGATGAGGCCGCCGCGGTTGTCGACGGCGCCGGCCGTGGCCAGGGTCAGGTCCCCGCCCGCCAGCGTGCCAGCGGCGTTGCCGACGCGGGCCGCTTCGATCTGCACGTTGCCGGCGGCGGCGATCAGTCCGGTGGTGTTGTCGAGTTCGCCGCCCAGTTTCAGCACGGCGTCGCCGGCGGACGTCAGTTTGCCGCCCTGGTTGCGCAGGTTGGCGGCGGAGATGTCGAGGCTGCCGCCGTGCAGCACGGCGTTGCGCGTGGCGATGTCGCCGGGCGAGGCCAGCGCGAGTTTGCCGATGGAAGACAGGTTGCCGGCGGACAGGTCCATGCCGCCCGCGGACAGGGTCATGTCCTTGCCGGCCGCGCTGATGCCCGGATGGGTGATGAAGGCGGCGGTCAGCTTGAGGCTGCCGGGCAGGCTGAGCGCGCCGTCTTCGCCGACGCCCGCGATGAAGCGGCCGGCGTTGCTGAGCGCACCCGATGCGGTGGCGTTGGCGTCGCCGCCCGCCAGCACCGAACCGGTGTTGTCGAGGGTGGTTCCCGCCAGCAGCGTGGCTGCGCCCGCCGCCGACAGAATGCCGGCGTTCTGCAGCGCGCCGCCTGCCTGCAGGTCGATGGCGTCGGCGGCCTGGATGCGGGCGTCGGCGGTGGTCGCCAGATTCTGGTTGGCGGTGACGGTGACACTGCCCGCCTGCGCGGCGGCGATGCCGCCCAGCGTGGCGTCCGAGCCCGCGCGCAGCGTCAGGCCTTGCCCGGCGGCCGCCGATCCCAAGGCCTGCAGCGCGCCGCCAGCGGTGGCGGCCAGCGCCCCGCCCGCCTGCTGGTTCGATGCGGCGCCCAGGACCAGATTGCCCCGCAGCGTTTCCAGCGTCAGGTCGCCCTGCAATGCCGCGACGGTGCCGTCCACGGTCATGTCGTCGCCGGCCGTGAGCGTCTGCGTGACGCCCGCCAGCATGCTGCCCGCCGCGAGCAGCGTGCCTTGCGTCGTGGCGGCCAGCGTGCCGGCGGCTTGCGCCAGGCCCGCCGCGCCCACGGCCACGTTGCGGCCGGTCAGCGACAGGTTCGCGTCGCTGGCCGCCGTGCCATCCACGCGCGCATCGCGCGCGGCGGTCAGCATCATGTCTTCCACCGAGGCGAGCGCGCCTGCGGCAACAAGATCCCGCCCGGCTTGCGCCGTCAGCGTTCCCGCGGCCTGCACCTGCCCGCCCTGCTTGATGGTCACATCGCGTCCGCCCAGCAGCAGGTTGCCCGCGGCGGTGTCGCCCAGCGCCGCCGCGGTGCCGCCCAGGCGCGCATCGCCCGTGGCCATCAGCGTCAGGCCGCCGCCCGCGACAATGACGCCGTCGGAGTCCAGGTCGCCGCCGGATCGGGCGGTCAGGTTCTGCGCGGCCCGCATGCGGCCCGCTGCGCCGACGCGCAACTGCCCGCCGGCGTCTGCCATCAGGCCGCCCGCCAGCGCCGCCACCGTACCGTCGATGCCGAGGTTGCGCGTGGCGGACAGGCTGGCGGGCGTGCCCGCCGTCACGACGCCGGTCACAAAGAAGTCCCGCGCCGCCTGGGCCTGCAGGAAGCCCTCGGCCCCCTGCCCCATGTCCGCGGTTCCTGCCGTGCCCGCCACGCGCAGGTCCTGGCCCGCGCCCAGGAACAGCTTGCTGCTGCCTTGCGCCAGGCCCGCCTGTCCGATGGTCAGGTCCGCGCCGGCTTCGGCGCGCAGGGCGCCGTTGGCGACCGTCTTGCCATTCAGTTCGGCGTTAGTCCCCGCGGCAAGCCGGATGTCTGTCTCACCGGAGATGGTGCCGTCCGCCAGCAGCTTGCCGCCGGCCTGCGCGTCCAACTGCCGGCCCGCCTGCAGCACGCTGGCGCTGCCCAGCGTCATGTCGCCGCCGCTGACGGCCTTGAGCGTGCCCGCGTCGGCCAGCATCGTGCCGTCCACGCGCAGGCCGTCCCGCGTGTTCACTTGCACGGATTGGCCCGCGATGAGCAGGCCTGCCAGCGATGCGTTGCCCGCATCAACCGTCACCGAACCGTCCGCTTGCAGCCGCGACGCGGAAGCCGCAGCCAGGGCCTGGCCCGCCTGCAAGCGCAGATCGCCGGTGGCGAGCGTCTCGCCGTCCAGCGCAAGGTTGCGCGCCGCCTGCAGCGACAGGTCTTTCAGCGACGTGACCTTGCCGAAGCTCTGCAGATCGGCGGCGGCGTTCAGGCCGACGGGGCCGGCCGCGGCCACCTGCGCCTGCGCGCCCACGGACACATCGCCGGCTGCGGAGACGTTCAGGCCGCCGGACGCGGCCGAGACCGCGCCGTCGATCGCCAGCTTGCCGCCGGCCGCGATTGCCGTGTCGCCGTTGGCGCGCAGCGCGCCGGCCAGCGCCATGTCGCCGCCGGCATTTGCGGCCACGGCGCCTTCGGCGTCCCATTGCGCGGGTGCGTCAAGGCGCAGGTCGCGCCCGGCGTCCATGGCGAGGCGGCCCGTGGCCGCGCCCTTGCCGGACACCTGGGCGTCGCGTCCCGCCATCAGCGACACGTCCCCGCGCGCGCCGACCAGGCCGCCCACGCGCAGGTCCGCGCCGGCGCGTATCGTCGCCGGTCCGCCCGACTGCAACTGGGCGGTAGCGCCCGTGGCCAGGTCCGCGCCCGCCTGCGCATGCAGCGCGCCGGCCGCCGTCACCTGCGCGGGCAGCGTCATGTCGCGCCCGGCCTTCAGGGCGATGCCGCCCTTGGCGGTCACCAGCCCGCTCGAATCGGCGCCGGCCTGCGCCGCGCCGCCGGATGCTCCAGACGCCCCGCCGTCCGTGACCGGACCGCCCGCGCCAGCGCCGCTTCCTGCCCCCGCGCCCCCCGACGGCGTTTCGCCGCCCGCCTCGGGCCCGGAGCCCGAGCCGCCGATGGCCGGCGGCGTCGCGCCCGGCGTGGACGCATCGCCGCCGATCCGCACATGGCGTCCGGATTCCATGCGCACGTCCTGGCCGCCCATCAGCAGGGAACCGCCCAGCGTCAGGTCCTTCCCGGCCGTTACGCGAAGCGCGCCCTGGGTCTGCAGGGCGCCTTGCGCGGCGACGATCACGTCGCCAGGAGCGTCCACATCGACTGCCCCGCCGGCGCCGACCGCGCCCTGGATCTGGGCGTCGCGTCCCGCCGAAAGCGCGACGCCGCCCGCAGCCTGCGCGACGCCATCCACGGCCAGATCGCGCCCGGCCGCCAGGCGCAGATCGCGCGCCGCCTGGACGGCGGCGCTGGGCGCAATGCGCACGTCACCCGACGCGCTGACCTGCAGGTCGCCGGTCAAGGCCACCAGGTTGCCGCCCACGTTGACGCCCACGCCGGCCTCGGTGCCGATCAGCCGGATGCTGTTGGCGTACATGCCGCCCAGCGCGGCGGTGTCCAGCGCCACCTCGGGCGCCGGGCCTTCGCCCGCCTGGGCCGACACCGCGCCGGTCGCATAATCCACGCGCGCGGCGCCCGCCGTCACGTTGAGGCGATCGGCCCAGACGCCCGCGTTGATTTCCAGGGTCCGGGCGATCAGGTCGACCTGACCGGCGCCCGTGCCGTTCATGCCCTCGCCTTCGACGCGGATCTTGCCCGCGGCCACCTCCAGCGCGATGCTGCCGTCAGGCCCGATCTGGGGCCGCCCCGTGGTCAGGGTCGCGCGGTCCGAGTTCAGGAAGCCGCAGCCGTTGCAGGTAATGCCCGCCGGGTTCGCCACGATGACGTTGGCCCGGTTGCCCGCGACTTCCAGCGTGCCCATCAGTTGCGACGGGTTGGGCGCGGTGACCTGGTTCAGGATGGTGGTGGCACGCTGGTTGCCCAACATGACATTGCCGGCCACCTGGCCGGCAAGCTGCGTCTGGCTGGCGCCGCCGCTGTTGTTCAGCACCACGCCCGACGGGCCCACGTTGAACTGGGTGTAGCGGTTGTTGGAGACGCCGCCAGCCGACGGCGGCGCGATATTCACGACAGGAACGCCATTGCTGACGCCCACGATCGGCTTCTGCCCCGGGACACCCTTGTCGACCGAGATCGGCAGCGTTTGCGCCAGCACGGGCGTCCAGACCTGCGTATAGACGAGGGACCAGACAATCAATGAACGGAGCTTGGACATCATGCGCACCTGATGAGCAACATCTGATTTAGAACTCGAACATCACAGCCATCGCGAAGACGGTGGATGCGGTTTCGAGCGATTCGGGTTTCTTCAGCGGCCAGCCGGCCGACAGGTCATAGCTGGCATTGACGTAGGGAATGGAGAAACGGCCGCGGACGCCGGCGACAGCCCCGACCAGCGTGCGGCCGGACAGGTAGGCGGCGGATGGGCCGCCCACGCGTCCCACGTCCAGGCCGGCGTAGAGCTGCTGCCCGGGCAGGCCGGTCACCGCATCCAGGTTCCACGACAGGTCGTTGCGCAATGTCCAGCCGTCTTCGGCAGCCAGCGTCATCTGCCCGTCGAAGCCGCGCACGGCGTAGCGGTTGCCGATGGTGAAGTAGTCGGCGGGCACGATGGCCGTCTTGGCGTGCTGGATCTGCCAGTTGGCCTGGTAGGCGAAGGGCTGGTCCGCCACCTTGAAGGGCAGGTACAGGCCGGCGTTGGCGGTGTAGAGGGTGCTGCGGCCGTTCCAGTCCGGATCGCCGTAGACGTAACCGGGCTGGTCGGAGAACTGCGGCAGCGTGCCCCGCACGCCACCACCGATGTCCAGCACGGCCTGGCCCACGTAGTGGCGATGCCCGAAGCCGATCTCGTAGCCGGTGACGTCGCGGCGCTGTACGTCGATGGGAACGTCGTTCAACGTGCTTTCTGTGCGCTTGCGCAACAAGCTCACGGACAGGTTGCCTTTGTAGGCCGTGCCGCGATACGGCACGACCGACACGCCCGCCTGGATCTGCTTGGTGGTGCCGCCATAGATGATGGGATCTTCGAAGCCCGCGACGGTCTGGCGATACGTGGACTTGCTGGCGCCCGTGAAGAAGGTCCAGTAGCCGAATGGAATACTGTAATTGACGGAGGCCGCGCGCGTGTGGGATTCCGTATCACGCCAGTGCGCATTGCTGTTCCAGGACACCGACAACTGGTCATACAGGAACAACGGAGAGTCGAGCGTCAGCCCGGCGTTGATCTGGTATTTTCCGACGCTATCCATCCCGCCGTTGTCACCGCCCAGATAGCCGTGCCAACGCTTGCCGGTGCCGGGCTTGATGAGAAGGTCGGAGTCCCCCAGCTCGGGACCGGGCACGATGTCGATGGCGGCATCGGCCTGGCTGCCCAGCCGGCGGATGGTCTCGATCGCCTGATCCAGGTCGCGCTGGTTCAATTCGCCGCCTGGTGCCGTGGGCAGCGCGGTGCGCCACCAACCGACGGTTCCCTCCCCCTTGACGGCCGAAATGCGGCCGGGCAGGTAGCGCAGCGTGACGGTGCCGGCCGCCAGGGACTGCTCCGGCACTACGACGCGCGCAGTGACTTGACCATTGTCGATGAGCAGGCCGATCAGGTGTTCCTGCAGGGCGCGCAACCCCTGCCCGCCCACGCACTGCCCGACAACGTGCTGGGCAGCCAGGGCCAGCGCGCGGGGAGGCGGAGCGCCTTCCCAAGCGACTTCGCGCAAAGGGAAGCAAGGGGTTTCGGCTGGAAGATCAAGCCCGCGCGCGCGCTGCGCGGGCGATGAGGACAGCGCGTCGGGGCGCTCGGCGGCTCGGGCGCGCTGGGCATCGACTTCCTGTTCTTGCCGGCGCTGGAGTTCCGTGGCCCGAAGCACGGCGTCCGGCGCCGTCTGCGCCACTGCGGGCCCGCCGACCGCCATCGCACACAACATGACGGTCCACTGCAACAGCCAGAGCCTTGCTGCACGACAGGGCGCACCCGAATATCCGCTGAAGCGCTGCGTGCGGGGCGCTCGGTCAGCCGGCAACGCTGCTTTCGCCAATTCCCCTGTTCGACGGCACAACCCACTTATCTGTTTTATCTGTCTTATCTGTCTTATCTGTTCGACGACGAATCGGATTCGCTTTATTTGTTGCATGTACGCATTCTTCGGACGTTTTTTGATGGAGCTACGTGCTGGCGCATGCCGCCCCCCGGAGCCGCTGGCTTTGTAGACGGCCGCCCACCCCGACAAAAATCAGAACAATCCGAAAATGCGCCCCACTCCGGGTTATCCCGTATGTCCCCTAAATCAACAAATCATCAATAATTCGCCAACGTTTTATCGTCGATCCGTCCTTTTGCCTGCCTGCCCCATGCCTGTATCCGTCCGGGACGCCATCGTTTCCTCTTCCCATCTGGCCTCGTCCGCGCCCGAACTGTCCGAAGTCGAATTCGGCCTGATCATCGCGTCGCACGCCTTCAATCGCTGGATGGTGCGGTGCATGGCCTGTGCGGGCCTGCCCGAGCTGACGTCGCTGGACATTCTGGTGCTCAACCACGTGTTCCACCGCGGCCGCGGCAAGAAGCTGGCGGACATCTGCTTCACGCTGAATGTCGAAGACACGCACCTCGTCAACTATTCGCTGAAGAAGCTGGAACGGCTGGGCGTGGTGCAAAGCGCCAAGACCGGCAAGGAAGTGATCTACACCACGACCGACGCTGGCGCGGCCGCGATCCAGCGCTATGCCGAAGTGCGCGAGCAATGCCTCGTCAAGCCCTTCATCGACTCCCCCGCCGCGGATGAGGCCAGCCATCAACTGGCCAATACCCTGCGCGCCCTCTCGGGCCTGTACGACCAGGCCGCCCGCGCCGCCACCTCGCTGTGAGAATCCACGTTGTCTAGCACTACTGTTTCTTCTACCGCCCCGCTGCTGTCCGTGCGGGGCGTCTCGGTCGACTTCACCACCGAGACCGGCGAGTTCCGCGCCGTCGACAACTTGGATTTCGATGTGCGGCCCGGCAGGACGCTGGCCATCGTCGGCGAGTCCGGGTCGGGCAAGTCGGTGACGTCGATGGCGATCATGCGACTGACGGACTACAGCGGCGGCCGCATCTCGACGGGACAGATCCTGTTTCGCGACGGCGAGGACCGCGAGGTGGACCTGACCCAGGCCAGCGACGAGCAGATGCGCGCGATCCGCGGTAACGACATCGCGATGATCTTCCAGGAGCCGATGACGTCGCTGAACCCGGTGTTCACCATCGGCGACCAGATCGTCGAGGCGATCATGCTGCACCAGCAGCTATCGCGTTCGGCGGCCCGCCAGGCCGCGCGCAAGCTGCTGGAGAAAGTGCGGCTGCCGGACGCCGAACAGTTGCTGGACCGTTATCCGCATCAGTTGTCGGGCGGCATGCGCCAGCGCGTGATGATCGCCATGGCGCTGTCGTGCCAGCCGCGCCTGCTGATTGCCGACGAGCCGACCACGGCGCTGGACGTGACGATTCAGGCGCAGATCCTGAACACCGTCCGCGAACTGCAGCGCGACCTGGGCACGGCGGTCATTTTCATCACGCATGACATGGGCGTGGTGGCCGAGATGGCCGACGATGTGGTGGTGATGCTGCGCGGCAAGAAGGTGGAGCAAGGCACCGTCGAAGACATTTTCAAGGCACCCAAGCATCCGTATACGCGCGCGCTGCTGGCTGCCGTGCCGCGCCTGGGCAGCCTGACGGGCCGCGACCTGCCGCTGCGCACGCCGCAGACCGTGCTGGAAGGCGAGACGCTGCGCGAAGTGGGCGAGACCCGCGAGCAGGACACGGCCCGCTACGATGAGCCCGTGCTGCGCGTCGACAAGCTGACCACGCGCTTTGACGTGGGCCACAACCTGTTCGGCCGGGTCACGCATCGCGTGCACGCCGTTGAAGAAGTGAGCTTTGACGTCTACCCCGGCGAAACACTGGCCCTGGTGGGCGAATCGGGCAGCGGCAAATCCACCATCGGCAAGACCCTGCAGCAGCTCGTGGCGCCCACGTCCGGTGCGGTGCGCTACAACGGCCAGGACATCTTCTCGATGGACAGTGCCGGCCGCCAGCGGCTGCGCCAGGAGATCCAATACATTTTCCAGGACCCGTACGCATCGCTGGATCCGCGCAAGACCGTGGCCTTCAGCATCGCCGAGCCGATCCGCACGCACGGCCTGCTGTCCGGCGAGGACGCGATTGCGCGGCGCGTGGGCGAATTGCTGGAGCAGGTGGGCCTGAAGCCCGAGCACGCCCGGCGCTATCCGCACGAGTTCTCCGGCGGCCAGCGCCAGCGGGTGTGCATCGCGCGCGCGCTGGCCAGCAATCCCAAACTGATCATCGCGGACGAGTCCGTGTCGGCGCTGGACGTGTCGATCCAGGCCCAGATCCTGAACCTCTTGATGGATCTGCAGAAGGACCGCGGACTGTCCTATCTGTTCATCACGCACGACATGGCGGTCGTGGAAAAGGTGAGCCACCGCGTGGCGGTGCTGTACCTGGGCCAGATCGTCGAGCTGGGCACGCGCCGCCAGATCTTCGAATCGCCGCAGCATGCCTACACCCGCAAGCTGCTGGCCGCGGTGCCGGTGGCCGAGCCCGGCCGCCACATCGACACGTCCCTGATCGAAGGCGAGATTCCCAGTCCGGTGCGCCGCGTCGGGGATGAGCCCGCCATCGTTCCCCTCTTTGAAGTCGCGCCCGGCCACCAGGTCGCACGCGCCGCCTGAACCCCTTTTTATCCGTCGGTCCGACCCGATTCCCCGTCCCTGGAGGCGACCATGCAGTTCCTACGCACCACTTTCACCGCCACCGCCCTGACCCTGGCGCTGGGCGCCGCGCCGCCCTTTTCGACGGCGCACGCCGCCGGCACGCTCAACGTCGCCATCAACCAGGATCCGGGAAGCTGGGATCCGATCGACACCTTCGTGACGTTCTGGGGCTCGGTCGGCAGCAACCTGTACGACGGCCTGACCATGCGCGGCGCGGACCTGAAGCTGCAGCCGGGCCTGGCCACGAGCTGGGAATACCAGGACGACAACAAGCGCCTGCGCTTCAAGCTGCGCGAAGGCGTGAAGTTCCATAACGGCGAGCCCTTCAACGCCGAGGCCGTGAAGTTCACCTTCGAGCGCCTGCTGGGCGCGGAAGGCGCCAAGGGGCCGCAGAAGTCCAACTACGACTCGATCGGCGAGGTCAAGGTAGTGGACGAGTACACGGTGGACTTCATCCTGAAGCAGCCCGATCCGGTGCTGCTCACCAAGCTGGCCGGCTACGGCGCGATGATCGTGCCGCCCAAGTACATCAAGGAAAAGGGCGAGGATTTCTTCAACACGAACCCGGTCGGCACCGGCCCGTTCAAGTTCGAGAGCTATCAGCCCAAGGTCAACGTGACGCTGGCGCGCAACGACGACTACTGGGGCGGCAAGCCCAAGCTGGACAAGGTGGTGTACCGCTTCATCGGCGAGCCCGGCACGCAGGTCGCCGAGCTGCAGGCCGGCCGCATCGACATCGCCACGCTGATCCCGCTGGGCCTGATCGAAACCGTGAAGAAGTCGGGCAATGCCCACGTGATCTCCACGGGCGGTCCGGTGGCCTTCGCGCTGCGCTACAACACCAAGAACGGCATCACGCAGAGCCGCGACGTGCGCCGCGCGCTGATCATGGCGGTCGATCGCGACGCCATCGTCAAGCAGCTGCTGTTGGGCCAGGCCAAGACCATCGCCAGCTTCCAGGGCCCGCAATCGTTCGGCTACAACCCCGAGCAAAAGCCCCTGCCCTTCAACCCCGCCGAAGCCAAGAAGCTGCTGGCTGCCGCGGGCGTGAAGCCGGGCGCCACGGTGCAGATCGACGTGCGCGGCAGCGATTCGAACTTCCGCGAAGTAGCCCAGGCCGTGTCGGGCTACCTGCAGGGCGTGGGCGTGCGCGCCACCATCAAGCCCTACGAAACGGGCGTGCTGCTCAACGACATCATCCCCGGCGGCAAGACCGGCGAGATGTGGCAGAACCAATGGGGCGGCTGGACGTACGACTACGACAACACCGCGTACCTGATGTACCACTCGGGCCAGAAGTGGAACCCGTACGACAACGACGCCAAGCTCAATCAGATGCTGGAAGCGCAGCGCACGGTCTATGACGTGAAGAAGCGTGAAGCGATGCTGCAGGAAATCGCCGCGTACGTCGCCGACCAGGCGCTGGAGCTGCCGCTGTACAGCCTGAACACGATCGTGGGCGTGAACAAGCGCGTGAAGAACCTGGAGGTTCCGGGAGACATCCGCTTCCGCTTCGTCAACGCCAGTGTGGACTGAGTCCCCCCCCCGAAGCGCTACGCGCTTCCCCCCCAGGGGGGGGCATGCCTGCGGACCGGCAAAGCCGGTTCCGCGGCATCCCGCTGGGGTGTGCCCCGTTGAGGCATTGGTGGTAGCTAGTGCCGCACTCACATCATTTTTTCGCGACGGCGTAAGCCGGCGCGGCGCCTTATGACCGGATTTCTCATCAAACGCGTGTTGCAGGCGATCTTCGTGATCGTGGCCGTGACGCTGCTTGTCTCTTATGCCGTGCGCCTGACCGGCGACCCCGCGCTGATGCTCAGCCAGGGTTCGGGCAGTGTGACGGAGCAAGACCTGGCCAATATCCGCCAGGCGCTCGGGCTGAACCGGCCGTTCCACGAGCAGTACCTGTCGTACATGCAGGGCCTTTTGCACGGCGATTTCGGGCGCAGCTTCATGGGCGGCACGTCGGTCGCCAAGCTGATCGGCGATGCCCTGCCCGCCACGCTGATGCTCGCGTTCACGTCCCTGATCGTGTCGATCCTGATCTCGCTGCCGCTGGGCATCCAGGCCGCCATCAAGCGCGGCAAGCCCACGGACCAGGCGATCCGCATCCTGTCGCTGGTGGGACTGTCGTTTCCCAACTTCTGGCTGGCGCTGATGCTGGTGCTGCTGCTGTCGATCACGTTCCCGCTGCTGCCGCCTTCGGGATGGAGCGGGCCGGCGAGCCTGGTGCTGCCGTCGCTGACCATGGCGATCATCCTCAGCGCCACCAACATCCGACTGGTGCGCACGACGATGCTGGAAACGCTGTCCGCGCAGTACATCATGGTGGCGCGCAGCAAGGGCCTGAAGGAACGCGTGGTGCTGTACAAGCACGCGCTGCGCAATTGCGCCATTCCGCTGATCACCTACCTGGGCCTGCAGTTCGGCGGCCTGATCGGCGGCATCGTCGTGATCGAGATGGTCTTCAACTGGCCGGGGCTGGGCACGCTGGCGTTCGACGCCATTTCCGGCCGCGACTATCCGGTGCTGCAAGGCACGGTCACCGTGCTGGCCACCGTCATCGTCCTGGTCAACCTGGTCGTCGACATCGCCTACGGCATCGTCGATCCCCGTATCCGCACGCGCTGAGCATCATGCAGACAACCACTTCCCCCGCGGCCCCGAAGGCCGTCAAACCGCGCAGCCGCTACCGCTCGCTGGAATTCGTGCTGGGCGCGCTGTTGACCGGCGTCATGGTCCTGCTGGTGCTGGCCTCGGGCTGGCTCTTTCCGGATGGCGGCGAATCGATGGACCTGGCCGGCCGCCTGATGGCGCCTTTCGCGTCCGCCGCCCATCCCTTCGGCACCGACCCGCTGGGCCGTGACGTGCTGGCGCGCGTCATCGTCGGCGGCAAGATCTCGCTGCTGGTGGGCTTTGCGTCCGTGCTGGGCGGCGCGCTGCTGGGCATCGTCATGGGCCTGATCGCGGGCTACTACCGCGGTTTCTGGGACATGATCGTCATGCGCTTTGCCGACGTGCAGCTCGCCCTGCCCTTCATCCTGGTCGCGATCACGTTCATCGCCATCCTGGGCGGGGGCCTGTTCAACGTCATCTTCTTCATGATCGTGTCGCAATGGGTGCAGTACGCCCGGCTGGTCCGCGCGCAGGTGCTGGCCCTGCGCGAGCGCGAGTTCGTGCTGGCCGCGCGCGCCTTCGGCGTGCGCGACCTGGCGATGATCCGCCACCACATCGTGCCGAACCTGCTGGGGCCGCTGGTGATCCTGATGACCCTGAACGTGGCCAACAACATCCTGCTGGAAAGCAGCCTGACCTTCCTGGGCCTGGGCGTCGATCCCATGATCCCGAGCTGGGGCGGTATGCTTGCCGACGGCCGCACGTATATGCAGACGGCCTGGTGGGTCAGCGTCTTTCCCGGCCTGGCCATCATGTTGACCGTGCTGGGCCTGAATCTGCTGGGCGACTGGCTGCGCGACCGCCTGGACCCGACCGGCAAGGTCTGAAATATCGATCCGGCCCGCGCGGCCGGAAGGAACACCGAGCATGACGTTGCTGGAAAAGACATTCGACCGCACGCTGGACGCGTGGACACACGCCTACCTGTCGCCGGCCTGGCGCGGCGCGGTCGTGGAAGGCTGGCTGTTCGAGGACGTGGCGGCCCGCCGCGCGGCGCAGGCCCGGCTGGAACAGGCTGGCGTCAAGGCGCGCTTTCGCAGCGCCTACAAGCCATTGCTGCATTACTTTCTTGAAGAGGTGGAGCGCGAGGGGCTGTTGTCGGCCGAGATCCGCTATCCACTGCACGAACATGCGCAGGCCAAGCGCTTCACGCTCGAGGCGTATCCGCTGGTCGCGCTGCTGCAGGGCGTGCGCGTGACCCTGCTGCCCGGCGCCGCCGACCTGCACTACGACGTCAGCCTGGCCTACGCAGACGGCCGCAAGGTCGACACCCGCGTGTTCGCGCCCAACGCGCTCGGGCACGCGCCCGACGGCACGCCGGAACTGTCGCCCACGGGCTGGCTGCGCGTGCGCGATGCGGACGGCGTCGTGCGGACCGATGCCGCGCAGGCCACCGAATACCAACTGCTCTTTCGCAGCATCATGGACACCGTGCGCAACCATGCGTGGGGCGCGCACGAGCCCTACTTCGATCGCCTGGAAATCCGCGTGGACCTGCCGGGCATCGACTTCGCGCTGCCGGTGGACGAGGAAATCGTCAGCACCTTCGAGGCGCTGCACGAGGACATCTATTTCTCGCTGCTCGAGCACTTCCAGCAGCACTCGGGCCGCCCGTCCGGCGATCGCGGCCTGCAGCCCGGCCAGATCATTCCCGACATCCGGCGCCACGACGGCGCGGCGCGCGTGCAGATGTCGGTGGAGACCTTCGCGCCCGTGGCGCCCGTGATCCCGTCGCTGCCCGCGCAGCCGCTGACGCAGGCGCGCGAACCGCTGTCGGCCGCGCAGATCGCCGGATGCATGGCGGCATTCGGCGGCGACACCTTCCAGGCGATGTCCCGCCAGGGCCGTCCGGTGCTGGGCACCTACGTGCGCGGCCCGGGTCCGGCCGTCTTCATTTCCGGCGCGCAGCACGCCAACGAGACCTCGGGCGTCGTGGGCGCGCTGCGCGCGGCGCAGACCCTGGCCGCGCGCGGCGATGCGCATTTCGCGCTGATCGCGTCCGAGAACCCCGATGGCTACGCGCTCTTTAACCGGCTGCGCGAACAGCATCCCCGCCACATGCTGCACGCGTCGCGCTACAGCGCGCTGGGTGACGACATCGCGTACCGCGAGCGCGCGCCGTTCTTCGAACGCGACGGCCGGCACCAGGCGCACGCCATCAGCGGCGCGCAGCTTCACATCAACCTGCACGGCTATCCCGCGCACGAATGGACGCGCCCGCTGTCGGGGTACCTGCCGCGCCACTTCGAGCTCTGGACCATTCCCAAGGGCTTTTTCCTGGTGCTGCGCCATCATCCGGGATGGGCTGAACGCGCACGCCGCCTGATCGAAGGCGTCACCGCGCGCCTGGCCCGCAACGTGCCGGACCTGGTGCGGTTCAATGCCCGCCAACTGGAACTGTTCCACGCGCATGCGCTCGAAACGGGCTTTGACTTGCTGAACGGGATTCCGGTGCAGATCACGGAAACCGACCGCGAAGACCTGCCGATGGCGCTGATTTCGGAGTTTCCGGATGAAACGGTCTACGGCGACCGTTTCGTTTTCGCGCATACTGTGCAGATGGAAACCGTCCTGGCAGCCACCGACATCTATCGCGCAGGGCTTTAGCGGCCAAGGACCGCCATCGGCACACGACCTACAGAATCAATAAGAAATGAACATCCGAGAACGCAACCACGGCGACGATCTGGCCTTGGTGGATATCTGGCTCCGCTCGGTACGCGCCACCCATACTTTCCTTTCCGAAAAGGAAATCCAGGCCATGTACCCACAGGTGCTCAACACCTACCTGCCATCAGTGAGGGTCTGGGTCTGCGAGGACGATGCCGGCGAGGTGGCCGGCTTCATGGGCCTGGCCGGCAACAAGGTCGAGATGCTGTTCGTCGATGCCAACAAGCGCGGCAAGGGCGCCGGCCGGCGCCTGCTGAATTTCGCGCGCTCGCTGCACGGCACGCTGCTGGTCGACGTAAACGAGCAGAATCCACAGGCGCACGGCTTCTACAAGCACTACGGTTTCGAGGACATGGGCCGCTCGGCCTACGACGACGCGGGCCGTCCGTTTCCCATCATCCACATGAAGCTGCCGGGCTGATCGCTGCCCGGCGTTCGGGGCGCTCGGGGCGCTCGGGGCGTTCAGGGCTGCTGCGGCTCGTGCCGGGCGCGCCAGGCCTTCAACGCGTCCCGATAGCGGTCCATGGCTTCGTCGTAGAGGTCATAGACGCAGGGGATGCAGCCGCTGTGGCAGCATTCGTCGGGCGCGGGGCGCTCGGGCGCAACGGGCGGCGGGTCGTCGGCGGGAACGGCAACGGGCGTTGCCGTGGCGCGGCCGGCGCCGGATTTGCCGGCAGTGGTTTTCCTGGTGCTCATCGCGCCATGTTAGCGCCGCGCGGATGGCGGCTCACACGCCTTCCAGCCTGCGCCAGTCCACGCGCCGGATTTCGTAGCAGACCTTGGGCTCGGGCGTGTCGCCAGTCATGCCGACGTAGCGCAGCCCGGTCTTTTCCATGACCCGCTGCGACGCCACATTGGACCGCAGCGCCACGGCGCCCAGCACATCCACCGGCAGCAGACGGAATCCCAGCGCGATCAGCGCGCGGGAAATCTCCGGCGCAAACCCCTTGCCCCAGCAGTCGGGATGCAGCGCATAGGCCAGTTCTACGCCCGCGCGGCCGGGCGACGTCGAGGCTTTCAGCCCCGCCCGGCCCGCGGGCAAGCCGGTGTCGCGGTCTTCCAGCACGTACATGCCGTAGCCGTGCTCGGTCCAGTGCACGATGTTCTGCGCCACGTAGCGACGGCTGGACGCCGCGTCGCGCGTGCCGCCCATGGACTGCATCAGGTCGGCATTGGCGTGCATTTCGATCATGAACGGCAGATGCGCCTGCGACATGCGGCGGGCGCGCAGGCGCAGGGTCTGGAAATCGTCGGGAAACTCGGCGGACGGCATGGTTGTTGAGAGCGGTGGCGGACCTGCCGATCATACCGGCCCGGACGGCGCCACGCACTCCAGCCTAACCCTCATCCGCGCGGCCCGCTCATTGCGGCGGATAGGCCCGCATGGCCGCGGGCTGGTCGGCCTTGAGCGCATCCAGGATGCGCTTGCCGACGCGGCCATCCTGCGGCAGGTTGAGCCGCGCCTGCTCGGCGCGCACCGCGTCGCGCGTCTTCGCGCCGGGAATGCCGTCGGCCACGCCGATGTCATGGCCGCGGCCGTAGAGCTGTTCCTGAAGCTCCTTGATCTGCGCCCGCGACAGGCCAGGATCGTCGGTGGGCCAGGCGGTCGCGAGCGCCGGGCCGCCCTGCAGGCGGTTCAGCAGCAGCGACACGGCCAGGCCGTAGCGGCGCGACTGGTTGTAGTGCAGGATGGCGTCGAAGTTTACGGTGGCCAGGAACACCGGGCCGCGCGCGCCGGTGGGTGCGAAAAGGTACGCCTGCTGGTCATTGCCCGAGGGCAGTTTCAGCACCGAGCCGTCACCCTGCTTGACGCCGGCCTGTGCCCACTGGGCGATGGTGCGGCGGTCTTGCGAACCGACGTATTCCGCGTCGGGCTCGGGCGGAATCGCGGCGGCCAGTTCGGCGGGCACGCGCACCTCCACCACGGCCGGCAGGCCGTGCGTCCACTGGGCGCGGCGCTTGCGCAGGTGGTTGGCCGTGGAGGCCAGCGCATCGGGCAGCGAGTTGTAGAGATCGATGCGGCCGTCGCCGTCGCCGTCGGCGGCCAGTTCGTAGAACGAGGTCGGGATGAATTGCGTCATGCCGAAAGCGCCGCTCCAGGAACCGACGAACTTGTCGGCGGGCACGGTGCCGTCGCGCAGCAGGCGCACAGAGGCGTAGGCGTTCTTTTCCCAGAGCGTCTTGTTCTCGGTGCAGGCGCGGGTCAGCCACGCGTTGAGCACGTCGGTCTTGCCGACCTGGCGGCCGTAGTTGGTTTCGATGCCGAAGATGGCGACCAGCGTGGCGGGATCGACCTGGTACTGCTGGCTGATGGCGCCAAGCTGGGCGCCGTATTTGCCCAGCACGGCTTTGCCGTCCTGCACGCGCTCGTCGTCCACCGTCTTGGCGATGTAGTCCCACCAGCTTTCACGGCCTTCGGGCTGGCCCTTGGCCGAGGCGACGGTCGTGGGCAGCAGCGTGGCGTTGGCGGTGTACTTGTCCCAGTCGGCGACGGTCAGGCCGTTGGCCGTGGCGCCCTTGCGCAGCTTGTCGATGCACGCCTTGGTGTCGAGTTCGGTGGGCACGATGACGGTGGGCGCGGCGGCCGCAGGCGCGGGGGCAGCAGGCGCGGCCGCCGGTGCGCCTGCGGGCGTGGCTGCGGCTGCGGGCGTGGCTGCGGCTGCGGGCGCAGCCGCGGCGGCCGGGGCCGGGGTGTCATCGAAGCTGCGCTTGGGCTTGAGGACCGGCTGCGGCTGTTCCGGCGCGGGCGTCTGGACGCGCGACCCGGTCGCCGACCCGGGCGACTGCGCCTGCGCGGCGCCCGCGGCGGCGGCGCTCAACGCAGCGGCCAGCAGCACGCGGGAAAAGCTGTCGATTCGAGGACGTAGGGAACTCTGGCGCATGGCTTTCCTGAAAAATCGAAGTCAGCCGGGATCGTACCGCGACCGGCCGCCGAAATCGAACCGGCGCCCGGCCCGGCGCGGCTCAGGCCGGCGCGCCAGGCGCGAATCCCGCTGGCGGGGCGCGCAGCACGCGCCGGCACAGCGCCATCGCGATCAGGCTGAACAGCGCAAAGCCGCCCATCTGCCCCAGCATCACCCCTTCCGGCCCGCCCAGGCGAGCGCCCAGCCAGACGAAGGGCACGGTGCCGATTGTGGCGCGCAGCCAGCCGATGACGGTTGAATACGTGGCGTATCCCAGGTTGTTGAACACGGCGATCGACACGAAGAACAGCGCATTCAACGCCCAGGCAAAGCTGCCGTAGCGGCAGAAGAAGACGATCAGGTCGCGCCCGGGTCCGGTGACCCGGAAGATGTCCGGCATCCACGGCGCCAGGATCGCCAGCCCGACCGCCGCCGAAAACCCGTACAGCAGCGCCCAGCGCGCCGCCAGGCCGGCGGTCTGCCTGACGCGGTCCCACTGGCCGGCGCCCAGGTTCTGCCCGAGTATCGGCCCGATGGCGCCGGGCAGCACGAAAAACAGCGAATACGCCAGTTGCAGCAGCCGGTCCACGACCGTGGCGCCCGCCAGCACGCTGGGGCCGAAGCTGGCGTACGTGGACACGGTGAAGATCACCGCCGCCGGCGTAGCCAAGGTGGTCAGCGCGGCCGGCAAGGCGATGGCGCCGATCGCGGCCAGGTGCTCACGCAGTTGCCCGACCGCCGGCCACGCGACCAGGCGGTGCTTGCGAAACACCAGCCAGGCGCCCAGCGCCACGGTGGCCAGGCGCCCCGCGCCGCTCGCCCAAGCGATGCCCACCATGCCGCCGTCCAGCACGAAGATGACGATGGGATCGAGCACGGCGACCGTGCCGGTTCCCGCCAGCAGCACCCACATGGATTGCCGTCCATGGCCCGCCGCGCGCAGCAGGTTGGACAGCATCATGCCGATGCCCATGACCACCGCGAACGGCGTGGTGATGAGCACATACGACAGCAGATGCGCGCGCACGTCCTCGGCCAGGCCGTTGGCGGCGGTAAACGGACCGATCGCCGCGAGAAACACCGCGCCGGCGGCCAATGCGGTGGCGGCCATCAGGATCAGGGACGCGCCCGCCAGCGTGCGCGCCTGGGCCGCGTCCTGCGCGCCCAACGCCCGCGACACCAGGGCCGCGCCACCCACCGTCACGCCGATGCAGACGGCGATGATGGTGAACTGCGTCATGGACCCGAATCCCACCGCGCCCAGCACCGCCTCGTCCTCCAGCGTGCCCAGGTACAGCAGCGACAGGAATTCCACGGCAAACACGGCCAGCATGCTTGCCCAGCCGGTCAGGACCATCTCGAGGACGTGCCCGCCGAGCGGGCCGGACACGAAGCGGGCGTGTTGCGCGGTCGCGTTCAAAGGGGATCGCTATTGCGCGGACGCGGACGCCTGCCGCAACGCCTCAAGACGCTGCGCCGCCAGTTCGTAGCCCTGCGCCGCGGCCGCCTCGTACCAGCGCAGCGCCTCCTTCATGTCGTAGTGCTCCATGATGAGGCCCTGCATGTACTGGGCGCCCGGATTGCCGCGTTGCGCATCGGCCAGCAGCGCGCGGTCGGCCATGCCGTCAAGGCGCGGCGACTCGCCGTAGATGTGCACGTCGCCGCCCACCGGATGTCCGCCCAGCTCGCGCAGCGACGGCGGCGTCTGGTCAAAGAGCTGGCGCCAGAACAAGGCCACCAGCACGACGAACAGCGCGAAGAAGAAAGTCCAGGTGAAAAGTCGCTTTGCGGTCATGAGGCACTCGGTGATGGCAGGCGCACGCCTGCGGGGTTGAAGATTTCAAGCGGGGTCGGCGGCGGGCGCAAACCAGTTTTGGAACAAATCGCTGTCGTTGGTGTACCAGGGCAACAGCATGCCAAGGGTGTCGGACTCACGCTGCACGGTCACCAGCAGGCCGCCCGCCTCCTTGCGCAGGATCGCAACGTGGCGGCGCACGCCGATGGATTCATGCTGCCGCCAGTCCTGGCGCACGCTGACCCATAGACGCCCTTGCGTGCAGCCCGCCGCGCGCTGGACCGTGTCGCGGGACGGAAGGCCTGCCGCGGCCGCCGACGCGGGCGGGATTGGACCGGCTTGCCGCAACGGCAGGCGCCCCACGGCCCGCGCGCCTTGGCCGTCCAGCGCCAGCACGTCCCAGCCCGCCGCGGTCCGGGAAAACGACACGATGGCTTGTGGCGACGCGCGCCATGGCGTGGGCGTTTCACGCAGGCCCGGCAGGTCCAGGGGGTAGGCCAGAAAGTCGCGCAGGTCGGCAAGCGATGCCGATCCGGCCTCCCCTGACCGGCGCTCGCCCTGCGCGCGGTAGGTACCGGCCAGGTCAGGGCATTGCGCCGCGTCCGCGGGCAGGGTCACCAGCGTGCCTTCCTTGAATGGTGGCCATTTCACGGCGACGCCGTCCACCCGGGAGACGCCGCATGCGCTCAACGTTGCTGCGGCCAACACGGCGCCCGCGCACCGGATTGCACGTTGCGCGCGGCGCATCCTGGCATTCATGGCTTGTTCCTCCCGTTGCAGACCGATGCATGATCGCCGGCTGGCCGGCGGGCGAGGAACTATATCCGACTCCCGCAATGCCGCGGCCCGCGCCGCAATCCCGGACACACGGAAAGCGCATGGTCCGCGCCGGGCAAGCCGGACTGTACTACGATGCGCCAACCGCCCATGCATGCGCCCAGGCCGGTGGGCCAGGCATCCGCGCGCAGACATCAACACCGGCTGGCCGCGCCTGCGTCCGGCCGGGCCTTCCTTGCGACAACCCAGAGACCAGACATGAACCAGCCGAACGTTCCTTCGCCCTCGACCCCGCAGGACGCCGCCGCCCCGCCCTACGGCGCGGCGCCCCGGTCCGGCGCGCCGGACGGCCGCAGGAAGGTCACCGTCAGGACCATCGCCGACATGCGCCAGGCCGGCGAAAAGATCTCCATGCTGACCGCCTACGATGCGACCTTCGCCGCGGCCGCCGATGCCGCCGGCATCGACAGCATCCTGGTCGGCGACTCGCTCGGCATGGTCTGCCAGGGCAAAACCAGCACGGTCGGCGTGTCGCTCCAGGACATTGCCTATCACACGCAGTGCGTGGCCCGCGGCCTGGACAAGGCGAACGGCCACGCCTTGCTGGTGGCGGATCTTCCTTTCGGGTCCTACCACCAGTCGACCGACCAGGCGATGGCCTCCGCCGTGCGGCTCATGGAGGCGGGCGCCCATATGGTCAAGCTCGAGGGCGGCGGCTGGACCACCGAGATCGTCCGGTTCCTCGTCGAGCGCGGCGTTCCGGTATGCGGCCATCTGGGACTCACGCCTCAGACCGTTTCCGCGCTGGGAGGCTACCGCGTGCAGGGACGGGACGACGACGGCGCCGCCAGGCTCTTGCGGGACGCGGGCGAGCTCGACCAGGCCGGCGCCTCGATGCTGGTGCTGGAAATGATCCCGGCCCGATTGGCCGCCGAACTCACGCGCGCGATGACGTCCTGCGCCACCATCGGCATCGGCGCCGGCTGCGGCACCGACGGCCAGGTGCTGGTCATGCACGACATGCTGGGGCTCAACCTCGGCAAGATGCCGCGGTTCGTGCGCAACTTCGCGCAAGGCGCCGACGGCATCCAGGGCGCGTTCGCCGCCTACGTGCGCGACGTCAAGGCAGGCGCGTTTCCGGTGGACGCGCAGCACGCCTGGTAGGCGGCGCGTTGCCAAGCGGCGGGCGCGGGAGAATAATCGGCACATCATCCCTGTCGCCCGCGCCATGACACCGTTCCGAGGCAAACTCCGCATCCGTCACCTGGAAATCGTGCTGACCGTCTCCGAACTGGGCAACCTGTCCAAGGCGGCCGCGCAGTTGCACAGCACGCAATCGGGCCTGTCCCGCGCGATCGCCGAGATCGAGGAACTGGTGGGCGCGCGGCTGTTCGAGCGCACCGCAAAAGGAACGACCTGCACGCCGCTGGGCGACGCCATGTGCCGCCACGCGCGCCAGCTTCTGAACGGCTTTCGCAAGGCAGAGGTCGATCTGGCGGCGGTCTCGCGCGGCGATGAAGGCAGCCTGACGGTGGGCTGCTTCTCGATGTTCGCGGGCTGGCCCGTGGCGCAGGCGGCGCGCGACTACCGCGAGGCCCATCCGCGCATCACGCTGACGATCGAGGTCGGCACGCACGAGCGCCTGATCGAGGACCTGGATACCGGCACGCTGGACGTGCTGATCAGCCGTTTTTCGTCCACCGTCAATCCGCAGATATACCGCTCGACCACCCTGCTGGAGGATCCGGTGGTGCTGGCCTGCGCCCCGCAGCATCCGCTCGCCCGGCAACCCGGCGCCACCCTGGCCGACTGCGTGTCCTACCCCTGGATCACCGCCCTGCCCGGCAGCCGCATCCGCGGCGAGCTCGAACTGTCCCTGCGCCAGGCTGGCCTGGCGATTCCGGATATGATCGGCGTCCTGTCGCTGGAATTCGGCCGCGAACTGCTGCTGGACGGGCAATACCTGTGGATGCTGCCCGGCAGCGTCGCGGCCGTCCGGCAGGCGCGCGGCGAACTCGCCGTGCTGCCGGCGCGGCCCGCCCTGCGCAAATCGCCCCTGGCCGCCATCTGGCGGCGCGACCGCCCCAGCACGCGCCAGGCGCGCGCCTTCGCGGCTCAGCTCGAACGCACCATCCAGGCTGACGGCATCGCGCTTGCCGCCTGAGCCGCGCGCCGTCTTCCGACCACGCACCTTCTTTTTTCCGGAGCTCCCATGTACGACTGGCTCAACGCATTGCCCAAGGCGGAACTGCACCTGCACCTGGAGGGCACGCTCGAACCCGAGCTGCTGTTCAAACTGGCGCAGCGCAACGGCGTCGCGCTGCCCTGGCCCGACATCGAGGCCCTGCGCGGCGCGTACAACTACAACAACCTGCAGGAGTTCCTGGATCTCTACTACATGGGCGCGGACGTGCTGCGCACCGAGCAGGACTTCTACGACCTGACCTGGGCCTACCTGCTCAAATGCCGCGAACAGAACGTGGTGCATACCGAGCCCTTCTTCGATCCGCAGACCCACACCGATCGCGGCATCCCCTTTGAGACCGTGCTCAATGGCATCAGCCAGGCGCTCGACGACGGCCGCAAGCAACTCGGCGTGACCAGCGGCCTGATCCTGAGCTTCCTGCGCCACCTGCCCGAAGAACAGGCGATGCGCACGCTGGACCAGGCGCTGCCCTACCGCGACGCGTTCATCGCAGTGGGCCTGGACAGCAGCGAGCAGGGCTTTCCGCCGCGCCTCTTCCAGCGCGTCTTCGACCGCGCGCGCGCGCACGGATTGCCGGCCGTGGCGCATGCGGGCGAGGAAGGTCCGCCCGAATACATCTGGGAAGCGCTGGATCTGCTGAAGGTGCTGCGCATCGACCATGGCGTGCGCGCGGCCGAAGATCCCAAGCTCATCTCGCGGCTCATCGACGAGCAGATCCCGCTGACCGTCTGTCCGTTGTCCAATACCCGCCTGCGCGTGTTCAGCCACATGCGCGAGCACAACATCCTGTCATTGCTGGACGCGGGCGTGAAGGTCACCGTCAACTCCGACGATCCGGCCTACTTCGGCGGCTACGTCAACGAGAACTTCCACGCGCTCTACGAACACCTGGGCATGACGCAGGCGCAGGCGCAGGCCCTGGCGGACAACAGCCTGGACGCGCGTATCGCCCGATAGCCTACATAGCCATGCGCATTGCGCATGGCTATGTTCAAAACCGGAATGCCCGGCGCGGCGCTTTCCTCCCTACCATAGTCCGGCGGCTGCGGCGCCCGCCACGGCCGGACGATGCACAACAATGCAAGGGGGAAGCTCATGCGTGAATGCGTGAAGGCAACGCTGCGGGATGGCACGCTGGTCGGCGTGCGCGAGGGCGGCGTGTGCCGCTATGGCGCCATTCCTTATGCGCAGGCGCCGGTGGGCGACCTGCGCTTCGCGCCGCCGCAACCTGCGGCGTGGCGCGGCGAACTGGACGCCACGGGCACGGGGACCGTCGCGCCGCAGCTTGCGTCGCGGCTGCGCGGCGCCATGGGCGACTTCGACGCCCAGCAATCCGAAGACTGCCTGCACCTCACGGTGTGGACGCCGGCGGCCGATGGCAAGCGCCGCCCGGTCGTCGTGTGGCTGCATGGCGGGGCCTGGCAGAGCGGCGGCGGCGCTTTGGACTGGTACGACGGTTCCCGCCTCGCACAGCGCGGCGACGTGGTCGTCGTGGCCGTCAATTACCGGCTCGCCGCGCTGGGCTGGCTCTACGTGCCGGGGCAGACAGCCAATGCCGGCCTGCTCGACCAGGAGGCGGCGATCGACTGGGTGTGCGCCAACATCCAGGACCTGGGCGGCGATCCCGAGCACATCACGGTCATGGGCCAATCGGCGGGCGCATCGTCGATCTGCGCCATGCTGGCGCGCAAGCCGCGCTTCTCACGCGCCATCCTGCAGAGCGCCGCGCTGGGCCGCGGCTTTCGCAGCGCGCGGCAAGCCGATGCGCTGGGGCAGGTCTTTCTGCGCGCCGCCGGCGCCGATTCGCTTGCCGCGGCGCGCGAGCTGCCCGTTTCGGCGCTGTTGGCGGCGCAGCAGGCGCCCGAGGTCGTGCAGGCGCTGCGGGACGAAGGCAGCAGCCGCAGCCTGTTCGGCCCGGTGCTGGACGGCCAGGTGCTGCCTCAGGACATCGCACCCGCGCTGCTGAAGGCCGCGGGCCGCGCCGACGTACTGGCGTGCTACACGCGGGACGAGATGGCCGCCTTTCCCGACCACGGCACGGATGCCGCAAGCCATGAAATGGGCGACGCGGTGTTCGGCGCGCCATCGCGGCTGTGGGCACGGCAGGCCGTCGCCCAGGGCCGCGAGGCCTGGCTGGCACGATTCGACGTTGCGCCCACGGACCGTTTCGGCGCCTGCCACTGCATTGAACTGCCCTTCGTGTTCGGCACCTTGCGGGCGTTTGCCGACGCCCCCATGCTGGCCGGCCTGTCCGCCGCGCACGGCGAGCAGTTGGAAAACCGGACACAGGCCGCATGGCTGGCGTTCATCCGGGGCGAGGCGCCGGACTGGCCCCAGGCGCCGCACGTGCAGATCCTGGCCTGAGGCGACTCGCCAGCCCGAGGCGCCGGCCTTGCCGCCGCGCCTTCTCAACAACGACACAAGGGGAATTCCATGTTCAAGCAAACCGCATTCGCACTTACGCTCGCGATGCTGATGCCACTGGCCGCCACGGCCGCCTATCCCGACAAACCCGTCAAGATCATCGTGTCCAATCCGCCCGGCGGTCCCGTGGACGTCATGCTGCGCGTCCTCGCCAGCAAGCTTGGCGCGGCCTGGGGCCAGCCCGTGGTCGTGGAGAACCGGCCTGGCGCGTCGGGCATCATCAGCACCGGCGCGCTGGTGAAATCCGCGCCCGATGGCTACACGCTGGGCATGGTGGTGGCATCGTCCGTCACCATCGTGCCTTTCGCCGTGGACAGCCTGCCGTTCGACACGCAAAAGGACCTTCAACCGATCTCACTGGTGGCGCGCACGCCGTTCATCTTCATCGTGCCCCAGGACAGTCCGCTCAAGACCTGGGAGGACTTCGTGCGCGAAAGCCGGGTGCGCAACCTCAGCGTGGGCTCTTTCTCGATCGGCACCGCGTTTCATCTGGTGTGGGAGCAGACGGCGCGCCGCGCCGACATCAAGGCGCTGTACGTGCCCTCCTCGTCGTCCGGCAAAACGCAAAACGACCTGATTGGCGGGCAGCTCGACGTGGCCCTGGACGCGCCGTCCAGCTCCAGGGGCCTCATCGACAGCGGGCGCCTGCGCGCCCTGGCGATCACCAGCCCGCAGCGCTTCGGTGGCCTGCCCGACACGCCCACGCTGAAGGAGTCTGGCCTGGACTATGCGCCGCAGCCATGGATCGGCCTGATGGGCCCGGCGGGCATCCCCCGGGACCGCGTCGCGCAGATCCAGAAGGACGTGGCGGACATCCTGAAGGACCCGGCGATGAAAGCGCAGATGGAAACCCTGGGCATGATCCCGATCGGCAGTTCTCCCGAGGAACTGGCGGCCACGATAACGGCGGACCGCGCCGAGATGGGGCCGCTCATCAAGGAGCTGGGCATCCGGCTGCAGTGACGGGAAGTGCCGCGCGCCAAGCGGTCCTGCGGGCATCCCGCATTGACGCGCGGCCGGGCGCTCGCCTACAGTGGCCGGCAGCCTCGCGCGGCGCCCGCCGCGCCGCGCTTTCGAACCGCCTGCGGTCCGTCCGCTGGCCCAACTTTCCGGATACCCATGAACAGCTACCGTGTCGGCATCGCCGGCTTCGGCGCCATCGGCCAGGCCGTGGCGCAATCCCTGGATGCCGGGCTGCCCGGCCTGACGCTCGCCGCCGTCGCGGTGCGCGATCCCGCCGCCCCGCCCGCCTTCTCCTGGAACAACGGCGCGCCCACGTTCACCACCCTGGACGCCCTGGCCGAGCACTGCGACGTCGTCGTTGAATGCGCCCCCGCCGCCGTGTTCCGCGACATCGCCGAACCCGTGCTGCGCGCCGGCAAGAAAATGGTGGTGCTCAGCTCCGGCGCGCTGCTGCGCCACGAAGACCTCATCGACCTCGCGCGCCAGCATGGCGGCCAGGTCATTGTGCCGTCCGGCGCCATCCTGGGGCTCGATGCCATCACCGCCGCGGCCGAAGGCGTCATCCATTCCGTCACGATGATCACCCGCAAGCCGGTGCGCGGCCTGCTGGGCGCGCCCTACCTCGTCGACAACAACATCGACATCGAAGGCATCACCGAGCCGCGCCTGATCTTCCGCGGGTCGCCGCGCGAAGCGGCCGTGGGATTTCCGGCCAATCTCAACGTGGCGGTCAGCGTGTCGCTGGCCGGCATCGGGCCGGACCGCACCACGCTGGAAATCTGGGCCGACCCCTCGCTGGAGCGCAACCTGCACCGCGTCGAAGTCGTGTCCGACGCCGCCTCGTTCTCGATGGAAATCCAGAACATCCCGTCGGCCAACCCCAAGACCGGACGCATCACCGCGCAAAGCGTCGTTGCCGCCCTGCGCAAACTGACCGGACCGCTGCGCGTCGGCACCTGAGCGCGCTCACGACGTAGAAATGGCCGCGGGAAGCGGCCGGTTTCATCCTGCGACGGCCCTCAGGCCGCCGCGCGCCGCAGGGTGTCCGGGGTGTCGGCTTGGCGCGCGGCGGGCATCGGGCCGACCTGCCAGCGGCCCGCGCCCTGCAGGTCCAGCCGGTGCGTATGAAACCCATCCAGCGTGCTGCGATGCCCCACGCTGACCAGCATGCAGTCCGGCAAGGCGCCGCGCAGCAGGCTGTACAGCATGTGCTCCAGGCCTTCGTCGGTGGCCGACGTTGCCTCGTCCAGGAACACGATCGCGGGCCGGTTGACCAGCACGCGCGCAAAGGCGATGCGCTGCTGCTCGCCCAGCGACAGCACGCGCGACCAGTCCTGCACCTCGTCCAGCCGCCCGGCCAGGTGGCCCAGGTTGACCTGGCGCAGGGCATCGGCCAGGCGCGCGTCGTCGGCCGGCTGCGCGAGGCCGGGGTACGCGACCGCGCCGCGCAGGTCGCCCAGCGGCAGATACGGGCGCTGGGACAGGAACAGCGCGGACTCGCCCTGCGGCCGCCTCACGGTACCCCGCGCATACGGCCACAGGCCGGCCAGCGCACGCAGCAGCGTGGTCTTGCCGCTGCCCGACGGCCCCTTGATCAGCAAGGCCTGCCCCGGATGAAGCTGCAGGGTCAGGTCTTTCAGCAGACAGGCCCCGTCCGGGCGCGACACGTCCAGGCCTGCGATGTCCATGCCGTCGGACTTGGCCTGCGTCTGCACCTGCGGCAGCGCGCGCGCGGCCTCGTTGGCATCCAGGAATCCGTTCAGGCGGTCCAGCGTGGCGCGGTACTGCGCGAACGCGTCATAAGAACTGCGAAAGAACGACAGCGAATCCTGCACCTGCCCGAATGCCTGCGAGGTCTGCATCACATCGCCCAGCTTGATCGCGCCGCTGAAGAACCGCGGCGCCTGCAGGATGAACGGAAACACCACGGCGATCTGGCTGACCGACAGATTGAAGCCGTCGAACTTCAATCCCCGGTACACGCGGGCCCACAGATTGGCGATGTAGGACGTGAAACGGGTCCACAAGGTGGCGCGCTCGACCTCCTCGCCGCGATAGAACGCGACGTTCTCGGCGTTTTCGCGCAGGCGCACCAGCGCATAGCGGAAATTGGCCGTCAGGCGTTCGGACAGGAAGTTCAGTTTGATCAGCGGCCGGCCGATCTTGAACGCCAGCCAGGTCGCGACGATGACGTAGAGGTAGACCACGAACACCATGGCGCGCGGAATTTCCACGCCGCCCAAGGACAGCGGGCCGGACAGGCCCCACAGGATCGCCGTGAAGGCGACCAGCGACACGATGGCGCTGAGCGCGCCGATGGCGAGCGTGCGCGAGCCGGTCACGAACTGGGCAATGTCCTGCTCGATCCGCTGGTCGGGGTTGTCGACGGGCTCGTCCAGGAAGTGGCCACGATAGTAGGCGCCGTTGCCCAGCCAGTCGCGCGTCAGGCGTTCATTCAGCCAGACCCGCCAATGGATGTCGAAGGCCTGGCCCACGTAGCTGTCGGCCAGGCTGCGCACCACGTGCACGGTGGCCAGCACCGCGAAGATGCCCAGGAAGCGCCAGAAGGCCACCTGGTCCAGCGCCTGCAGCGAACTATAGAAGCCGTTGTACCAGAACGAGAACAGCACGGTCATGCGCACCGCGAACATCGCCAGGAACAGCAGCAGCGCCAGCGTAAGCAACGGCCGCCAGGAGCGGCGCGGCGTCAAATAGGGCCAGGCCAGGCGCCAGAACTTGCGTCCCCAGACCGTGGTGCGCGCCAGCACCAAGGTTGCCAGCGCCAGCGCGACGGCCGACATGCCAAACGCGCGCGCAAGCCACCAGGCGCTTTCCGCAAGTTGCTGCTGCCAATTCAGATCCATGAGCCGGAACCCCACCAAGACGTTCCCGGTTAGACCCCATGGTCATGCCAAGTTCCGGCCGAAGGGCGGCCTTAAGCCTGGCTTAAGTCTTTTTGAAGGAAGTTGAAGGCAGGATGAAAGGAGTTGGGCGCATCACCCGCGCTGCCCCAGGTCGAGATTGGCAAACATGTCCGCCAGCGTGGGCACGCTGCGCGCGGGCCAGATCGCGCTCAGGTCGAAACTGGGCAGGCGTTCGCCGTCGCGCACTTCGCAAAAGCGCACGCCGCGAAAGTCCATCGACCGGATCCAGCTTGGCAGCAGGGCCACGCCGCACCCGCCCGCCACGCAGGACAGCACCGTCAGCGTGCGGTTGGCCTCCTGCGCCACGTGCGCATCGTGGCCGCCCTTGCGCATGGCGTCCAGGATTTCCGCATAGAAGTTGGGCAGTTGCGACTGCGGGTACATCACCAGTCCCGCCTGCGCGATCTGCGCCATGGACACCTGGCCGTCGGCGCCCAGTTCGAATTCGTCGGGCACCGCCGCGACCAGCCGGTCGCGCAGCAACTGGCGCTCGCGCATGCGCCCGCCCACCGCCACGGGCGTGTGCATCAGGCCGATGTCGATCTCTCCGGTCTGCAGGGCTTCGGCCTGTTCGGCGTTGCTCATCTCGCGCAGGATGATACGCACGCCGGGCGCCTGCCTGCGCATCTCGCGCAGCGCGCGGGGCAAGGTGTCGAACAGCGCCGAGGACACCAGCCCGACCGTCAACTGGCCCGCGCTGCCGCGCCCGATCTCCCGCGCACGCCGGGCCGCGGCGTCGATGCGCGCCACGCTGGCGCGCACGTCCTCCAGGATGGCCTGCGCGGCGGGCGTGGGGGTGGTGCCCTGGCGCGAACGCTCGAACAGCCGCACGCCCAGGTCCTTCTCCATGCGGGTCAGCGCCTGGCTCAGCGCGGGCTGCGCGATGCCCAGCCAGTCCGATGCGCGGCTGACGCTGCCGTGGTCGACCACGGCCAGAAAGTACCTCAGGTGCCGGGTTTCCATATTATTTCAATATATAAAATGCGATTTTCCAGAATGGAAAACTATACATCGACTTCCTAGAATGCCGACAAAAGAGCATGACAAAGTGCATCGCCGACTCTGATCCGGCATGCAGAACGAGGAGACCGATTTGCCCTCGCTTATTCCAGGCGCCGTCGACACCCACGCGCACGTCTTTCACCAGGGACTGGCGCTTGCCGACGCGCGCCGCCACACGCCGGACTACGACGCGACGCTGGCCGAATACCTGGGCCTGCTGGATACGCACGGCCTGACCCATGGCGTGCTGGTCCAGCCCAGCTTCCTGGGCACCGACAACCGCCACCTGACCGAGGCGCTGCGCGCCTGTCCCGCCCGCCTGCGCGGCGTGGCCGTGGTGGCGCCGGACGTTGCCGAATCCGAATTGCAGTCCCTGTCCGAGGCCGGCGTGGTCGGCATCCGCCTGAACCTCATCGGGCTTGAGCTGCCCGCCCTGCAGACGCCAGCCTGGCAGACGCTGCTCGCCCGCGTCAACGCGCTGGGCTGGCATGTGGAAGTGCACCTGCAGGCGGCGCGCCTGGACGGCGTGCTGCCCGCCCTGCTGGCGGCCGGCTGCCGCATCGTGGTGGACCATTTCGGGCGCCCGGATCCGGCGCTCGGCGTCCTGGACGCGGGCTTCCAGTACCTGCTCAAACAGGCGGACAGCGGCCGCGTCTGGGTCAAGCTGTCGGCGCCTTACCGCAACTGGACGGCCCCGGCCTGCGCCGCGTCGGGCCGGCTTGCCACGCAGCAGCTCCTGGACGTCTACACCCCCGAAAGACTGATGTGGGGCAGCGACTGGCCCCACACCGAACACCGCCACCTCGCGTCCTACCCCGCGGCCACGCAGTGGCTGGACGCCTGGATCGACGACCCCGCGCAACGACGCGCCGTGCTTGCCGACACGCCGTTGCGGCTATTCCAATTCCAAGGAGACACACCATGACCCCTCTCTTCAAACGCCTGGCGCGCCGCAGCGCCCTGTGCGCCGCGGCGGGCCTGCTGGCCGGCGCCGCCGGCGCCGCGCATGCCGCCTACCCTGAGCGCGCGGTGACGCTGGTGGTCACCTATCCGCCCGGTGGCACCGTGGACGTGGTGGCCCGCCTGATCGGCCCGAAGCTCGCGGCCGAACTCGGCCAGCCCGTCGTCATTGAAAACCGCGGCGGCGCGGGCGGCATGATCGGCGGCGCGGTGGTCGCCAAGGCCAAGCCCGACGGCTACACGCTGATGCTGGATGCGTCCAACCACGCCCAGAACCCCGCCCTGCACAAAAAGATGCAGTTCGACACGCTGGCGGACTTTGCGCCCGTGTCGCTGCTGCTGCGCGTGCCCAACGTGCTGGTCGTCACGCCCTCGTACGAAGTGAAGACCGTGGCCGACCTGATCAAGCTGGGCCAGCCCGGCGCCAAGGAGCCGGTGTACTTCGCCTCCGCGGGTCCCGGTTCCGCCCAACACCTGGCCGGCGAACTGTTCAACCTGCTCGCCAAGACCCAGTTGCAGCACGTCGCCTACAAGGGCGGCGGCCCGGCCATGATCGACGTGATGTCGGGCCAGGTCCCGGTCATGTTCGCCAGCATGGGCTCGGCCTGGCAGCACGTGAAGAACGGCAAGCTGCGCGCTGTGGCCGTCGGCGGCACGCAGCGCTCCAAGACCGCCCCCGACCTGCCCACCATCGCCGAGTCCGGCGTGCCGGGCTACGAAACCTATGAATGGAATGCCGTGTTCGCCCCGGCCGGCACGCCGCCGGCCATCGTGGACCAGGTGTCGCAGGCGCTGGCCAAGGTCCTGAAGGACCCCGCCATCGCCGAACAACTGGCCGGCATCGGCGCCGAGCCCATCGGCTCCACCCCCGCCGAACTGGACACGTTCCGCCGCGCCGAGATCGAAAAGTGGCAGCGCGTCGTGAAGGAAGCCGGACTGAAGCTGGATTGAGTACTGCCGGGCCAGCACGGCCCGGCCACCGCGTAGCCGGTTTGCGGCGCTCCTCGGGAGCGCCGTTTTTTTTTGGGCCGCTAGCGCGGGGCTATCATGGCGGCTTGGACAGCTTTACCGCAGGAAATCGCAGGATGGACAAGATCCGGCTCGACAAATGGCTTTGGGCGGCGCGCTTCTACAAGACGCGCAGCCTGGCCTCGCAGGAAATCGGCAAGGGCCGCGTGTTCGTGAACGGGCAGCCCGCCAAGCCCGCGCGCGAAGTCGGCGCGGGCGACGTGGTCGCGGTGCGCAAGGAAGATCCCGCCGTGCAGGTGCGCGTCGTGGCCGTCAGCGGCGTGCGCGGGCCCGCGCCGGTCGCGCGCCAGCTCTATGAGGAAACGCCGGAAAGCATCGCCGCGCGCGAGCGCGCCGCGGAGATGCGCCGCCTCGCGCCGGAGCCGGCGCTGGGCATCGAGGCCGGACGCCCCACCAAACGCGACCGCCGGCTCATCGACCGGATGCGAGGGGAAGGCTGATGAAGCGCAGCACCGCCGGCGGCCTGGTCTATTCCACCGAGTCCGGGCGCATGTGCCCGCAGTGCCGCCAGCCCATCGCACAATGCCTGTGCCAGCAGGCCGCGCGCGCGACGCCCGCCGGCGACGGCGTGGCACGCGTTTCCCGCGAAACCAAGGGCCGGGGCGGCAAGAGCGTGACGCTGGTCCGCGGCCTGGCGCTGGCGCCCGACGCGCTCAACGCCCTGGGCAAGCAGCTACGCACCGCCTGCGGCTCGGGCGGCACCGTCAAGGACGGCGTGATCGAGGTGCAGGGCGACCACTGCGACCGCATCCTCGACGCGCTCGCCAAACAAGGCCACCGCGCCAAGCGCGCGGGCGGCTGAACCGGAACGACCCGAGATGATGGATATTCCCGTGACCGATGTCGCCAGCTGGCACGCCCATGTGTACTTCGACGCCGCCACCCGCGACGCCGCGTTCGCGCTGCGCGAGCGGGTGGTCGCACGATTCGGCGGCAAGATGGAAATGGGGCGCTTCCATGAGCGCCCCGTCGGCCCGCATCCGCAGTGGAGCTACCAGATCGCCTTTGCGCCGGAACACCTGGCCGAGATCGCGACCTGGCTCACGCTGAACCGCGACGCGCTCGACGTGTTCATGCATCCGAACACCGGCGATGCGCTGCGGGACCACCGCGATTGCGCCGTGTGGATCGGGCGCAGCCATGTGCTGAATCTGGCGGCGCTGGGCGGGTAACCGCCCGGGCGCCTCATCGCCAGATCGCCCGACCGATTGACCGCTTGGTCGCTTGATTGAGCGGTCGCCTGGTCCGCTACAGCGCCCGTCCCACGATCAACGAATCGATCGCCATCTGCGGATCGTCGCTCTTGCCTTCGTACGGCACGCGGCTCAGCACATAACGCATGGCGTTGAGCCGCGCGCGCTTCTTGCAGTCGGACTTGACCACGATCCAGGGCGCGTCCGCGGTGTCGGTATGCGCGAACATGGCTTCCTTGGCGCGCGTGTAGTCGTCCCACTTGTCCAGCGACGCCAGGTCCACGGGGCTCAGTTTCCACTGCTTGAGCGGATGCACCTTGCGCTGCATGAAGCGGCGGCGCTGCTCTTCCTGGCTCACCGAGAACCACAGCTTGATCAGGATGATGCCGCTGCTGACCAGGTGGCGTTCGAAATCGGGCGTCTGCCGCAGGAACGCAAGGTATTCGTCCTGCGTGCAAAAGCCCATCACGCGCTCGACGCCCGCGCGGTTGTACCAGGACCGGTCGAACATGACGATCTCGCCGGCGGTCGGCAGGTGCTGTACGTAGCGCTGGAAATACCACTGGCCCTTTTCGGTGTCGGACGGTTTTTCCAGCGCGACCACGCGCGCGCCCCGCGGATTCAGGTGTTCCATCATGCGCTTGATGGTGCCGCCCTTGCCTGCCGCATCGCGGCCTTCAAACAGGATCACGACGCGCTGGCCGGTGGCCTTGACCCAGGCCTGGAGCTTGAGCAGCTCGACCTGCAGCTGGTACTTCTGCTTTTCGTAATTGCGGCGCAGCATGCGGTGGCGGTATGGGTAGATGCCTTCGCGCCAGTCCACCGCCAGTTCGTCGTCGGGATTGCGGCGCGAGCGGGGCGCCTGCCTGTTGGCCTCGAGCAGCGCGCGATGCACGGCCTGCGCGTCGTCGGCCGAGAGCTCGTCGATGACGCTGCGCAGGGCCTCATGGGCCTGCCCGGGCTCGCCGACCCGATAGCGGCCCGCAATGTCGGCCAGCACCGCCACGGTCTCCTGCCGCGCCGCGTCCTGGCGCGCAGCCACGCGCTTGCGGATTTCGACGACGGGTTCTGCGGCGGCGTTGGCGGCGGTCCCGGCGTCGGCCACGGTCCCGGCGGCGGGCTGCCCCTCGGGCGCGGCGTCAGGCGCCGCGGCGGCTTTCAAGGCCGCTTGGCTCCCGGCCACGGCCCCCGCGGAACGCTTGGCGGGCGCGCGGCGGCCGCTCGCCGTGCGCTTGGCAGCGCCCGCGGTGCCGGCGGCACGCTTTTCTGCGGTGGCGGCGTCTTGTTCGGGGGCTTGAGATGTCTTGTCGGTCATTGATCCTGTCCTTGCTGCGCATGATTGCCTGGCCAGGGCGGCCAGTCGCCGGCGACCCGTCAGGCAAAACTCCAACCCTAACGCGCCGCTGGGCGCGCGGCGTTGATGGGGATCAATGGTTGTAACATTTTTGCACCGACCTGCCCCCATTACACTGCGCGTTTCGTCACTCCGTTCGCACCGCCATGTGGTCATTCATCAGAAAATGGCTGGCCGGCCCGCCGGCGCCCGAGGATCCCTTGCGCGAAACCGTGCGGTTCGATGACGCCGGCCTCACGCGGTCGGGCGAACTCGCGCGCGCCATGGGGCTGCAGGAGTTCTGGCCGTGGAGCGACATCCACGAATTCGGATTCCTGTTCACGCAGGCGATCTATCCAGACCCCTGGTTCGGCGATTACATGGAAAGCCTGTGGTTCGTGCGCGTGCCCAGCGACGGCGGCGGACTGATGCGGATGGATTTCGACGCCGCCGTGCTGGACATCGACCATCTGCCCCCCGCACTGCTGCGCAACCTGCCGGGGCTGGACATGGAAGTCCTGCGGGCCGGCCTGGCCACCGCCGCGCGCGGCCCGCGCCACTTCGAGGGCGAAGGCGAATGGGTCGCGTGGCGACGCACCGGCGCCGATTGACGGGGCTGGAACGAGTCTTTACAGTCCAAGGGCCATATCCCGTTTTCGTGCGCGACATGACCCATCCGCAAGCGCCCGCCTCGACCGCCGGCCCGGCGGCCCCGGCAGCGAAGCCGCCTGAACCGGGCTGGCTCCTGAAAGCCGCCACCTGTCTGGTCTATTCCGGGATGCTGGCGTGGATCGTCCACAGCCGGCGCCCCGGCACATTGCTGGAGGTCGCCACGCTGGCCGTGGGCAGCGCGCTCGCCCTGGGCGTTTTCGTGCTCATCGTCCTGGGCGTCTTTTCCCTCTGGAAGCGCTTTCGCACGCCGCGCAACCGGCTGCGCATCATGCTGGGCACGGGCGTGTTCCTGCTGGCCGCCGTGGCCGCGCCCCTGGCCGAGCGCCAGCACCAGGACCGGCAGCGCGACATCGCCAATGCCGAAATCCGCAAAGCCATCGACGCGTTGCGCCTGCAGGCGGGCGGCGGCAGCGGCGCGCCCGAGGACGTGCCCGACATCGACCCCGCGCCCAAGGCCTCCGGTCCCTACGGCGAAATGGAGCGGGCCCTGAAGACCGTGGCCGGCGAACGGCTGGCGCAGCATCGCGCCTATCTGCAGGAACTGAAGGAGATCGGCCTGCCGCGGCTCTTCGACGCCAGCCGGCTGGCGCGCGACTCGGGCCTGATCGAAAGCCGCCTCATCCTGGAACAGGCGGAAAAGCTCGTGCCCGGCTACCGCCAGCGCAGCCTGGAGATATTGAACGCCATGCCCGCGCTGGTGCGCTCGCTGTCGATTTCCGATTCCGAAAAAGCGAAGATCCTGAAAGCGCTGCAGGACTCCCGGGCGGCCAGCACCGAGAAACTCACCCGCGTCTGGGACCTGGAGACGCGGATCCTGCGCGAGTTCGGCCTGATGATCACGCTGCTCGATGACAACCGGCAGTTCTGGTATGCGGATCGGACCGAGCTGATGTTCGGCCGCGACGACGACCTGCGCCGCTTTCACCAGCACCAGGACGCCGTCAACCGCATGGCCCGCGAGCAGGAGCGGCTGGCGACCCAATCCCTGGCCGCCATGCCGCAGGCGCAGTTGCGCTGATCCCCGCGCGCCGCGCCTTGCGCCGCCGCCTAGAAAGGCTTGACCACCACCAGTGTCACGATGGCCGCGGCCGCCAGGACGGTGAACGGCGCGTGCAGGTCCAGCATGGGCGGGCGGCGGTCGCTGCCGCCGGCCATGCGACGCAGCGATGCGCTTTGCATGCCCAGCAAGGCCGACAGGCTCAGCGCGAAAGCCACTTTGACCCAGATCCAGTTCATGGCGAACCAGCCGAAGGTCATGGCCAGGTGCAGGCCGATGAGCCAGGTGATGACCATGGCGGGGGTGGTGACATAGAGCGTCCAGCGGCGCAGGACGTGCAGCATCCTGCGCTCCTTGGGCGCCTCGTCGCCGGACTGCGGCTGCGAGGTCAGGAGGAACATGGACACGAAGAGCGAGCCCGCAAGCCAGGCCACGGCGGCCGCGACGTGGGCCATTTTCAGAAGTTGGTAGGTCATGGCCGGCATTATCGCCGCCCGCCGCCAGGGCGGCGCGCCGGGCCGGCGCGGGCGGCTTGCGCTACGGCAAACCCGCGCGCGTTCTGCGACGGGCGCGGGCCAAAGGGTTCCCGCGCGCCAGTCAGTTCGCCGTCTGCGCGGCAGGCGGATTTTCGGGCGATCCTGCGGCCGGCGATCCAGCAGCCGGCGCTCCGGCACCAGGCGCCCCCGCGGCTGACGATCCCTCGGCAGGCGTTGCAGCGGGAGATGCCCCCGCCGCGGGCGACCCGGCCTTTGCCGCGCCATCAGTTGACTGGGCCGGCGCCGCCGCAGGCGCGGCTTTCTCGCCGTCCGCGGCCGCCGGATTCAGCGTGTCCGCGGGCGCATCCGGCGACGCGACGGGTTCGGCCGGCGCGGGCGCCGGCTTGGGCGCGGCGGTCTTGCCGCGGGTGGGCGGAGGCTGGTGCGGCGCGGCGGCGGCCTGCGCATCCGGCAGGAAACGCTGCAACAGTTGGAAGAAGCCGTCATAGAACTTGGGCCGCGTCACCGTCTGGCTGGCGGTCTTGACCAACGAGTCGTCGCTGCCGCCGAACGGCATGGACACCTGGCCCAGGACGCTCACGCCGACGCTGGCCGAATTGCCCGTGCGCTTGATCGAATAGCGGTCCTGCACGGCATTCGCAAAAACGGTCGCGCGCTCGTTAGAGCTCGCGTCCGACGCGCACTCGACGTTGAAGCTGATCTGCGTATGCTGCCCATCCTCGCCTTCGAAATTCTTGTGGCCCGTGACGCGATTCGGTTCGTACTTGTCGATGTTGTATCCCTGGCTGAGCAGGGCCCGGCGCCCCGCGTCGCAGGCCGCGCTGCTGGCGGCCGGGAAACTGCGCGAGTAGGTGTCGCTCTGCGCGAAGTCCTCGCGCTCATAGACGGGCTTGGGGGTGGAACATCCGGCCAGGACGGCCGCCGCAAGGGCGGCCAGGGGAAAGGCAATACGGCGGGTGACGCGAGGCATGACGGGTCCTGCTCTGGGCAACGAGGTGCATTATGGGCCAGGATACAGGACCCGTTATTGGGGACGGGCCGCATTGGAGACAGGTTGAAACAGATTCCAGGGCGTCGGTTTCACACCCTCACACAGCGCACCTCATGTCCCGGCGCGACCGGCACGATGCCGGGCACGGCCTCCCGGCAGCGCGCCTCGGCGTAGCCGCAGCGCGGCGCGAAGGCGCAACCCGGCGGCAAGGCGGCCAGGTCGGGCGGCGACCCCGGAATGGTCTGCAGGCGTTGGCCCTTTTGCATGGCGCCGTGCGCCCGGCCGTGCAGCAGGGCCTGCGTGTACGGATGGCGCGGCGCACGCAGCAGGTCCGCCAGCGTGCCCTGCTCCACGATGCGCCCGCCGTACATGACGGCGACGCGGTCGGCGATCTCGGCCGCCGCGCCGATGTCATGCGTGACGAAGACGATGGACAGCCCCAGCTCGCGTTGCAGTTCACGCAACAGCAGCAGGATCTGGATCTGCACCGTGGCGTCCAGCGCCGTCGTGGGTTCGTCCGCCAGCAGCACCTTGGGCGAACACGACAAGGCCAGCGCGATCATCGCCCGTTGCCGCATGCCGCCGGACATTTCGTGCGGATAGGCCTGCAGCCGCCGTTCCGGACTGGGAATGCGCACGCGCTCGAAGAGCGACAGCGCCCGCGCGCGCGCCTCGGCCGCGCTCTTGCCCGTGTGCCGCCGCACCATTTCCTCGATCTGCCGGCCCAGCGTGTAGACCGGATCCAGCGCCAGCAGGGGCTCCTGAAAGACCATGGACACCACCGGGCCGCGCATCGCGGCAAGCTCGCGCGCGTTCATGCCCAGCACGTCGCGTCCGTCGACGATCATCTCGCCGCGCATGCGGGTGCGGCGTGGCGGATGCAGGCGCATCAGCGCGCGCAGCGTCACGCTCTTGCCGGAGCCGGACTCGCCGATGAGCGCCACGGCCTCGCCGCGCGCGACGTCCAGGCTGACGCCGCTGAGCGCCTGCACCGTCTTGGCGCCCGCCTGGAAGGCGACCTCCAGGTTCCGGATGCTGACCAGGGGTTGTGCGGCGGGCGTCATGACAGGGCTCCAGAGGCGGCGTAGCCGGAATCGGGCTGATGCATGAGGCAGCGCACGGCGTGGCCGTCGTTCTGCGTCATGACGGGGGCCTCGCGCGCGCACGCGGCCCGCGCCTGCGCGCAGCGCGTGTGGAAGCGGCAGCCCGAGGGCGGATCGATGGGATTGGGCGGATCGCCCGACAGCGGCGCGGTCTCGGTGCGCACGCCGGGTTCGGTCGATGGCATGGACCGCAGCAGCGCCTGCGTATAGGGATGGCGCGGCGCGTCGAACACCTGGTCCACCGGGCCCAGCTCGACGACCTGGCCCAGGTACATGACCATGACACGATCCGAGATGTACCGCACCACGTTCAGGTCGTGGCTGATGAACATATAGGTCAGGCCGAAATCGTCCTTCAGGTCCAGCAGCAGGTTCAGCACCTGCGCTTCCACGGACTTGTCCAGCGCCGACACCGCCTCGTCCAGGATCACGAGGCGCGGGTTCAGGGCCAGCGCGCGCGCGATGTTGACCCGCTGGCGCTGCCCGCCGGACAGCTCGTGCGGATATCGGCCCGCAAAGCGCTGCGCGTCGAGCCCCACCCTGCCCAGCAGGCTGCGCGCGGCGGTGATGGCCTCGCCCGCGCGGGTGCCGTGCACGCGCGGCCCGAAGGCAATGGAGTCCTCGATGGTCATGCGCGGATTCAGCGACGAATAGCTGTCCTGGAACACCATCTGCGTCTGCCGCCGGAATTCGCGCAGCGCCAGCGCCCGCGATCCGACCGCCACGCCGTCGAACACCAGCTCGCCGCGATCCTGGCCGATGAGCTGCATGACCAGCCGCGCCGTGGTGGATTTGCCGCAGCCGGACTCGCCCACCACGCCCAGCGTTTCGCCCTTCTTCACGTCGAAATCCACGCCGTCGACCGCGCGCACGGCGCCGCCGCCGCGCCGCGACAGAAAATCGCGCTTGAGCGGAAAATGCTTGACCAGGCCGCGCACGCTGAGCAGCGGCTGCGCCGGTCCGCCCAGGTCCGGGTGCGCGGGAGGCCGCGCGTCGATGAAACCGTTCATTCCTTGACCTCCATGGCGGAGCGCAGTCCGTCGGACAGCAGGTTGAAGGACATGGACGTGATGAAGATCATCACGCCCGGCAGCGCGGCTACCCAGGGCTGGGTGTAGATCGCGGTGCGCAGGGTGTTCAGCATCAGCCCCCATTCCGGCTCCGGCGGCCGCACGCCCAAGCCCAGGAACGACAGCCCGGAGGCCAGGATCATCGACACGGAAATCAGGCTGGTCGAATACACGAAGATCGGGCCCAGCACGTTCGACAGCACATGCGCCCGCACGATGGTCAGCGGCGCCGCGCCGGAGGCCCTGGCCGCATCCACGTAGTCGCTGCGCCGCACCTGCGTGGTGACGCTTTCGGCCACGCGCACGATCTGCGGCACGAACACGATGGTGAGCGAGAGAATCGCGTTGAAGATGCCGGCGCCCAGCGTGCCGGACAGCGCGATGGCCAACAGCACCGACGGGAACGCATAGAACACGTCCACCACGCGCATGATGAGGGTGTTGGTCCAGCCGCCCGCATAACCCGCCAGGATGCCGATCGCGCTGCCCACCACGAAGGCGGCGATGACCGGGACGATGCCCATGAAGAGCGACAGGCGCGCGCCCAGCATCAGGCGCGAGAGCATGTCGCGCCCAAGTTCGTCGGCGCCCAGCGGATAGCCTTCGGTGCCGATGGGGCGCAGGCGCTTGAGCATGGATGCCTGGAAGGGATCGGCCGGCGAGATCCACGGCGCCAGGATCGCCATGACGATCAGGGCCAGGATAAGCGCGCCGGCGGCCAGGGCCACCGGGTCGCGGCGCAACCGGCGCACGACGTTGGACCAGTAGCCGGGAGAGCGCGCGATGGGCGTCGCGTTCGCGGGCGCGGCCAGGCTTGCCACGGAATCGGTCATGATCTCAGTTCCTTTCGATGCGCGGGTCGAACAGGCCTTGCAGGATGTCGACAACCAGGTTCAGGACCACGAAGAACAGCGCCAGCACCAGGATCGTGCCCTGCAAAAGCGGCAGGTCGCGCTGGAAAATGGCCGCGTTCAGCAGAAAGCCCGTGCCGGGCCAGGAGAACACCGTCTCGATCAGGATGGATCCGCCCAGCAGGTAGCCCAGCTGCAGGCCCATCACGGCCAGCGCCGTGGGCGCGCAGTTCTTCACGACGTGCAGGAACACGCCCAGGTCGGTCAGGCCGCGCGCGCGCAGGCCCACGACGAATTCCTGCGACAGGGTCTCGGCCACCAGCGCGCGGACGGTGCGCGCGATGATGCCCATCGGGATCACGGACATCGTGACCGCAGGCAGGATCATGTGCCTGAAGTGCGCCCAGTCCGCCACCCATTCGCCCGAGCCGCCCGGCCCCGCGCCGGTTGGCGGCAGCCACATGAGCTGCGTCGAAAAGACGATGACCAGCACCATGCCCAGCCAGTAATGCGGCACGCTGACGCCGACGACCGACATGAACGAGGCGACGCGGTCCAACAGCGAGTTGCGGTAATAGCCGCCCACGAAACCCAGGAACGCGCCCACGACAAAGCCCAGCAGCGTCGCCAGACAGGCGAGCCGCAAGGTGTTGCCCACGGCGTTGAAGACTTCGGCGGCCACCGGCCGGCCGCTGGCGATCGACGTGCCCAGGTCGCCATGCAGCGCGCGCCACAGCCAGCCCGCGAATTGCTCGACCAGCGGACGGTCGAAGCCGTAGAGCTGCATCAGCTGGCGCTGCAGGTCCGCCGACGCATCGGGCGGCAGGATGGAGACCAACGGATCGCCGGGCGCCAGGTGGATGAGCAGGAAACAGAGCAGCGCGACCCCCACCATGATGGGCAGGGCATACACCACGCGCCGGAAAATATAAGACAGCATAGGCGTCACCGGCTAGGGTCCGAAGACCGCTGGAGGAGCCGCGCGCGGCCCCCCGGGAAAAATGCGCCGGACACCTCGTGGCGAGGCGTCCGGCGCGTTCAAGGTCAGTCCATGGACATCGTGGCGATGTCGATGAACCAGCTCTTGGGCTGCACCACGCCCTTGACCTTCGGCGAGATGGCGCGCGGACCCACGTCGTGCGCGATCCAGACAAAGGGCGCCTCTTCCACCACGCGCGCATGCAGCTTGGCCAGGGCGGCGTCGCGCTCGGCGGGCGTGAAGGTCGTGCGCGCATCCTTGATCAACCCGTCGATCTCGGCATTGCCGAAATAGCCCCAGTTGTTGGACGCGGGCGGGAAGGTCTTGGTGCTGACGAAGCGCACGATGGCGAAGAACGGATCCATGGCCGCGAAGCTGACGTTGATCGCATCGCTGCCATTGGCGGACGGATCCTTGGCGCCCTTGCGCCAGTTGGTGAAGAGCGTGTTCCACTCCACCACGTCAAAGCTCACGTCGAAGTAGCAGTCCTTCAGGTTCTGCTGCACGAACTCGTTCATGGGCAGCGGCTGCATCTGGCCGAGGCTGTGTGGAAACGCTTTTCGTCCTGCCAGCTACAGCGCAATAGCCTGATCCGCATCACCTTGGGCGGTCTTCACTTCGATTTTTCGAAGCGGGGCTCACTCAAGGCCGTTTGGGCGGCCCGGATAGGGCCTGAGGTGCGTTATGGGTCACATGAAGGGCTCAGCCGCCCATCGCCAGCACCGCTTTCATGGTCTGCTGGTAGCCCAGGATTTGCATGACCCGCTTGAGGTTATAGGCCAGTACATTCAAGCTCATTTCCGTGCTCACATTCCCCAGGCGACGAGTCAGGAAGTGCGTATAGCCCATCCAGTGCTTGAACGTG
>NZ_FNYM01000009.1:129051-255282 GCF_900108985.1 Achromobacter sp. NFACC18-2 | reverse complement strand
CCTGGAAGCATTCACCGCCCGACGCCTGATCGTCCGATTCAACCGCGTCACCCGAAAAGTCTATCTATTGCGCCCCCAATACCTGGGCGGCATTCGAATCTTGGATTGGGAAAAGACACAACCCATCATCGAAAAAAGCATGACTGAACTGGAAGGGACAGGCGGCTTTATCTTGCTGGCCTGGGATAGGGGCCACGGCGTGGATCTTGAGGGCAACCCCACCGACAACATCGAGCTCGCCTTCGTCGGCAAGCCCACCCGCAACGCCAGCGAGCTGCTGGCCTTCTGGGAATACATCCGCCGCTACATGGAAGAAGGGCCCGACGCCGCTCCCGCCCCCAAGAATCTCATCAACAAATTTCCCTGGCCCTGGCTGTCATTCAAGGTCGCCTGGCGTCTGGACACCCAGTTCCTGCGTCACAGCGCATTGTGGATATTCGTAGCGCTCAACATCCTGATGCTGCCGGCCATTCTGATCCACGCGACCGGCCACTGGCTGTCATTGCTGCTCTGCTATGAGCCCAAGTTCCCACGGGCCATTGAGGAAGCCGGCGCACCAACAAAACGAGCTGGCCCTCGCTAAAGGAGCCAGCTCGCTTTCCCTACCGCCGCGCCGCTCGCACGCCGCGCGGCGCCGGGATGGGGATTCAGGCGGCTTCCACCCGGTTGGCGTCCAGCACCGTCATGGCCGTCATGTTGATGATGCGGCGCACGGTGGAGCTGTTGGTCAGGATGTGGACGGGCGCGTTGGCGCCCAGCAGGAACGGGCCCACGGCCACGTTGCCGCCGGCTGCCGTCTTGAGCAGGTTGTAGGCGATGTTGCCGGCATCCACGTTCGGGCACACCAGCAGGTTGGCTTCGCCCTTGAGCGTGGACGAAGGCAGGATGCGCATGCGCAGCGCCTCGTCCAGCGCGCAGTCGCCGTGCATTTCGCCGTCGATTTCCAGTTCCGGCGCGGCTTCGCGCACCAGTTCCAGGGCGCGGCGCATTTTCTCGCCCGAGGCCGAGCTGCCGGAGCCGAAGTTCGAGCGCGACAGCAGCGCCACCTTCGGGGCAAGGTTCATGCGCGCCATTTCCTGTGCGGCCATGATGGTGAATTCGGCGATCTGCTCGGCGGTGGGATCGTCGTTGATGTGCGTGTCCACCAGCACCACCGTGCGCTCGTCGAGCAGCAGGATGTTCATGGCGGCGTACACATTGTGGCCGGGGCGGCGGCCGATGACTTCGTCCACGAAGCGCAGGTGGTCGTGGTACGCGCCGACCGTGCCGCAGACCATGCCGTCGGCGTCGCCCAGGTGCACCATCATTGCGCCGATCAGCGTCAGGCGGCGGCGCATTTCGACGCGCGCCATTTCCTTGGTGATGCCGCGGCGGCTCATCAGTTCCCAGTACGTCGTCCAGTATTGGTGGAAACGTTCGTCGTATTCCGGGTTGGTGACTTCGACGTCTTCGCCCAGGCGCAGGCGCAGGCCGAATTTTTCGATACGGGAGAGCAGCACGGCGGGTCGGCCCACCAGGATGGGACGGGCCAGGCCCTCGTCGACGATCACCTGCACGGCGCGCAGCACGCGCTCGTCTTCGCCTTCGGTGAAGACGATGCGCGCCTTGCCTCCGCCGCGCACGATGCGTTTGGCGGCCGAGAACAAGGGCTTCATGAACGCGCCCGAGTGGTAGACGAACTGCTGGAGCTGCTCTTCGTAGGCTTCCAGGTCGGCCAGCGGGCGCGTCGCCACGCCGCCTTCCATCGCGGCCTTGGCCACGGCGGGTGCGATGCGCACGATGAGGCGCGGGTCGAAGGGCTTGGGGATCAGGTATTCGGGACCGAACGAGATGTCGTAGGTGCCGTAGGCGGCGGCCACGACTTCGTTCTGTTCTTCTTCGGCCAGTTCGGCGATGGCGTACACCGCCGCCATTTCCATTTCGCGGGTGATGGTCGTGGCGCCCACGTCCAGGGCGCCGCGGAAGATGTACGGAAAGCACAGCACGTTGTTGACCTGGTTCGGGTAATCCGACCGGCCCGTGGCCATGACCACGTCGTCGCGCACGCCGTGCGCCACTTCCGGCAGGATTTCCGGCGTGGGGTTGGCCAGCGCCAGGATCAGCGGACGCGACCCCATGGCGGCCACCATTTCCGGCTTGAGCACGCCGCCGGCCGACAGGCCCAGGAACACGTCGGCGTCCTGGATCACCTCGGCCAGCTTGCGCGCGCCGGTCTTTTGCGCAAAGCGCGCCTTGTCCGGGTCCATCAGCGTGGTGCGGCCCTCATAGACCACGCCCTCGATGTCGGTCACCCAGATGTTTTCCAGCGGCAGGCCCAGGTCCACCATCAGGTCCAGGCAGGCCAGCGCCGCGGCGCCCGCGCCCGACGTGACCACTTTGACCGTCTTGATGTCCTTGCCCACGACCTTCAGGCCGTTGATGAAGGCGGCCGACACCGTAATGGCGGTGCCGTGCTGGTCGTCGTGGAAAACGGGAATCTTCATGCGCTCGCGCAGCTTGCGCTCCACCGTGAAGCACTCGGGCGCCTTGATGTCTTCAAGGTTGATGCCGCCGAAGGTGGCTTCCAGGCCGGCGATGATCTCGACCAGCTTGTCCGGGTCGGTTTCGTTGATTTCGATGTCGAAAACATCCAGGCCGGCGAACTTCTTGAACAGCACCGCCTTGCCTTCCATGACCGGCTTGGAGGCCAGCGCGCCGATGTTGCCCAGGCCCAGCACCGCGGTGCCGTTGGTGATGACGCCCACCAGGTTGCCGCGCGCGGTGTAGCGGAACACATTGGCCGGATCGGCCACGATTTCCTCGCAGGCCGCCGCCACACCGGGCGAGTACGCCAGCGCCAGGTCGCGCTGGTTGACGAGCGGCTTGGACGCCACGACGGAAATCTTCCCCGGGGTGGGGTACTCGTGATAGTCCAATGCCGCCTGGCGGTCTGATTGCGTGTTCATGGGGCTGTAGCCTCGCTGTCTTGAAGTTGAAAAATTCTAGGCCCCAAGGCATAAGGTGATAATTCGGATTTAATATTGATCCATCAGCATTACCTTATACCTTGTCTATGACAGCCTTTGATCCGGATGCCGTTACCCGGAAATTGACCTCGCGCCTGAAGATGCGCCACCTGATCCTGCTCCTGCAGATCGAGCAGCACGGGTCGCTGACCCGGGTGGCCGAGCACATGGCGACCAGCCAGCCGGCTGTGACCAACGCCCTGGCCGAGCTGGAAAGCATGTTCGACGTGCCCTTGTTCGACCGCTCCGTGCGCGGCATGACGCCCACGCCGATGGGCGCCGTGGTGCTGGCGCGCGCCCGGGGGCTGGTCCACGACCTGGGGCACCTGGTGCAGGACATGGAAACCGTGGCGGCCGGGCACGCCGCCCACCTGCACATCGGCGTGATCCCGTTTGTCTCGGGCCAGATGCTGTCGGCGGCCATCGGCCGCACGCTGCCCCAGGGCCGGCAGATCACGGCCACCATCCACGAGGGGCAGGGCCCGGCGCTGCTGCGCCAACTGCGCGACCACACGCTGGACGTGGTGGTGGGATGGGCCACGCCGTCGGTGGACCTGACCCACATCGGCTTCGAGGTGCTGTATCACCAGCAGCCGCGCCTGATCGCCAGCCGCCGGCTGGCCGCCCGGCTGGGCCGGTCGCGGCTGGAATGGAACCGGCTGGCGGACCTGGACTGGATCCTGGGCACACCGGGCAGCCCGATCCGCGAGCAGGTGGCCAACATCTTCCTGCGCGCCGGGCTGGCGCCCCCGCCCCCGTCGGTCCAGAGCGACTCGTCCAAGCTGATCGGCGAAATGATCGTGGCAAGCGACCGCGCGGTGAGCATTCTGCCGGCCGACATCGCCGACGAACTGGTGCGCATCGCGGGCGCGGCCATCGTCCCGTACTCGTTCGATTGGACGCTGCCGCCGATATCGATCTTCACGCGGTCGGACGGCCTGCGGCGCAACGTGGAGGCGCTGTTCGCCGCCGCCCTGCGCGAGGTCTACACCCGGGGCGCTCGTCCGCCCTCTTGATCGTCGGCGCGACTCGGGCCGTCGTATCATGAAAGCCGGACTGACCCGTGCGGCCGCCGACTCCCGGCCCGGACGCGGCGCCGGTCCTCCGGGAGGCCGAAGGCAATGACGCAGGCGAGAACGCAGGCTCCGCAAGCTCCTCGACCCTGGCACCAGCTCTCCGTCCACGAGACGCTGGCCATCCAGGTGACCAGCGCCGCTGGCCTGTCCCAGGACCAGATCCGGCGCAGGCAGGAAACCCATGGCCTGAACGCCCTGCCACCCCCCGCCCGCCGCAGCGCCTGGCTGCGCTTTCTGGGCCATTTCAATGACGTGCTGATCTACATCCTGCTGGCTGCCGCGGTGGTGACCTCGCTGATGGGCCACTGGCTGGACACCACCGTCATCCTGGCCGTGGCGGTAATTAACGCCATCATCGGCTATGTGCAGGAGAGCCGGGCCGAGCGGTCGCTGGACGGCATCCGCAACATGATGTCGAACCGGGCCCGCGTGGTGCGCGATGGCCAGAAGGAGGACATCGACGCGCGCGACCTGGTGCCGGGAGACATCGTCATCCTGCGACCGGGCGACAAGATTCCCGCCGACGTGCGGCTGTTCGACGCGCACAACCTGCACGTCGAGGAATCGATGCTGACCGGCGAATCCACCGTCGTCGAAAAGCACGACGCGCCCTTGCCGGGCGACGCGGCGCTGGGCGACCGCCTGAATATCGGGTTCTCGGGCACGCACGTCAGCGCGGGCAACGCGCGCGGCATCGTCATCGCGACCGGCAGCGACACCGAGATCGGCCACATCAACCGCATGATGACCGACGTGCATGCGCTGCAGACGCCGCTGCTGCGGCAGATGGCGCTGCTGGGCAAGCGCATTTTCCACGTGGTGCTGGTGATGGTCGCGGTGCTGTTCGTCGTGGGACGCTACCTGCTCGGCATGCCGCTGCCCGACCTGCTGCTGTCCCTGATCAGCATCGCGGTCGCCTCCGTGCCCGAAGGCCTGCCCGCCATCATCTCCATCATCCTGTCGCTGGGCGTGCAGCGCATGGCGCGCAACCGCGCCATCATCCGCAAGCTGCCGACCGTGGAAACGCTGGGCGCGATGACGGTGATCTGCTCGGACAAGACCGGCACCCTGACCATGAACGAGATGACCGCCAAGAATGTGCTGCTGGCGCAGGGCGTCTACCACGTGGCGGGCGACAACTACCAGCCCATCGGCGAGATCACGCGCGCATCCGACGGGCTGCCGGTGGACTGGCGGCACGAGGACGCGCTGACCCGCTTCGTGCGCGCCGCGGCGATCTGCAACGACAGCCAGTTGCACGAGGACGCCGACGGTCAGTGGCGCATCGTGGGCGGCCCCACCGAGGGCGCGATGATGGTGCTGGCGGCCAAGGCGGGCCAGGGCCTGGACGGCGTGGCCAAGCATGGCAAGGTGCCGTTCGACTCCGGCTACAAGTACATGGCGCGCCGCTGCGACGACCACGGGCACAACCTGATCTACGTCACCGGCGCGCCCGACGTGCTGTTCAGGCTGTGCGCGCACGAGCAGGGCGAACATGGACCGCAGCCGCTGCGCCTGGACTACTGGGAACGCGGCCTGGCGGCCTTTGCGCAGCAGGGCCTGCGCACGCTGGCCGCGGCTTACAAGCCCGGCGCGGCGGGCGCCACCGCGCTGAGCCACGCCGACTTCCAGGACGGGCTCATCCTGCTCGGCGTGGCCGGCATCATGGACCCGCCCCGCCCCGAGGCCATCGCGGCCATCGCCCTGTGCAACCAGGCGGGCATCCGCGTAAAGATGATCACGGGCGATCATCCCGAAACCGCGCTCGCCATCGGCGCGATGCTGGGCATGACGCACGTGCGCGAGGCCATCACGGGCGCGCAGCTGCAGCAGATGGGCGACGAGGAACTGGCCGCGCGGGTGCGCGACCATGACATCTTTGCCCGCACCAGTCCCGAGCACAAGCTGCGCCTCGTGCGCGCGCTGCAGGGCATGGGCGAGGTGGTCGGCATGACGGGCGACGGCGTCAACGACGCCCCCGCGCTCAAGCAGGCCGACGTGGGCGTGGCCATGGGCATCAAGGGCACCGAAGTCACCAAGGAAGCCGCGGACATGGTGCTGGCGGACGACAACTTCGCCTCCATTGCCTATGCGGTGCGAGAGGGACGCCGCGTCTACGACAACCTGAAAAAGACGATCCTGTTCATCCTGCCGACCAACCTGGCGCAGGGCCTGCTCGTCATCGCCGCGCTCCTGGCCGGCGCGCAGGCGCCGCTGACGCCATTGCAGATCCTGTGGATGAACATGGCCACGTCCATCACGCTGTCGTTCGGCTTGGCGTTCGAACCCGCCGAGCCCGGCATGATGCACCGGCCGCCACGCGATCCGGCGAAATCCATCCTCGACGCCTTCGCGATCTGGCGCATCGCCTTCGTCGGCCTGCTGTTCATGGCGTCGGCGTTCGTCATCGAGAAAAGCCTGATCGCCGCGGGACGCGACGCGGATTTCATCCGCACCGTCATCCTGCAGACGCTGGTGACGGCGCAGTGGACCTACCTGTTCAACTGCCGCCTGCAGGACCGCTTTCCGCTTACGCCCAGCATGTTCCGCAACAAGGCGCTGTGGCTGGTCACGATCCTGCTGGGACTGCTGCAATGCGCCCTGGTCTACCTGCCCGGGATGAACCGCGTGTTCGGCACGGTGCCGCTGCCGCCCGAGTACTGGACGCTGACCCTGGTGGCCGCGGGCGTGCTGTTCTGCATCGTCGAGGGCGAAAAGTGGGTGCTGCGCCGGTGGCGCGCGCGCCGCACACAAAAAATGCCAATAAATGTAAAGGTCCCCGCCGCAAGGCGATGAGCGCTCCTATACTTGCGGCCGCCAAGTTTCACGCAGGAGGGCTCGCCGCTTGTTCACCATCTCTACAACCATCGCGAGCCGCCGCGCGCTGACCCTGCTGGGCCTCGCCGCGCTGGCTGCGCTGTCGGGCTGCGGCTCGCTCCTCGGAGAAGGCACCGGCGCCGCGGCCGGCATCGCCGGCACCGCCATCGCCAACAAGGTCACGGACAACGCCACTGTCGCCACCGGCATCGGCCTGGGGGTGCAGGCCGGCGCCAAGGCCGCGCTGGCCTATGCGCAGCGCCAGACGCGCGGCGAGGAACAGGACGCCATCGCCAAGGCGGCCGGTCCGCTGGCCGTCGGCAAGGTGGCCAACTGGAACGTCAAGCACGCGCTGCCCATCGAAGAGGACGCGCGCGGCCAGGTCACCGTCAGCCGCCTCATCGGCGGAGCCAATCTCGAATGCAAGGAAGTGGTGTTCTCGGTGGACACGCCGGCGGACAATTCGGACGCCGATCCGTTGCGCGAGTTCTACGTCACCACCGTGTGCCGAGACGGCGAGCACTGGCGCTGGGCCAGCGCCGAACCCGCCACGGCCCGCTGGGGTTCGCTCCAGTGAGGCGCGCGCTGGGCATGCTGGCGCTGGCCGCCAGCCTGGGCCTGGGCGGCTGCCAGAGCTCGTCCATCGGCCCCGCCACCGGCGCGGTGGTCGGCACGCTGAGCGGCGCGGCCACGGCCAATCCCGTCGCGGGCTTTGCGATCGGGGTGTCGGTGCAGGCGGCCGTGGACGCCACGGTGAAGTACGTCTTGCGTGAATGGAAAGACGACCAGCAGAACGTCATGGCCAATGCGGTGGGCGCGCTGCCTGTCGGCGAGGTGCGGCAATGGCAGATCCAGCGCACGCTGGCGGTGGGCAACGAGCGCGGCAGCATCCAGGCCGTGCGCGACATCGAGACGCCGCTGGCGCATTGCCGTGAAGTGCTGTTCACGGTGGAACTGGAGGGCGCCGCCCCCGCCTACGCCAGCACGATCTGCCGGCGGCAGGACGGCCAATGGAAGTGGGCGGCGGCCGAGCCGTCGGTGGCGCGCTGGACCGGTCTGCAATAGCGCCAGCGCGCTTGCCCGCCGCCTGTCCGGCGCGCGATACTGGGCCGACGCCCATCGCCCCCCCTTCCCCATGTCCGCAGGCCGCTTTCTCATGCAGCGCAGCGCCATCCCCGGCGTGCAGGCCGTGGACGCCTGCAGCCGCCACGCGTTCGCACGGCATACGCACGAGCAGTTCGGCATTGGGGTGATGCGCGAGGGCGCGCAGGTGTCGCACAGCGGGCGCGGCCAGGTCGAGGCGGGGCCGGGCGACGTCATCACCGTCAACCCGGGCGAGGTCCACGACGGCGCGCCGATCGGCGGCGGCGTGCGCGCCTGGCAGATGCTGTATCTGGACCCGGGGGTGATCGCCCAGGCCACCGCGGCCTATGAATTCGAACATCCTTCCCGAAAGCAACCCGGTCTTGCCCGCGACGTCCTGGCGCTCTACGCGCTCGTCACGTCGGGCGCGGCGCCGCTGGCGTGCGAGGCGCTGCTGCTGCGCGTGCTGGCGCAGGCGGGCGGTCCGCGCGGCGCGCCTGCCGCGGCCCCGCGCTCGCGCGGCGTGCCGGCCTCGCTTCGCCATGCGCTGGCCCTGGTCGACGACGATCCGGCCGCCGCGCTGTCGCTGGCCGACCTGGCCGCCGCCAGCGGCCTTGGCCGCTACCAGGTGCTGCGCGCCTTCCGGCGCGCAACCGGGCTGACGCCGCACGCCTACCAGATGCAGCGCCGCCTGCTGCTTGCGCGCCGGCTGATCCGGCAGGGCATGGCGCTGGCCGATGCGGCCGCGGCCGGCGGCTTTGCCGACCAGAGCCACATGACCCGCCTGTTCGTGCGCGCCTACGGCGTGTCGCCGCGCGGATACGCACTGGCCGCCCGCGGCGCCTGACGGCGCGCCTTCCCGCAATTTCGTTCAAGACCGGATGTGTTCCGGCGCCCTACGCTGCGCCTTTTCCACAAGGACGCACCCCATGGGCATCAGCGAACGAAGGCGCGGCCACGTCTACCTGGCGGCAGCCATGGCGCTGGTGGGCAGCACCGTCACGGCCAGCAAGATCATCGGCGCCGGGCTCCCGCCCTTCACGGCCACCGCGTTGCGCTTTGCGATCGCGCTGCCCTGCTTCGCCCTGCTGATGACCGCCACCGGCGCGCGCTTCCCCCGGCTGGGCCGGCGCGACTGGCTGCTGCTGGCGGTGCAGGCCGTCGCCGGGAGCGTCGGCTACACGACGCTGCTCATCGCCGGGCTCCAGCGCACCTCGGCGGTGGACGGCGGCATCATCCTGGGCACATTGCCGCTGGTGACCGCCGCGATCGCCATGCTGGTGCTGCGCGAACGGCCCGGCAAGCCGGCGCTGGCCGCCATCGGCATCGCCGCGTTCGGCGTGTGGCTGATGTCGCGCAACGCCCACGACGCGGGGAGCGCGGGGTCGCTGACGGGCAACGCGCTGATCCTGGGCGCGGTGGCCTGCGAAGGCCTCTTCATCCTGCTGAACAAGCGACTGCGCACGCCGGTCGCGCCGCTGGCGCTGTCGACCCTGATGGCGGGCTTCGGACTGGCGTTTTCCGCCTTGGTCTGCCTGGTCGAAGCGCCCTGGACCGTGTCCCTGACGCCCGCCGCGCTGCTTGCCGTCGGCTACTACGCGCTGGTGCCCACCGTGGGCGGATTCCTGCTCTGGTACGCAGGCGCTGCGCGGGTGGACGGGGCGGAAGCGGCAATGTTCACGGCCCTGGCGCCGGTATCGGCGGTGCTGCTGGCCGCGGGGCTGCTGGGCGAAGCGCTGTCCGCCAGCCAGCTCGCCGGCATGGCCTGCGTGCTGGGCGCGGCGCTGGCGCTGGGGCGGGCGCGGTCAGGGCCAGCCCCGGTCCAGGCCCGAAAGCGCACGGCGTCTACCCGCGGCTGAAGGCCAGCGCGAATTCGTCGGAAAAGATGTCCGCCAGCGACCGGCGCAGGGCCGCCGCGCGCTCCACGCCGTAGGCCGCCTCGAAGCGCTGTTGCGCGTCCCTCCAGAGGCGGCGGGACTCCGCCAGCTTCGCGCGGCCCGTCTCGGTGAGTTCGACCCGGCGGCTGCGGCCGTCGAGCGGGTCCCGCATCATGCGCACATAGCCGTCGCGCTGCAGGGGCTTGAGGTTGTGGGCCAGCGCGGACCGGTCCAGCACCATGGCCCGCGCCAGGTCCGTCATGGAAGGCGAGCCGGCGCGCGCGATATGGACCAGGATGGAATGCTGGGAGACTTTCAGCCCGCAAGGCGCCAGCACCGAGTCGTAGAGCTGCGACACGCGGCGCGTCGCCTTGCGCAACGCGGCGCCGTTGCAGATGAGCGGATCCGGGGGGACGGCGGCGCCTAGGGGCGGGGCATCGGACATGGCAGGCGGCATGGGTAAGTCTGCGGGTGAGGACATAACGCTACTGCCGGGGCGGTCCCGCGTCCAGTGCGTGATTTCCAGTGCGTGATTGACAGATATTGGCATATGCACGTAAATTTTATCGACCTTTTCCACAGGCCTGCCCCGTCCATGCCAGCGACTGTCCCGCCCCGCCCCGCCAATGCGCGCTTGCAGGCCATGCTTCACGCCCCCATCGCGCCCACGCTCGCGCGGCTGGCCTGGCCCAATATCCTGATGATGCTCGCGCAGTCCTCCACCGGCCTGATCGAGACCTGGTTCCTGGCGCGGCTGGGCACCCCCGTGCTGGCGGGCGTGGCGCTGGTGGTGCCGGTGCTGATGCTGATGCAGAACATGTCGCAGGGCGCGATGGGCGGCGGAATCTCCGCCGCCGTCGCGCGAGCCCTGGGCGGGGGCCGGCAGCTTGAAGCGGACCAGCTCGTGCTGCACGCTGTCGTGCTCAATGCGCTGCTGGGCATCGTCTTCTGCGTGCTGCTGCTGGCGTTCGGGCCGGCGCTGTACCGGGCGCTGGGCGCCGAGGGCGCGGCGCTCGACGCGGCGCTGGCCTATTCCAACGTCATCTTCGGCGGCATCGTCCTGATGTGGCTGATGAACGCGTTCGCCAGCGCCATTCGCGGCACGGGCAACATGCTGGTGCCCGGCGCGGTGATCTGCGGCGGCGCGCTACTGCTGGTGCCGCTCTCGCCCTGCCTGATTTTCGGATGGGGGCCCTTCCCGGCCCTGGGGGTGGCGGGCGGCGGCTGGGCGCTGGTGATCTACTACGCCGTGGGCACGCTCATCCTGGGCGCGTATTGCGCCAGCGGACGCAATGCGGCGCGGCTGGTGTCCAGCAAGCTGCACGCGGGACTCATGCGCAGCATCCTGAGCGTGGGCGCGCTGGCCACCATCAACCCGCTGCTGACCAACGCGCTGGTGGCCCTGACCGCCGCGCTGGTGGGCGCCTATTCGGGCGAGGCCGCGCTGGCGGGCTACGGCGTCGCGGTGCGCCTGGAATATCTGCTGATGCCGATCGCCTTCGGCCTGGGCGCCCCGATGGTGGCGATGGTGGGGTCCAACATCGGCGCGGGCCAACCGGAGCGCGCCATGCGCATCGCCCTGACCGGCGGCGCGATGGCCTTCGTGCTGGCCGAGGCCATCGGGCTGGCGGCGGCGTTCTTTCCCGAAGCGTGGCTGCGCCTGTTCGGCGCGCAGGACCACATGCTGCAGGCCGGCGCGGACTACCTGCGCATCGTCGGTCCGGTGTATGGCTTTTTTGCGCTGGGCTTTTCGCTGTATTTCGCGTCGCAGGGCGCGGGGCGCCTGAAATGGCCGCTCACCGCGGGATTTCTGCGCCTGCTCGTCGGCATCGGCGGGGGCGGCATCGCGCTGCACCTGACCGGATCGCTGACGGTGTTCTTCGTGATTCTGGCGGTGGCGATGAGCCTTTATGGCCTGATCATCCTGGCGGCCGTCGCGTCGGGCTCCTGGTTCGACCGCGGGCATCTGCCGGGACGCCGGCTGTTCGCGCGATAGGCGCCGCCGGCGCGTCACGCAAGGCGTACGCCACAAGGTCGGCCGCATAGGCGGGCAGGTCGTCGCGCACGCACAGCACCAGGTCGCGGGCGGCCCACGCGTCGGCCAGCGCAATCCGGGCCACCCCGGCCGCGCGGCCATAGCGCACGGCGGCCGCGCGCGGCACGATGGCGACACCCACGCCCTGCCCCACCATCCTGCAGACGGCCTCGAAACTGCGCAGCCGCACGCGATAGGACAAGGGCTTGCCGCTGCGCCGCGCATGGTGCGCGATGTGTTCCTGCAGCGCGCTGCCCTGCACCAGTCCCACGAATTCATGCCCGGCCACGTCGTCCAGCAGCACCAGCGGCCGCGTCGCGAGCGGATGGCCCCGCGGCACGATCAGTGTCAGCGGATCGTGGCGGAAGATGCGCGTGCGCAGGCCATGCAGGTCGGCCGAGTCCGCCAGCACCCCGATGTCGCACGCGCCGGCGCGCAGCGCATCGGCGATTTCGTGGCTGAGCCGCTCTTCCAGGTCGACGGAGATGCGCGGATGGTCCTTGAGAAACGCGCCCAGCACCGGCGGCAGGTATTCGCTGAGCGCCGTGGTGTTGCACAGCACGCGCACATGGCCCGCCAGGCCGAGGCCGTAGTGATCCAGCTCGCCGCGCATGCGGTCGATCTGGCCCAGCACCAGCCGGGCGTGGTGGACCAGGGTGCGTCCGGCCGGCGTGGCGTCGACGCCGCGCGGCTCGCGCACCAGCAGCGCCACGCCCAGCGCGTCTTCCATGCCCCGGATGCGCTCGCTGGCCGACGCCAGCGTCATGTGCGAACGGCGCGCGCCGCCCGTGATGGAGCCGCTTTCGTGCACGTTGAGAAAGAGACGAAGATCGGTCAGGTCGAATCGCATGAAAAAAGCGTAGCACGCCAGCCTCAGGCGCTGCCATAGCCTGGGTACGCAAGATCCCGATAGGCGCGGGTGCATCACGCACGACAAAATGCGACCCGTACCCACCCCAATTAGGAAATGCCGTGCATATCGCAATCCTGCACCTGCGCGCCACGCGCCGGCCGCCGTCGGCGTTGGCCGCGATGGCGAGGCCTGCCTCAGGCCTGGCCGAAGCGAGCCGCGGGCCGGACCGTGACATCGACGTTGCCCGGCGGCACGCGCCGCCCGCCCCCTGCGAGGCCGCATGACCCTCCTCGATCCGGCGCTGCTGGGCGCCATCGTTGCCGTGTTCGTGCTGGCCGGCGTGGTCAAGGGCGTCGTGGGCCTGGGCCTGCCCACCATTTCCATGGCATTGCTGGCGCTGGTGATGGCCCCGGCGCAGGCGGCGGCGCTGCTGATCGTGCCGTCGCTGATCACCAATCTCTGGCAGGCGCGGCCCTGGGCCACGCTGGGCGCAGTCCTGCGCCGCATCGCGGGCATGCAGGCGGGCGTCTACGCCGGGACGCTCGCCGGCGCGCTGTGGCTGGGCCCACCCTCCGGCCAGTGGGCCGGCGTCTGCCTCGGACTGGCGCTGGCGGCCTATGCCGCCTGGGGCCTGTTCGGCGCGCCGCCCCAACTGCCGCCGGATATGCCGCCCCGCCGCGCCCAACTGCTGGGCGCGGCCGCCGGCGCGCTCACCGGCCTGATCACTGCCGCCACCGGCGTGTTCGTCATCCCCGCCGTGCCGTATCTGCAGGCGCTGGATCTGGACAAGGATCAGCTCATCCAAGCCATGGGGATTTCCTTCACGGTCTCGACCGTGGCGCTGGCCGCGGGGTTGGGACTCAATGGCGGATACACCGCCGGCGCCGCGGGCGCCTCGCTCCTGATGCTGCTGCCCGCGCTGGCCGGCATGGCCCTGGGCCAGCGGCTGCGTCACCGGCTGTCGGCGCGCACGTTCAAACTGTGCTTCATGGTCAGCCTGGCGCTGCTGGGCGCCTATCAGGCCGCACGCGGCCTGGCGGTCATCGGGTCTTAGGCGGCCAGACGCCGTTCATCCACGAAGCCGATCGACACCGACATCTCGCGCCAGCGCGCCAGTTCCTGCTGCACCGCCTGGATCTTGCCGCGCGCCTGGTCGAATGCGTCGCGGCCCAGGAACAGGTGCAGGGGCGCGTACTGGGCCTGCGCGGCATGGATCAGCGCCTGCGCCGCCTTGACCGGATCGCCGCCCTGGTCCGCCGCGCGCGGCCCGCGCGCGGACAGTTCGGGCGAACCGCCGGGATCGCCGGCGCGCATCGCGCCCGGATAGACGAGCGACACGCGGATGCCCAGCGGCGCGGCCTCGGCGGCCAGGGTTTCGGTCAGGCCGCAGACCGCGAACTTGGCGGCGCTGTAGGCGCCCCACTGCGCGCAGCGCCCGTCAAAGCCCAGGATCGACGAGATGTTGAACACATGCCCGCCGCGCTGCGCGCGCAGGCGCGGCATCACGGCGCGGATGACGTTCAGCACGCCGAACACATGGGTATCGAAGGCGCCGCGCAGTTGCGCATCCGACAGGCTGTCCAGCGTCCCTTGCGGCCCCTGCCCCGCCCCGTTCACCACCACGTCGATGCCGCCGAACGCGGCGATGGTCGCGTCCACGGCCCGGCGCACGGCGCGTTCGTCGGCCAGGTTGACCGTCAGGGGCAGAAAGCGGCCTTCCAGCTTGGCGCCCACCGCCTCCAGCAATGCATCGCCGTCGCCCGACGTGGCCGCCACCTTGTGGCCCTGGTCCAGCAGCATTTTGACCAGCACCAGGCCCAACCCCGCCGACGCATCCGTCACCAGCCAGATTTTTTCCGTGTTCATGTGATTCCCTTCCCTTGCTCGCGGCGGCCGGCGAGATGCCTGGCCCCCCGGGCCGAGGCTGGCGCGCTCCGCAGAGCCGATGGCCAGCACGGCCCTGGACAGGATAGTAAGAACCGGGGATAGGCCCGTACAGGCTCGATCTTGCGTGAAACCTGCCTATTTCTACGGCGATGCGCGCGGGGCCGTCCGGACGCGGGCATCGGGCGCGGCCGGCAGGCCCGCCCGATATGGCGGATAATCCGTCTGTTTGCCGCCGCCACGCGCGGCGGATCATTGCGGCGCCTTTTGCCCCGCAGCTTTCGGAGTCAGCTATGTATCGCGGCATTGAGGCGATCGAACACTTCATGGAATCCATCGGCCTGCCCTGGCAGCCCGGCAAGACCGCGCGCGCCGAACTGCGCGCCAGCTACCGTATCGGCAACACCCGTCCGCTGGGCATCGACTGCACGCTGGTGGAGTTCCACTGCGACGCCAAGCGGGCCAAGGTATGGGTGCCGGAATTCTCGCGCACGAGTTTTCACCAGTGGTTCGAGGTGCCCTACCAGGAGTTCGAATTCACGCCCGGCGGCTCCATGCTCAAGATCAAGGCCGCGGCCCGCGGCAACGCGCCGCCCTACAGCGTGGGCATTAAGCCGCTGGCCTGATCGCCTCGCCGGGCGCGCCGTTCAGAGCTGCTTGTACATGATCGTCGTGCCGTCCACCTTGGCCGGGTCGATCGGATCGCGCGCAAAGCCCGGAATCACCCCCACCGTCTGGTAGCCCAGCGCCGCATACAGCGGCTCGGCCGCGTCGCCCGTGCGCGTGTCCAGGGTGAGCAGGCTGCGGTTCAGCCGGACCGCCATGGCCTCGACCTCGCGCATCAGCCGGCGCGCAATGCCCTGCCGGCGCCAGTCCGGATGCACCAGCAGCTTGCGCACCTCGGCGCGGTGCGGCTGGTTGGGCGGCGTGTCGGTATCGAGCTGCACGGAACCCGCGATCCGCCCGTCCACGCGCGCCGCCCACAGGGTGAGCGCCCCGCTCCGGACGCCCGGCAGCACCTTGCCGCGCCAGAACGACGCCGCGTCCTCAGGGGTGTAGGGCAAGACGAAACTGACGCTGGCGCCCGCGTGCACGCAGGCATGCAGCAGGGTGGCGAGCTCGGGCACGGCGGCCGCGGCGGCGTCGGCCGGCAGCGGCATCACTTCAAGGCGGGCAGAGGACATGGCAGGGCTCAGACGATGAAAAGCAGATAACGGGCGCCGCTGTGCGGCGGGGTCGCGAAGGCGCTGGCGCCGAACAGCTGATAGCGCAGGCAGTCGCCGGGAAGCAGCCGATGCGCCTGGCCATCCACGGTGATGGACAGTTCGCCATCCAGCATCAGCAGATGGTGTTCCAGCCCCGGCCGCGGCGATTGTTCATAGGCGATGCGGGCGTTCGCGGCCAGTTCGCAGGCCAGCACCTCGCCCGCGAGCCGCTGCGACGGCGGCGACACCGACCGGCGCCGGAAGCCGACGGAGTCGTCCACCCAGACCGCCTGCGCCTGTTCGGGCACCCGGGCGACGAAGTCGTCCTCAACCATCAGCATCAGGCGCGACATGGTCAGACCATAGGCGGCGCACAGTTTGCCGAGCACGCTGGCGGTCGGACTGACCTCGGCATTTTCGAGCCGCGAGAGCGTCGCGCGGCTGATGCCGGCGCGGGCGGCCAGATCGTCCAGGGACCACCCCCGGTCCTGGCGCAGCATTTTGAGGCGGGCGGCAAGACGATGGTCCAGCCCGGGGTCGGCGGCGGCCGTCGATTTTTCCATAATTGAGAATTTATCCCAGATATGAAATTCGGTCGACTGCGTGTATTCCCCAATGCGGATCGCGCCCGGCAACCGGGACACTACGAAAGAACCGCGCCGGATTCGGCACAATAGCGGTCATGCCAACGGCCTGACTCCCCTACATGACCTTTCTTTGCGCGTTGACTACCGGTTCCCTCCCCTCGCTGCACGAGCGCAGCGTGTCGCACGCGCTCACCGCTGAAGAAGCCCAGGCCACGCCGCTGGGCCAGGCGATCGCCCCGCTCGTGGCCGCGCATCCCGGCAAATCCGGCATCCATGCCCTGGCCCACCCCCACGACGCCTTCGCCGCGCGCATGATGCTGGCGCGCGCAGCCGAACGCAGCCTGGATGTGCAGTACTACATCTGGCATGGCGACATGACGGGCACCATGCTGCTGGAGGCCCTGCACGACGCGGCCGACCGCGGCGTGCGGGTGCGCCTGCTGCTGGACGACAACGGCACGTCCGGGCTGGACCAGACGCTGTCCGCGCTGGACGGCCATCCGAACATCGACGTGCGGCTCTACAACCCTTTCGCGGTGCGCTGGCCCAAGCCGCTGGGCTACCTGACGGATTTTTCCCGCCTGAACCGCCGGATGCACAACAAGTCGTTCACCGCGGACAACCAGGCCACGATCGTCGGCGGGCGCAACATCGGCGACGAGTATTTCGGCGCCACCCATGGCGTGCTGTTCGCGGACCTGGACGTGCTGGCCATCGGCGCGGCGGTCGGCGACGTGTCGGCGGACTTCGATCGGTATTGGAGCAGCGATTCCGCGTATCCGGTGTCGGGCCTGCTCAAGAAGGCCGCGTCCAACGAGCTGGACGAGCTGGAGGCCGACGCGGCCACGGTCGAACGATCGCCCGAAGCCGCCGCTTATGCGCAGGCCATGCGCGAGCTGCCGTTCATACGCCAGCTGCTGCGCGGCGAACTTCCCATGGAGTGGACGCAGACGCGCATGGTCAGCGACGACCCGCGCAAGACGCTGGGCACCGCGCCGCGCGAGGCGATGCTGCCGCACCAGTTGCAGGACATCCTGGGCGTGCCGGCCAAGGCGCTGGTGCTGGTGTCGCCCTATTTCGTGCCCACGGCGGCGGGCACGCGCGCGTTCGCCAACATGGCGCGCAATGGCGTCAAGGTGCGGGTGCTGACCAATGCGCTGGAAGCGACCGATGTGGCGGTCGTGCACTCGGGCTACGCCAAGCGCCGCAAGGACCTGCTGGCCGCCGGCGTCGAGCTCTACGAAATGAAGCGGATGGCCCAACCCGTCGAGCGCAACAAGGGTTTGGGGCCTTTCGGCAGTTCGGGCTCCAGCCTGCACGCCAAGACCTTTGCCGTGGACGGCGAGCGTGTGTTCGTTGGCTCGTTCAACTTCGACCCGCGCTCGGCGCGCCTGAACACCGAACTGGGCTTTGTCATCGACAGCCCGACGCTGGCGCGGCACATCGAGGATACGTTCGACGACGAGCTTGCCCGCACCGCCTACCGCGTGCGGATCGACGAGATGGGCAAGCTCTACTGGCTGGACACGCGCGACGGCCAGACCGTGCGCCACGACCGCGAGCCGGGCGCCACGCTCTGGCAGCGCCTGACGGTGTGGATCGCGTCGCGGCTGCCGCTGGAGCCTTTGCTGTAAGACTGGCAACAAGCGGAGTGGCCCGCCCGCGCGCAAGGCGTAGACTGGACACGGATTTCAGACATTTTCCGCCCGCCATGACCAAGACGCCCGCCGACGCCCTGCTCGCGCAGTTGGACTGGAGCCGCGCCGCCGCCGACCTGGATGCGCACGGCCACGCCATCCTGCCCGCCCTGTTGACGCCCGCCCAGTGCGCCAGCCTGTCCGACGACTACGGCGCGGACGAACCCTACCGCAGCCGGATCGTCATGGCGCGCCACGGCTTCGGCCGGGGCGAGTACAAGTACTTCCGCTACCCCTTGCCCGACCTGCCCCGGCAGTTGCGCGGCGGGCTGTATCCGCACCTGGCGCCGATCGCCAACCGCTGGAACCGGCAGATGGGGATCGATGTGCAGTATCCCGCCGACCATGCGTCATTTCTGGCGCGCTGCCACGCGGCCGGCCAGCGCCGGCCGACGCCGCTGATCCTGCAATACGGACCGGGCGACTACAACTGCCTACACCAGGACCTGTACGGCGAACACGTTTTTCCCTTGCAGGTGGCCGTGCTGCTGTCCCGGCCCGGCGAGGATTTCACCGGCGGCGAATTCGTCATGACCGAAACCGGCAGCCGCGAGCAGCGCGCCGACGTCCTGCCCCTGCAACAGGGCGATGCCCTGGTCTTTACCGTGAACCAGCGCCCGGTGCCCGGCGCGCGCGGCTGGCGCAGGGTGGCCATGCGCCATGGCGTCAGCGAACTGCGCTCGGGACGGCGCCACACGCTGGGCCTCATCTTCCATGACGCGGTGTGACATGACCCTGACCCTGGATCTTTTTGGCGGCGACGATCCGGCCCAGCACGGGCGCGTGGCGCTCGGCCCGCAGTCGGTGGTGCTGCGCGGCTATGCGTTGCCGGTGGTGGAGGCCCTGCTGGCGGGCGTGGACGCCGTGACCGCGCAGGCGCCGTTCCGGCAGATGGTGACGCCGGGCGGCTACACGATGTCGGTGGCGCTGACCAACTGCGGCGAACTGGGGTGGACCACGGACGCCCGCGGCTATCGCTACAGCCGCATCGACCCGCAAACCGGCCAGCCTTGGCCCGCGATGCCGGACGCCTTCAGGGAACTGGCGCAGGACGCGGCGCGAGAGGCCGGCTTTCCCGGTTTCTCGCCGGATGCGTGCCTGGTCAACCGCTACGAGCCCGGATCGCGCCTGTCGCTGCACCAGGACCGCAACGAACGCGATTACGGCGCGCCCATCGTGTCCGTTTCGCTGGGCATGCCGGCCGTGTTCCTGTTCGGTGGCGACGCGCGCGGGGACCGGGCCGCCCGGGTGCCGCTCTTTCACGGCGACGTCGTCGTCTGGGGCGGGGTGGACCGGCTGCGCTTTCATGGCGTCATGCCCTTGAAAGACCTGCCGCACCCGCGCCTGGGCAGCCGGCGCATCAACTTCACCCTGCGCAAGGCGGGCTAGCCGGCGCCGCACACCGGCCCGGCTAGCCCGCGGTCCGTCACGCAATACGGGTTCGCCGCGTCTGGCGGCGCGAGCGCGCCGGCCCTACTATGGCGCTCCCCTCGCCCCGCCCCCTCGGAGCCCCATGCGTACCCGCACTGCCCTCGCCCTGCTTTGTGCCCTGCTTTTCGCCCTGACCGGCGCGCCTGCCCTCGCGGCCGCGCCGCCTGCCGTCGTCGAGAACTCCCTGGGCATGACGTTCGTGCCCGTGCCGGCCGGCACGTTCCAGATGGGCAGCGACGAGACGCCCCAGGCGCTTGCCGCCGCCTATCCCCACTATCCGCCCGACCGCTACGCCCAGCTCTCGGACGAAGCGCCGGTGCACACCGTGCGCATTACCCGGCCGTTCTATCTGGCGCGCACCGAAGTCACCGTGGGCCAGTTCAGGCGTTTCATCGAAGCCTCCGGCTACATCCCGGAGTCCGAGGCCGACGGCACGGGCGGCTATGGCTATAACGCCGCCTACGACCCCGAAACCTCCGCCTCCGGCGACGCCTTCGAAGGCCGCGACCGCCGCTACTCCTGGCGCAATCCCGGCTTTGCGCAGGGCGACGATCACCCCGTGGTGAACATCAGCTGGAACGACGCCATGGCGCTGGCGCAGTGGCTGACCCGAACCGAAGGCCGCGTCTACCGGCTGCCCACCGAGGCCGAATGGGAATATGCCTGCCGCGCCGGCGCCCGCACGCGCTACCAGAACGGCGACGACCCGGCCGGGATGCCCGACGTGGGCAATGGCTTCGACGCGGACGCCGCCCCCCTGTGGCCGACATGGCAGGTCTACGCCTCGTCCCGCCGCGACGGCAACACATTCACCGCGCCGGTCGCCCGCTACGCCCCCAACGCGTTCGGCCTGTACGACATGCACGGCAACGCCTGGGAATGGGTCTCGGACTGGTACGGCGAGGACTACTACACAAACTCGCCGACCGACGACCCGCAAGGCCCGGCCACCGGCAACGTGCGCGTGCGCCGCGGCGGCTCCTGGCACACCTGGGCGCTGTACACCCGCGCCTCGTACCGCAACTGGAACACGCAGGAAACGCGCTATCCGCTGGTCGGGATGCGCCTGGTGCGCGAGGCCGACCCGGCCGATTGACGAAAAAAGGCTGCGCGGTGGGTTAGCATGGCCGCACGATCCATTTGAAGAGAAACCTGACATGCATACGCTGGGCCGTCTCGTCCTGCTTGTGAACGACTACGACACCGCCATCGCCTTCTACCGGGACAAGCTCGGCATGGAGGTTTTTGTCGACATGCCTGTCGGCCAGCAGCGCTATGTGCACCTGCGCCTGCACGATCAGCCCGCGGTCGGCGTGTGGCTGCTGCAGGCCCAGACGCAGGCGCAGCGCGACCGCGTGGGCGACCAGACCGGCGGCCAGCCGGTTGGGGTGTTCTACACCGACGATGTGCTGCGCGACCATGCCCAATTCGTGGCCAAGGGGGTGCGCTTCACCCGCGACCCGGTGCAAGAGGAAACCGCGGCCTACGCCCATTTCATCGACCTGTACGGCAACGAGTTCGTGCTGGTCCAGTTGAAGCAGCCGGCCTAGCGCCGGGTTCCGGACATGGCGCGCCAACCGTCACGCCAGGACTGGATCCGGCGCGCCGCGCCTTCCAGCCGCCTGGAGCGCATCGAGGCCTATTTTGGCGGCCATGGCTACGACATGCACCGCCACGACACCTACGCCATCGGGCGCACGCTGGCGGGCGTGCAAAGCTTTCACTACCGGCGCGGGCTGCGGCACAGCCTGCCGGGCGGCACCCTCGTGCTGCATCCGGACGAGGCCCACGACGGCCAGGCCGGAACCGAGGCCGGCTTTCACTACCGCATGATCTACGTGGAGCCGGCTCTCATCCAGCAGATCCTGGGCGGCCGGCCGCTGCCTTTCATCCGCGACGGCATCAGCGACGATCCCCGGCTTTACGCGGCCAGCGACGCCCTGCTGCAGGCCACGGGCCAGGCCATCGATCCGCTGCAGGAGGACGACGCCCTCTTCGAACTGGCCCACGCGCTGTGCGCGGCCGCAGGCCGCAAGACGGGCCGGCGCCTGCCCGACCATGCCGCGGCCGAGCGCGCGCGGCAGTACGTCCACGCCTCGCTGGGCCAGGCAATCACCTTGGACGACCTGGCGCGCGCGGCGGGCGCCGACCGCTGGCGCCTGTCGCGCGATTTCCGCGCGCTGTTCGGCACCAGCCCCTATCGCTACGTGATGCTGCGCCGCCTGGACCTTGCGCGCCGCCTCATCGCGGCGGGCAGCCCGCTGGCGCAGGCCGCGGCGGACGCGGGATTCACCGATCAAAGCCACCTCACGCGCCGCCATGTGCAGGCGTATGGCATGCCGCCCGACCGCTGGCGGCGGATGCTGCGGGCCTGACGCGCGGCGCCGCCAAAACCTGCTCGATCGTACAAGACGGGCCCTCGTCGCGGGCGTATCGTGAGGTCTTTCCCACCCCACGGCGACGCCTCCATGCCTTCCCCGCACCCCATCAATCTTGCCGCCAAGCTGGCGCTGATCCAGGAACACTGGATGCCCAAGGTCATCGCCGAGATGAACGACTACCAGTTCAAGCTCGTCAAGCTGCAAGGCGAGTTCGTCTGGCACGCGCATGCCGACACGGACGAGACCTTCATCGTCATCCAGGGCCGGCTGCGCATCGCGCTGCGTGACGGCGAGATCGACCTGGGCCCCGGCGAAATGACCGTGATTCCCAAGGGCGTGGAGCACAAGCCCTGTGCGCCCGAGGAAGTCCAGGTCATGCTGATCGAGCCGCGCGGCGTGGTCAACACCGGCGACCAGGGCGGGCCGCGCAGCGCGCCCAACGACGTATGGATCTGAATGCCGGCCTTTGCTAAGGTGGGGCCCGGATAAATAAGGCCCGCATCCATGAGGTCCGGGTATTTGAGGCCGGGGTATTTGAGGCCGGGGTATTTGAGACCCAGTGCGTTCGCCCCCGATGCGCGAGGCCGTAACACGCAAGGCCAGAACAGGAGAAAACCATGTCCAAAGTCATGCTGGTCACGGGCGGCAGCCGCGGTATCGGCGCCGCCGTCGCCAAGCTGGCCGCCCGCCGCGGCTACGCGGTGGGCGTCAACTATCACGCGAATGCCGATGCCGCCCAGGCCGTCGTGGACGAGATCCAGCGCGACGGCGGCACGGCCATCGCCATCCAGGGCGACGTCGCGCAGGAAGATCAGGTGATGCGCATGTTCCGCACGCTGGATGAGCGCCTGGGCAGGATCGATGCGCTGGTCAACAACGCCGGCATCCTGGAAAAGCAGATGCGCGTCGAGGAAATGGACGCCGCCCGCCTGCACCGGGTGCTGTCCACCAACGTCGTCGGCGCCTTCCTGTGCGCGCGCGAAGCGGTGCGGCGGATGTCGCCGCGCCATGGCGGCCAGGGCGGCGCCATCGTCAATGTGTCCTCGGCCGCGGCGCGCCTGGGCTCCCCGAATGAATACGTGGACTACGCGGCGTCCAAGGGCGCGATGGACACGCTGACCATCGGCCTGTCCAAGGAAGTCGCGCCCGAAGGCATCCGCGTGAACGGCGTGCGCCCCGGCACGATCTACACCGAGATGCACGCCAGCGGCGGCGAACCCGGCCGCGTCGACCGGCTCAAGAGCGTGATTCCGCTGCGCCGCGGCGGCACCGTCCAGGAGGTGGCCGGCGCGGTCATGTGGCTGTTCTCGGACGAGGCCGGCTATACCAGCGGCTCGTTCATCGAGGTATCGGGCGGCAGCTGAACGGGCTACTTGCCGCCCGTCGAGATCACGCTCTTGTCCTGCCCGGCGGAAATGCGCGCCTCGACGCGGCGCAGCACGGCCAGCACGAACAGGGCAATCAGGGTGCTGACCAAGGCGGTGGCCTCGCGCCCCATGCCCGCGGCCACGCCGATGGCGGCCGTCATCCAGATGCTGGCCGAGGTGGTGAGACCGTGGATTTCACGCTCTTGCCCCAGCTTGATGATGGCGCCCGCGCCCAGAAAGCCGATGCCGGCGATGACGCCCTGCAGCACGCGGCTCAGGTCGCCGACGTCCATGCCGCCCTGCAGCGGCACCAGCACGAAGATCGCCGCGCCCAGCGCCACCAGCATATGCGTGCGCAAGCCGGCTGCCTTGCCTTTGAGTTCGCGCTCGTAACCCAGCAGACCGCCCAGCAGGACGGCCATGCCCAAACGGAGCACGATGCGCGTCGCCTCGCCCACGTCGGGGATGTCGGCGAATTCACTACGCACCGTGGTCCAGATTTCCAGCCAGATTTCCGCCATCGACGATTCCTTGGAGCCGTGAAGCACCGAGCATAGCAGGCGGCGCGGCGATCACGGCGGACGTCCCGCGTGTCTGATTCTGTCGCATCTCAAGCCGACACGGCGCCCCCCATCCGGTTTACAACTCCTGCATGGCCGCGCCGGCCGGCGCGCATCGACAGGAGCTCCACATGGACTTGCAGCTGGCGGGTAAACGCGTGCTCATCACGGGCGCTTCCAAGGGCATCGGCCTGGCCTGCGCGATCGCCTTCGCGCGGGAAGGCGCCGAGCCGATACTGGTCGCGCGCGACGACGCCGCCTTGCATGGCGCCACCGCGGCGATCCGCGAGCAGACGGGCCGGCAGGCCGATGCGGTCACGCTGGACCTGGCCCAGCCCGGCGCGGCGGAACGCCTGTGCAAAGAGGCCGGCCCCGTCGACATCCTGGTGAACAATGCGGGCGCGGTGCCGGGCGGGGCGCTGGACCAGGTGCAGGACGAACGCTGGCGCGCGGGATGGGAACTGAAGGTGCATGGCTACATCGGCCTGGCGCGCCATTACTACCCCCGGATGCGCGAGGCGGGGTCGGGCGTCATTGCCAACATCATCGGCATGGCGGGCTCGGCCCCGCGCGCGGACTATATCTGCGGCGCGGCGGCCAACGCCTCGCTCATCGCGTTCACGCGGGCGCTGGGCGGGGAATCGCCGCGCCACGGCGTACGGGTATTCGGCGTCAATCCGTCGCGCACGCGCACCGACCGCGTGCTGACCTTGGCGCGGCAGCGCGCGCAGGCGCGCTGGGGCGATGAATCGCGGTGGCAGGACACGCTGTCGGACCTGCCGTTCGGGCGGCTGATGGAGCCGGCCGAGGTGGCCGACATGATCGTGTTCGGGGCCTCGCCCCGCGCGGGCTATCTGAGCGGCACCGTGATCGACCTGGACGGCGGCGAACAATACGCCGCGCACGGGCGCTGAGGCCCGCGCCGGCCGGCTGGCGTCAGGCAGCCGCCGCCTGCCAGCCCGCCAGCAGCGCCGGCAACTGGCGCATGTCGGTAAAGACGTGCGACACGCCCACGCTGCGCAGCGCCTGCGCGCCGCTGTGGCCATTGGCGTCCGGGCTGTAGCCGAACACCGTCGCGCCCGCAGCGACGCCCGCCGTGGCGCCGGTCACCGTGTCTTCGACGATGGCGCAGCGCCGCGGATCCACGCCCAGCGCCTGCGCGGCGGCCAGGTACACGTCCGGAAACGGCTTGCTGCGCGGCATTTCGTGACCGCTGAACACCCGGCCGCCGAAGCAGTCGGCGATTCCCACCTTGGCCAGCTGCAGTTCCACCTTGCGGCGGTCGGCGCCCGAGGCCACCGCGATGCGGCCGTCCAGCGCCTCGTGCAGGGCGCGCACGGCGTCCGGCGCGCCGGGGATTTCAAGCAGGTCTCGGTCCAGCGCGTCGTTGCGGCGCTGGCGGAACTGGTCGAACCATGCGGGCGAGATCCGGGCGCCGGTACGCGCCTCGATCAGCGGCAACTCGTCCTTGACCGCCTTTCCGGTGAAAATCTCCATCGTCTCCGCATGCGTGATGCCCCAGCCCAGTTCATTGAGCATCTCGGTCAGCACGCGGCTGGTGATGGGTTCGGAATCGACCAGGACGCCGTCGCAGTCGAACAGTACGGCGTCAAAGGGAAAATCAGTCATTGCGGAAAGCATCGGGAATATCCATGAAGCGGACAAGCATACTTCAAGCCCGCTGCCGCCCCCGGCGGAAAGGCGGTCCGGCAGCAAGCAGCGGAGTGCGGCGGCGCGCGGCCTTGCGCTAGGCTGCAAAGCCGCGCACCTTGCACCTTGACCATGACCACGCTCCCCTTCCAGCCGCTGAACACCTATGACTGGCCCCGCATCGCGCGCGAGCTGGATGCCCAGGGCTGGGCGTTGCTGCCCGGGCTGTTCGACCCCCGCGATGTGCGCCCCTGGGCGCGGGACGCGATTGCCGCCGCGCGCCCGGCGCCCGCGCAGGCGGGCCACGGCGACCAATACGCGCTGCCCGATCCCCTGCCTGCGCCGCTGCGTCAGTTGCGCGCCGACCTGCACCGCCATCTTCTTCCGGTCGCGCGGGCCTGGGCGAAGGCGCTGGGTGTGGACACGTCCTATCCCGACGACCTGGACGCCTACACGCAGCGGAACAGCCAGGCAGGCCAACGCCGCGCGCTGTCCGCCATCCAGCGGCTGCGCGCCGACGATTACCAGCCCCTGCTGATGCACGCCGACGGCGACGGCGTGTTTCCGCTGCGACTGATCGCCCTGCTGTCGGAACCCGGCCAGGACTACACAGGCGGCGAAGTCGTGATGACCGAGCAGCGCCCGCGCATGCAATCGCGCCCGATGGTCCTGCCCCTGCAATTGGGCGACGCTGCGGTAATCGCGACATCGCACCGGCCCGCCCAGGGCGGGCACGGCGCCTATCGCGTCACCGACCGTCTGGCGATCAGCCGTGTGCGCCGCGGCGAACGCCTGGGGCTCGACCTGATGCTGCACGACGCGCCATAGGCGCTCATCCCAGCGGCGACAGAAACGGCAGCAGGATCTCCAGAAAGGCCTCATGGCATTCCTCGGTGACGAAATGTCCGCAGTCGGGAATGATCGCGCCTCGCAGGTCGCTGGCGTTCTCACGCATGGTGATGAGCGGCGCGTCCCGGGTCGCGTGTTCGGCGCCGATGGCCAGCGTGGGCATTTCCAGCCTGCGCGCCGCGCGCAGCGCGTTCTGCCGGATGGTCTCGGGAATCGCGCGGTAGTAGGAGAACCCGCCCCGCAATCCGCCCGGCGCGGAATAGGCTTCGATATAGACTTCGGCCGCGACGCGGTCGCGGCGGTGCGACCACTTGTCGAACATGTACGTCAGATACGCCCGTTCCTTTCCCGCGATCAGCGTCTCGGGCAGATCGTGCAGCTGGTTGAACATGAAGTGCCACAGGAAAATGTTCTCTTCGGGCGGCGCGAAGATCGTGGGCGCGGGCGCCAGGCCCGGGATCACCGCCTCGGTCAGCGCCAGCCGGCTCACGGCGGCGGGGAAGTCGCTGGCCAGGGCATACGCCACCCACATGCCGATGTCGTGGCCCACCACCTGATACCGGGCATGGCCCAGTTGCGACATCAACTGGTGCAGCGTCGCGGCGACTGCGCCCGTGTCGTAGCCTTCTGTTGGGCGATCCGAGTCGCCCGTGCCGGGCGGATCCACCGCGATCGCCTGGTAGCCCGCCTGGGCCAGGGCCGCCAAGATGTGGCGCCAGGTGTACCAGGTCTGGGGCCAGCCCGGGATCAGCAGCACGGGCGTGCCGCTGCCTGCGACGGCGCAGTGGATGCGGTTTCCATTCACGTTGACGTATTGATGCGTGAAGGCGCTAAAGGCGCTAAAGGCGGAATTCTGATGCGTCATTGCTGCGGTTCCTGATGCGGCGTTCGCCGCTTACGCGATGCCCAGCAGGGCATTGATCTGTTGCTTGTCGATGGCGGCGCCGGCGAAATCGTCGAATACCTTCGACGTGACCGGAATGATGTGGCGGTTGATGAAGTCCACGCCTTCGCGTGCGCCCGTCTCCTGGTCCTTCAGGCAGCACTCCCACTCCAGCGTGGCCCAGCCCTGATAGTCGTAATGCGCCAGCTTCGAGAAGATCGCCTTGAAGTCCACCTGGCCGTCGCCCAGCGAACGGAACCGCCCCGCCCGGTTTATCCACGATTGGTATCCGCCGTAGATGCCCTGCCGGCCCGTCGGATTGAACTCCGCGTCCTTCACATGGAACATGCGGATGTGGTCCTTGTAGATGTCCAGGTATTGCAGGTAGTCCAGCTGCTGCAACACGAAATGGCTGGGATCGAAAAGAATGGCGCAGCGCGCGTGGCCGCCGACGCGTTCGTGGAACATTTCGAACGTGATCCCGTCGTGCAGGTCCTCGCTGGGGTGGATCTCGAAGCAGAGATTCACGCCCTGGGCGTCGCATTCGTCCAGCACAGGACGCCAGCGCCTGGCAAGCTCGTCGAACGCCGTCTCGATCAGGCCTTCCGGCCGTTGCGGAAACGGGAAGAGGTAGGGCCAGGCAAGCGACCCCGAGAACGTGCCCATGTCGGTCAGGCCCAGCCTTCTGGAGGCGCGCGCCGTGTCCAACAACCCCTGCCTCGCCCACGCCGTCCTTGCCTGCGGATTGCCTCGCGCCTGGACGGGCGCGAAGTTATCGACCATGGCGTCGTAGGCCGGATGCACGGCCAGGAGCTGGCCAAAGATATGGCTGGTCAATTCGCTGATCACCAGTCCGTGGTCGGCGAGGGTGCCCACGATCTCATCGCAATAGTCCTGGCTGGCCGCCGCCGTGGCGGCATCGAAGAAGCGCTTGTCCCACGCCGGAATCTGCAGCGCCTTGAAACCCACGTCCGCCGCCCATTGCGCAATGGCGGGCAGGCTGTTGAACGGGGCAGCGGCATCGCTGAATTGCGCCAGGTGCAGGCTGGGACCTTTTATCGTTTGCATGACTTTCCATTTCAATTGTTTGTCGACCGACAAAGAATAGGCGATATGCGGCGGCGCTGCAACTGGCGGTAAAGGAAAACCGGCGAAAGTCCGCGGCGTCGCGATGCCGCCGAGGGCCGCCGCGCTACACTGCTCGCCAGTTCATTGCACCGAGATCGACATGGCAGGCAGACCCAGAGAATTCGACCGCGACCTGGCGCTACAGCAGGCGATGCTGGCGTTCTGGAAGCAAGGCTACGAAGGCACGTCGATGGCGGATCTGGTGGCGGCGACGGGCCTGGCGTCGGCGCGTCTCTACGCTGCGTTCGGGTCCAAGCAGGACCTGTTCCGCGAAGCGGTGGCGCGATATGAGGCGGGCGATGGCGCGTTCGCCGAGAAGGCGCTGGAAGGCGCGGAGGGCGTGCGCGACGCCATCGAGAAGCTGCTGAGCGAAGCCGTGGCCACCTACACGAAACGCGGCCGCCCTCAAGGCTGCATGGTGGTCTCGGCCGCCACCAATTACGCCGCGGAAAACGAGGCAGTCATGGCGTGGCTGACGACGCATCGCAAGGCGCGCACGCAGTCCATCATCGACCGGCTGGAGTCCGCGCTGCAGGCGGGCGAACTGAAGCCCGGCACCGACGTGCAGGCATTGGGCGACTACTACGCGGTGGTGCTGCACGGGCTGTCGGTGCAAGCCCGCGACGGCGTGGGCAAGGGCCGGCTGCTGGCCCTGATCCCCCCTGCCCTGAGCGCGCTGGACGCCGTCACGCGCTAGCCGGCATTACCTGCGCCGAGATCAGTTTTCCGCCGTGATGTGGCCGTCGGCCACGACCTTGGCGAAGACGTCAGTCTGCGCCTTGATGAAGGCGCGGAACTCATCCTGGCTCATGGGCTGCACTTCGCCGCCCAGTTCGCGGATACTGGCCACGAACTTCTCGTCCTTCAGGCTGCGCCCGATCGCCGCGGCCAGCTTCTGCTGCACCTCGGGCTTTGTTCCCGACGGCACGAACACGCCAAACCAGTTTTCCAGCGCATAGTCCTTGAGCGGCGCGTACTCCGCCAGGGCCGGGATATCCGGCGCAAACGAGGCGCGCTTTGCGGACGTGACCGCCAGCGGCTTGACCTTGCCGCTCTTGATGAACGGCAAGGCGCCCGCCAGGCTGACGAAAGTCAGGTCCACGCTGCCCGCGGCCACATCCACCAGTTGGGCCGATGCGCCCTTGTACGGCACGTGCACCATCTTGATCCCGGCCAGCGACTGCAGCAGTTCGCCGTTCAGGTGCTGCGGATTGCCCACGCCGCTGGTCGCGTAGGTCAGCTTGTCCGGATTGGCACGGCCATAGGCCACCAGTTGTTCCACATTGGCCACCGGCAGCTTGGGATTGGCGACCAGCACATTGGGCACGCGGGCGATCAGCGCGATCGGCGCCAGGTCCTTGTCCGGCTGGTACTGCATCTTGCCCTTGAAAACCAGGGGGTTGATGGCCGTTTCGCCGGCGGAGCCCAGCAGCAGCGTCGCGCCGTCCGGCGCGGACCGCACGACCGCCTGCGCGCCCAGCATGCCGCTGGCGCCCGGCTTGTTCTCCACCACCACGCCCTGCGGCAGTTCACTGCGCAGGCGCTCGGCCAGCAACCTGCCCATGCTGTCCACGCCGCCGCCGGCAGCAAAAGGCACGATCAGGGTGACGGGGCGGCCCGAAGGCGGGTCCGCGGCATAGAGCGGGGAAGCGGCCAGCGCCAGGACCGCGGCGGCGGCGAGGGTACGGATTGGGGACATGTCTCTCTCCTGTGAGGCCGGTTTCATTGACGGCCGGGTTTTTACTTAATTGCATTTTATAGATGCAATATGCAAAACTGGCAGCTATGGAAAACACCAATGCCCCGCTGCCCCGCGCCAGCTTCGTCCTGGATGGCGTGCGCTACACCTATCCGGACCTGCCCGCCCAGTACGGCGCGGACTATTTCCGGCTGCCCGTCGTGCTGCGCCTGCTGCTGGAAAACGCCCTGCGCAACATGCAGGGCGCGGAGCGCGACGCGGCCGTCGCCGCGCTGTTCGGTTGGCTGGAGCACGGCACCAGCGAAGCCGAGATCGCCTTCCAGCCGGGGCGCGTGCTGATGCACGACACCACCAGCACGCCCGCGCTGGTAGACATCGCCGCGATGCGCGACGCGCTAGCCGAGGCTGGCGTCGACCCCGCCGTCCTCAATCCGGTGCTGCCTGTAGACGTGTCCGTGGACCATTCTCTGGCGGTCGAGGCCTATGCCCGCGCCGACGCGGCGTCTCTCAACCTGGACCTGGAACTGCGCCGCAACGCGGAGCGCTACCGCTTTCTGCGCTGGGCGTCCAAGGCGCTGACGAACGTGCGCATCCATCCGCCGGGCACCGGCATCATGCACACCATCAACCTGGAGCAGCTCGCCACACTGGTCTGCCAGCAGCCCGGCGCAGACGGCATCGCCCTCTATCCCGACATGATGATCGGCACCGACAGCCATACGCCGATGATCAACGGCATCGGCGTGCTGGGCTGGGGCGTGGGCGGCCTGGAAGCGCAGACCGTCATGTTCGGCATGCCCACGATGCTGCGCGTCCCGGACGTCATCGGCGTCCGGCTGACCGGCGCGCTCGGGCCGGGCGTCACCGCGACCGACCTGGCCCTGACCGTGACGCAGCGCCTGCGCGCCATCCAGGTGTCGGGCGAGTTCGTGGAGTTCTTCGGCCCTGGCGCCGCCACGCTGCCGGCGGGCAGTCGCTGCGTGGTGGCCAACATGGCGCCCGAATACGGCGCGACCACCGGTTACTTCCCGATCGACGCCGAAACCCTGGCCTACCTGCGGCAGACGGGCCGCACCGAAGCGCACATCGCGCGGATCCAGGCCTACGCCGAACGGACCGGCTTCGCCCTGGACCCGGCCGCCGAACCCCGCTACAGCCGCGTGGTCGACATTGCGCTGGACGCGGTGCAGATGCACGTGGCAGGCCCCCGGCGGCCGCAGGACCTGCATCCGTACGGCGACACCCGCGACATCCTGGCCGGCCTCGCCTTCGCGCCGCGCGCGCACGGCGCGCTGCCTCGGCACGCCATCGCCATCGCCGCGATCACTAGCTGCACCAACACGTCCGACCCGCGCCTGCTGATGGCGGCCGGGCTGCTTGCCCGCAAGGCGCGCCAGGCGGGCCTGCGGGCCGCGCCGTGGGTCAAGACCTCGCTGGGTCCCGGTTCGCCGGCCGCCGCCGATTACCTGGCGCGCGCCGGCCTGCTGGACGACCTGGCCGCGGTGGGCTTCGATATCGTTGGGTACGGCTGCACCACCTGCATCGGCAATTCGGGGCCGCTGCCCGACGCCATGCGCGACGCCATGGCCGCGGGCGCCGTCCACCCCGTCGCGGTGCTGTCCGGCAACCGCAACTTCACCGGACGCATCCACCCCGACCTGGACCTGGGCTTTCTGATGTCGCCGCCCCTGGTGGTTGCCTTCGCGCTGGCCGGCGACGCCGAGAAAGACCTGAGCCGCGAACCGGTGCAGGTCGCCCCCGACGGCCGCGCCGTCTACCTGAGCGACCTGTGGCCCCCCGACGCGGACATCGACGCGGCGCTGGCGGCGGGGCTGCGGCCCGGCGACTACCGCGCGGCCTTCAAGATCGCCAGCGCCAACCCCGCGTGGCAGGCGCTGCAATCCCCGGACTCGGCGCGGTTTCCGTGGGACGACGCGTCCACCGCCCTGCGCCGGCCGCCGTTCGCCAGCATCGACGCGGGCAGCCAGCTTGGCCGCTACGTCGCGCATCCGCTGCTGGTGCTGGGCGACGATGTGACCACCGACCACCTCTCGCCCGCCAGTGCCATTCCCCCGGATAGCCTGATCGCGGACTTCCTGGTCGAACGCGGCGACGACCGCAACGACCTGAACGTGTTCGCGTCGCGCCGCGGCAACTGGCAGGTCATGATGCGCGCCGCCTTCTACAGCAAGAGCCTGCGCAACCTGCTGTGCCCGGACGCCCCCGTCGGCCATACGCTGCACGTGCCGAGCGGCACGCTGGAGCCGATCTGGGAAGCCGCGGCGCACTATGCCCAGGCGTCGCAGCCCGTCGTGCTGGTGGCCGGCGAACGCTTCGGCACCGGGTCGTCGCGCGACTGGGCGGCCAAGGGCCAGCGCCTGCTGGGCATCCGCGCGGTGCTGGCGGTCAGCTTCGAACGCATCCACCGGTCCAACCTGATCGGCATGGGCATCCTGCCGCTGCGCCTGCCGGCCGGCGTCACGCCCGCCACCTTGCAGCTGGCTCCGGGCGACCGGATCGAGATCGATGCCCAGGCCGCGGCGCTGACGCCCCGCGCCGGCGTGCCGGTGCGCATCCTGCGCGCCGCCGGCGGCATCGAGGCGCTGAGCGCGACCGCCGCCGTCGAGACCGGACTGGAGATCCGGCTGTTGCGGATGGGCGGAGTCATTCCCGCTATCCTGTCGGACACCCTGTCCTCGGCCGTCAATCGCCCATGAGCGCGCAAACCAATACCGTCACGAAAATCCTCGAGCTGATCCAGGAAGACCGCCTGCCCGAAGGGGCCCATCTCGGGGCGCAGCAGATCGCCGACCGGCTGCGGCTTTCACGGTCGCCGGTCAATGATGCGCTGGGCATCCTGGAGCAGCACGGCGTCGTGGCGCGCAAGCCCAATCGCGGCTATTTTCTGCTGCGGGATTTCGACGCGATGGATCAAGCCCCCGCCGACCTCGCGCCCCCGGCGGCGGACGATATTGTGACGCAAAGCTATTTCAGGCTGGCCGACGAGCTCCTGCGCGGCGCGCTGCCCATGCAATGCAGCGAAGCTCAGCTGCGGACGCGCTACGCGCTGACCAACGCGCAGGTCCAGGCCCTGCTGGCGCGCATCTCGAACGAAGGCTGGGCCCAGCGCCGGCCCGGCTACGGCTGGGAATTCTCGTCCATGATGACCACGCCCGACAGCCTGCTGCAGTCCTATCGGCTGCGCCTGGCGCTGGAACCGGCCGCGCTGCTCGAACCGGGGTTCCGCATCGAAAAGCAGGTGCTGGCGCGTTGCCGCGCGGCGGAAATGCACCTGCTGGAAGGCGGCATCGCAACCGATACGGCCGATCAGCTCCACGACCGCGGGGTGCGCTTCCACGAGTCGCTGGTGGAAGCGTCCGGCAATCCGTTCTTCATCGACACGATCAGGCGCGTCAACCGCGTGCGCCGCCTGCTGTCATACCGGTCCATGCAGGACCGCAGCCGCTACAAGCAGCATTGCGACCAGCATCTGGCCATCCTCGACCTGCTGGAACGCGAGCGCAACGAAGACGCGGCCGAGGCGCTGGCCAGCCATCTGCGCAGCACGCTGGACAACCTGGCCCGCATCAGCGGCATCCTGGCTTCTTAGGCCGCGCGGCGCGGCCTTTTCCCACCATCGACAAGAAGAGGTTTGCGCCATGCACGTCTACATCGGCTCCCGCACCACCCGGGAACGCAACGCCCGCGGCGACGGCATCAGCGTGTTCGACTACGCGCCCGACACCGGGTCGCTGACGCTCACGCAGGTGGTGGGCGGCCTGATCAACCCGTCCTATCTGCTGGCGCACCCGACGCTGCCCGTGCTCTACACCGTGCACGGCGACAGCGGCGAAGTCAGCGCGCTGCATCGCGACACGCGCGACGGCGCCCTGAAGCCGTGGCGCATGCAGGCCTGCGAGGGCCGCAATCCGGTGCACCTGGCGCTGGGACCCGCGGCCCGCTACCTGATGGTGTCCAACCACCTGACTGGCGCCCTGGCCGTGCTGCCCGTCGCCCCCGACGGCTCGCTCGCCCCCGTGTCGCAGACTGTCGCGCTGGCCGGCGAACCCGGCCCGCACCGCAAGGAACAGCCCCACGCCAAGCCGCACTACAACCTGGTCGATCCGTCCGGCCGCTACGTGGTGGTGCCGGACAAGGGCCTGGACCGCGTCTTCCTCTACGGGCTGGACGTGGACGGCGTCAGCGCGGAACCGGCCTGCGTCGCGGCCACGCGTGAGGGCGCCGGGCCGCGCCACGCCGTCTTCCACCCTTCGGGACGCTGGCTGTACGTGGTCAATGAACTGGACAACACCGTCGCCGCCTACACGCTCGAGGCAGGCGCGCTACGCCCCTTCCAGGTGCTGACCACCCTGCCCGACACCTATACCGGCAACAGCCGGGCCGCCGGCATCGCTATGGCCCGGCACGGCCTGCACCTCTATGCGTCGAACCGCGGCGACGACAGCATCGCCGTCTTCCGCGTGGATCCGGCCAGCGGCTGGCTGGCTCCGCTGCAGCACGTCCACACCCACGGCAAAACGCCCCGGTTTTGCACGCTGTCGCCCGACGGCCGCTTCCTGTTCGCGCTGAACGAAGACAGCGACACCCTGCAGCGCTTCCACGTCAACCCGGCCGACGGCACGCTGGTGCGCGACGGCTACGAACTGCGCGTCGGCAGCCCGGTGTGCATGGTGTTCGCCCGCCGCCAGGCCTGAGCGCCGCCCTCAGAAATCCATCGACGCCGACAGCATCACCGTGCGCGGCACGCCCTGGGAAATCGTGCCGTACGACGCCACCCCCGACCAATAGGCGCGGTTGAACACGTTGACCACGTTGGCGCGCAGGGTGACGTCCTTGCCCTGGACCTTGACGGCGTAGCGCGCGCCCAGGTCGAAGGTCGTCCATGACGGCACGGACTGCGTGTTGGCCTGGTTGATGTATTCGCGGCCGGTGTAGATCATGCCCCCGGTCAGCGTCAGCCCGGCCACCCACGGCGTATCCCATTCGGCGCCCAGGTTGACCGCGACGGTCGGCACGCCCACCGGCCGATTGCCGCGCGTGGCGGCGCTGTTGGTGCGCGTGAGCTCGCCGTCCAGGAAAGTCACGCCGCCCAGCAGGCGCAGGCCGCGCAGCGGCTCGCCGGACACGTTCAGCTCCAGCCCGCGGTTGCGCTGCTCGCTGTCCGCGGCGTACACGCCGTTGGTGAGCTGGCCGCTGGGCTTGGTGATCTCGAACGCACTCAGCGTCACCATGGCGCTGTCCAGTTCCACCTTGACGCCCACTTCCTTCTGCCTGGCCTTGTACGGCTTGAAGACCTCGCCCGCATTGGTCGCGGTGGCTGGCGCCACGTCGCCCTTGCTTAGGCCTTCGATGTAATTGGCGTAGAACGAGACATTGCGCCACGGCTTGATGACCAGCCCGGCCAGCGGCGTGGTCGCGCTCTCGTCGTAGCTGACGGTGCGCACGCCCGTGGCGCCGTTGAAGTTGCGCGATTCGATGCGCTGGTGGCGCACGCCCAGCGTGAGCTGCGCCCGATCGTCCAGGATGCTGAGCGTGTCGGCCAGCGCCAGCCCGGACAGGTCGGACGACGACACCTTGGGCACGTTGGCCGGCGCGGGGATGTGCTGCGCCGGACGCGTAATCGGATCGTAGATGTTGGACGTCAGCGGCGTGCCGTTCACGCTGGCCTGCAGGTTGCGATCGCTGTACAGGCTGCCCATGACGGTCACCGCGTGGCGCACCGGCCCGGTGTCCAGCTGCGCGCGCAGGCCGGCGTTGTAGGTGCTGCGGTTGACCTGGAAGCGGAAGTTGTTCGGCGTCACCACGGTGTCGCCGGCTTCGTTCACGATGGTGGGCGTCTGGTCCGACAGGCGCGAGACGAAGGTGTCCGAGCCGCCCGCGTCGGCAAACACCGTCAGGCGGTCGCTGATGTCGTACTCCACGCGCAGCAGCGCCGACTCGCCGTCCGATTTCCACCAGCCCCAGGGCTGCGTGGCGTTGCGGCGGCCATCGGGCGCGCGGGGCACGGCGATGCCGGGCGCGACCAGGAACGGCCGCGTCGGGGCGTCGATCTTTTCATGCTGGGTCAGCAGGTCCAGCGAGGCGCGCAGCCGCTCGCCCTGGTAATCCAGCGACAGCGCGCCGATGCTCGTGCGCGAATTCATGTTGTCCAGCGGCGTATCGCCCTGCCGGTGCATGCCGTTGATCCGCACGCCCCATTCGCCGGCGTCGCCGAAGCGGCGGCTCAGGTCCACGCGGGCGCCGAATTGCGAATCGGCCATGTAGTCGGCCGACACGCGGGTCAGGTCGTCGGGCAGCGACCGCTTGGGCACCATGTTGATCACGCCGCCCACGCCGCTGTTGGGGGACATGCCGTACAGCAGCGCCGCCGGCCCCTTCAGCACTTCCACGCGCTCGATGTAGTCGGTGAAGACGTGATAGTTGGGCGCCACGCCATAGACGCCGTCGAACGCAATCTCGCCCAGGTTGCCCTCGCCGATGGGAAAGCCGCGGATGTAGAACGAGTCGGTCACGCCGCCGATCTGGCCGGTAAAGCGCACGGACGGCTCGACGGTCAGCGCGTCGGCCAGGGTCACGGCCTGGCGATTCGCCAGCAGGTCGGACGTATAGCTGGTGACGTTGAATGGCGTGTCCATCACATCGCGGTTGCCCAGCAGGCCGAGCCGGGCGCCGCGGGCGACCTGTCCGCCGGCGAATTCCACCGGAAGCGTGGACGGTCCCACGCCCGCGCCATCCACGGTGACCGCGGGCAGCAGGGTGGCCTCGCCCGCGGCGGCCGGCAGTTTGCGCAATGCATACGCCCCGCCGCCCTGTTCCGACAGGGCAACGCCAGAGCCGGCCAGCAGGCGGGCAAAGCCCTCGCGCACGGAGTAGGCGCCCTGCAGGCCGTCGCTGTGCAGGCCCGCGACCATTGCGGGGTCGAACGATAGCGGCACGCCCGCCGCGGCCGCGAACTGCGCCAGGACGTCGCCCAGCGGGCCCGCCGCGATGGCATACGACTTGCGCGCGGCGGCAGCGGCGGGCTCGGCCGCCTGCGCCAGCGCCGGCGCGCCCGCCACGGCCAGCAGCGCCAGTCCCAGGCCGGCGGCGCGGACCAGGGCCGCGGCGGGCGACAGGACGGCGCGGACGCGGGGCGGGCGCGGCGATCGGGAGATTCGGATAACCATGAAACGATCCTTCGTGGGTGTCGGGGTGGCGCGCGTGTCGCGACGGTTCACCCGGTACACCGGACGAAGCGGAAAAAAGTGTCAGGCCATTGGCGATTAATGTGTAACCGCGGCGCGCGGCCCCACCGTCGTCCACAACGGCGTCATCCGGCTCACCCTGACCGGCAGCGTCTTTTCCAGCAGGCGCAGGCTGGCGTCGATGTCATTCAGCGGAAAGGCGCCCGATACCCGCAGCCCCGCCACCGCGGGATCGCACCGCAGCACGCCCCGCCGATAGCGGCCCAGCTCATCCACCAGATCCGCGAGCCGCCAATTGCGCGCGGCCAGCATGCCGTCCGCCCACGACGCCGCCGCGCCGTCGGCGGCAACCGGCGCCGCGGCCTCGCGCACGGTGAAGACGGTCTGCTCGCCCGCCGCCAGCACCAGGCCCGAATCCGTCCGGGCGGGTTGGACCTGCACCGCGCCCTCGAACACCGCGACGCGGACGCGGCTGCCTTCTTCCCGGACCAGGAAGCGCGTGCCCAACGCGCGCAGGCTGCCCTGCGCGGTCTGCACGACGAAGGGGCGATGGACCGGCGCGGGGTCGCGCCCCGTCGTCAGCAGGATTTCGCCGCCGCGCAGCCAGAGGACACGCTGCGTGGGGCTGTAGTCGACGTCGACGGCGCTGCCGGTGTTCAGCACCAGCTCGGTCCCATCGGCCAGCGCCACGCGGCGCTGCTCGCCCGTCGCCGTGCGCAGGTCCGCGCGCCATTCGCGCCAGGGCAGTTCGCGCGCGCCCATCCACGCCGCGGGTCCCAGCACCAGCAATCCAGCCAACGCGCGCAAGGCCTGCCGGCGTGCGGCGCGGTCGGCCTGGCGCAACGCCTGCCCGCCCAGGCGCGGCGGCACCTGGCCGAAGCCGCGCAGCATCGCCTCGGCGCGCTGCCAGGCGGCTTCGTGCGCGGCGCTGCGCGCGCGCCAGCGGTCGAAGGCCGCGCGGTCCGCCACCGACAGCGTCTCGGATTGCAAGCGCACCAGCCAGCCGGCCGCTTCCTTCAGGATGGCGGGATCGATGGCCGCGTTCACGGCGCGTCCGCCTGGTAGGCGATCAGGCAGGCGGCGAACGCGGCCTGCATGCGGCGCTTCACGGTGGACAGCGACACGCGCTGCGCCCGCGCGATTTCGTCGTAACCCATGCCATCGAACTGCGACATCAGGAAGGCCTCGCGCGTGCGGGCGGACAGCGAACGCAGGGCGGCATCGATGGCGTGCAGCGTTTCCAGGATGAGCGCGCGCGCTTCCGGCGACGGCGCCTCGGCCGCGGGCAATTGCGCCACCGCGGCGAGATACGCGTCTTCCACCGCCCGGCGGCGCCAGTGATCCGCCACCAGGCCCTTGGCGATGTGGGTCAGCAGCGCGCGCGGCTCGGCGCCCGCCTCCTGCCTGCGCCGTCCGGCCATCAGCCGCACGAACGTGTCGTGCGCCAGATCGGCGGCATCGAAAGAACTGCCCAGCTTCCCGCGCAGCCAAGTCGCCAGCCAGCCGTGGTGTTCTCGATAGAGCTTCGTGACGTTATCGGCGCAGGAAGATTGCGGCGCAGGCAAGGCGCACCTCGGACCATATGCAAATAGGAATTATTTTTATTTTATACGAGCCGGCCAAGCGGCGCTGGCGTGCCCACGCCCCGGGGGACGGTGGGATAGAATCGATGACTTCCAGCCACGTAGATGAGCGCCATGCAGAACGACCCGTCCATGCCTCGTTTTCTTGCCAGCGGTGGAGAGATGGGCGTACGGGTCGGCGTCCATGACTGGGCGGCCACGCCGCTGGGTCCCCTCTCCACCTGGCCCGCCTCCCTGCGCATCGCCGTGGCCATGGTGCTGTCATCCCGGTTCCCGTCCTGCCTGGTCTGGGGACCCGAGCTGATCTCCCTCTACAACGATGCCTTCGTGCCCATCCTGGGCGCCAAGCCGGACGCGTTGGGCCGCCCGTTCAACGAGGTCTGGCAAGAAGCCTGGCCGCTGATCGGCCCCATCGCGGAACGCGCCTTCGCGGGCGAGCCCACCTTCATCGAAGACTACGCGCTGGAAATTCAGCGCTACGGCCGCGCGGAGATGGCGAGTTTCACGTTCTGCTATAGCCCGGTGCGCGACGAAGACGGCAAGGTGGTCGGGATGATCGACACGGTCATCGAGACCACTGCCCGCATCGGCGCCGAGAAGGCGCAGGCCGACGCGCTGCGCCTGACCGAAGAGGCGCTGCGCCAGAGCCAGAAGATGGAAGCGGTGGGACAGCTTGCGGGCGGGGTGGCGCATGACTTCAACAATCTGCTGACCGGCATTTCGGGCAGCCTGGAACTGCTGAGCCAGCGCGTCGCGCAGGGCCGGCTCAACGAGCTGGAGCGCCACATCGCGGTGGCGAAAAGCAGCGCCACGAAGGCCGGCGTCCTCACGCGCCGCCTGCTGACCTTTTCCCGCCACCATCCGCTCGAGCGCCGGGCCGTGGACATCAACCAGGTCATCGGCGACATGGAGGATCTGATCCGGCGCAGCGCCGGCGCGGCGGTCACGCTGGAACTGGTGTGCGACCGCGGGCTGTGGCCCGTCTGGATCGACTCGCACCAGCTCGAGAACGCGCTGCTGAACCTGTGCCTGAATGCCCGCGACGCCATGTCCTCCAGCGGCGCCTTGTGCATTGAGACGCGCAACGTCGCCCTGCCCGCCGACGCCGCGCGCGCGGTCGGGATGGAGGCCGGCGATTACGTCCTGCTGCGCGTGTCCGACGCGGGCTGCGGCATGACGCCCGAGATCGTGCAGCGCATGTTCGAGCCCTTCTACACCACCAAGCCGGCCGAACGGGGCACCGGGCTGGGGCTGTCGCTGGTGCACGACTTCGTCCGGCAATCGGGCGGGCATGTGCACGTGCGTTCGCAGCCGGGACAGGGCACGGACATCGACCTGTATTTTCCGCGCCATGGCGGCGCGGCGATGGAGCCCCCGGCGGCCTTGCCGGCGGCAACGGCCGAGCCGCCCCGGGTCTCCCAGGGCGAAACGGTGCTGCTGGCCGAAGACGACGCCGCGGTGCGCGAGGTCACGGCCGAAGTCCTGAAAGAAATGGGCTATACCGTGCTCGAAGTCACCGACGGGGCCAGCGCGCTCAAACACCTGAACGCCAACGCACGGATCGATCTGCTGGTCTGCGATCTGGCGCTGCCGGGCGGCATGAACGGACGCCGGGTCGCCGAAATGGGCCAGGCGCTGCGGCCCGGCATGAAAGTGCTGTTCATCACGGGCTATGGCGCAAGCGCCGAGGGCGCCAATGCACCCGCGTCAGGCGCCCCCCTGCTGCTCAAGCCCTACACCCTGGACGACCTGATGCGCGAGGTGCACGCGCTGATGCGCTGATGCGCGGGACGGTCAATCCGGCAGCCTGCGCCGCGCCGACCAGATCCAGAACAGGGCCCCCATCGACAGCAGCATCGCGCACAGCAGGCAGGCAAAACAGATCAAGAGGCCAAAGAAGTAATAGCGGTCATAGACCCGCGCCGCCCACCACGCGACGCCGCCATATACCGCCATGACAAGGAACGGCAGCCATAGCACCGCGACCCCGGCGCGGCGCCAGCCGGGCGTGTTCAGGCGCGGATATTTTTCGGGCCGCGCCCGCAGCCACAGCGCCAGCACGGACAGGACCGGCAGCAGGAACGCCAGCACCGCCAGCACCAGCACCCCCGCGTCCAGGAACGTCGCCACGAACTCGCGCAAGATCATCTCCTCGCACGGCGCATTGGCGGCGCCGTCCGGGATGTTATACACGAGCCCCGGCTACAGCCTTACAGCTTCGGCGCGTAGCGCACCGTCAGCATCACATTGCGCGGCTCGCCGTAATAGTTGTTGCTCCCCAGGGTGTTGTAGGAAGGCACGTAGTACTTCTTGTCGAACACGCTGTTCACGTTCAGCCCGAAGCTCAATTCCGGCGTCGCCTGATAGCCCAGGCGCGCGTTCCAGATCGTGAATCCCGCCAACTTGAACTCACGGTCGGAGCTGATCGTCTGCGTCTGCGCATTGACGCCCGCGCCCACGCTCAGGCGGTTCCACGCGCCCGGCAGCCTGTAGTTGGCCCACAGGCGCAGCATGTGCTTGGGCGTCCAGGTATTGAAGACCTTGCCCTGGTTGTCGGGGTCCGACAGGAACTTGGTGGTGTTGTAGGTATAGCCGGCGTACAGCTCGAGCCCCCGGACGACCTCGCCGGAGATCTCGGCCTCCACGCCCTGGCTGCGCACCTCGCCCGCCGCGCGCGAGCAATACCAGCCGTTGCAGGCAAACCCGGCGTCGTAGTCGTTGACGGCGCGGTTCTTGTGGTCGTAGCGGAACACGGCAAGCAGGGTGTTGACCCGGCCGCCGGCCAGTTCGCCCTTGATGCCGGCTTCGTAGTTCTTGCCTTCGATCGGCTCGAGCAGGCTGCCCGACACGGTGCGCTCGGTCTGCGGTTCGAAGACCGTGGTGTAGCTCGTGTAGACGGACCAGTTGTCGTTCAGCGCATACACGATGCCGGCGTAGGGAATGAAGCGGCCCGACGTCGACGACGTCGTCGCGCTGCCGCCGCCGCTGTAGCGGTAGTCGAACCAGCCCACGCGCCCGCCCCCGATCAGCGAGAGCGACTCCGTGGGCTTGACGCGCCAAGTGCCGTAGATGCCCTTTTGGCGGATGTCATAGGCGCTGCGCGAATCGTAGCCGCTGGCGGCCACGATGCTGTCGATGTCCTGCCACGGACGATGGTGATCGATGTCGTAGATGTTGCCGCCGCCCTGCCAGGCGCGCGTGAAGCGGTCGTTCGTGGTGAGCTTGGAATAGTTGGCCCCCACCACCACTTCCTGCGCCATGCCCCAGGCGGTGAAGTCCCCGGCCAGCGACATGTCCATGGCGCGCTGTTCGCTCTTGAAATCCACGCCGAAATTGCCGTAGTCCAGGTCGCTGCCGTCGCGCTGCACGGGTCCCACGGCGCGCTGGTGCACCGTGGTGTTGTCCTCTTGCATGGCCACGCCGGCAAGCCTGAAGCGCCACGCGTCGTTCAAGCGATGCGTCACGTCCGCGTTGAAGATGGTCTGGTCGTTCGTGGCGCGATTCCAGGTCGAGCCCGTGAACGTGGAGCGCGGCAGGTCGATGCTGCCGCCATCGGCAAAGCGCGGATAGCCCACGAACATGGGACGCGAGCGGCTGTACCGGTTGCTGACGCCCAGGCCCACCGTCGTGTCCGCGGTGATGTCATAGTCCAGCGCGGCGTACAGGTTGCGCGTCCTGTCCCAGACATAGTCGATGTAGGAATGGCTCCGGTCCTCGTCCAGCACCATGCGGCCGCGCAGCGTGCCCGACGCGTTCAAGGGGCCGCCCGCATCCAGCGTCAGGCCGTAGTGGTCCCAGGACCCCACCTTGCCCGTGACGACCACGGACGGTTCGGATCCCCCCCGCTTGCGCACCAGGTTGATCGCGCCGCCCGGACTGCCGGCGCCCTGCAGCAGGCCGGCCGCGCCGCGAAGGATTTCCACGCGGTCGTAGAACACCAGGGAGTCCTGCTCCCAGTTGCCCAGGCTGTAGCTGTTGCGCAGCAAGGACACGCCGTCATACTGCAGCAGATCCACCGGAAAGCCGCGCGCATTGATCGCCACGCCCGCCCCCACGCCCTGCACGCCCACCATGCCCACCGTGTTGTTGACGGCGTCCGGCAGGCTGGTCATGTCCTGGTCGTCCATGCGCTGGCGCGTCAGCACGGTGATGGACTGCGGAATGTCCTTGAGCGCCTGCGCCGTCTTGCCGATGGTCACGGCCGGCGAGGTATACGAACCGGTGCCCTCCGTCGTGGTGGCGTCGCCCGTCACCATGACGGGCGCCAGCATCGCGGTCGGGCCGGCCGCCGGAGCCTGCCGCAGGCGGTAGCCGCCCTCGGCCCGCGCCACGGCCTGCAGGCCCGTACCCAGCAGCAGGCGTTCGAGCGCCGCATCGACACCATGGACTCCCGACACGCCCCGCGTCGTCACGCCGGCCGTCAGGCCCGGGTCCGACGCCACCATCACGCCGGCCTGCGCGCCGAACGTCCCCAGCGCCGCGCTGAGCGGGCCGGCCGGGACGCTGAAGGCAATGGCGCCGGGCGTCTGCGCCATCGCCGCCGCGGGCCAGGCCGACGCGACGGCGACGGGCGCGGCAAGGGCGAATGCCGCGTGGCTCAGGTGTAGGCGGACGGACACCGCGGCTCGGGCGGCGCGGATGGAAAGAGATGACATCGAAGGATTCCCAGGCTCATGAAAGGTCGCAGCAGCCGCGTGACCGGGCCGCTTTGTCTACATGAAGCGCGAGATCGGGATATCCGCCGTTGCTGTTACAAAAAGGCCGGCGGCACGGGTCATGCCAGGCCTACCGTCACCCAGTAGCGGGTATAGCGGCGCACCCGAACCGGCAGAATCTCCTGCAGCATGGCCAGGACCCGGTCCGTGTCGGACAACGGGAACGCGCCCACCACGCGAAGGCCCGCCGCCTCGGCGGTGCAATTCAGCAGGCCCGGTCTGTACCGGCCCAGTTCGTCCAGGAAGTCCGACAACGGCATTTCGTCGGCGATCAGCATGCCCTGCAGCCAGGCGGACGCGCCGGGCGCCAAGGGGCCCGACTGGAAAGCCCCGTTCGCGGAGAACTCCGCCTGCTCGCCGGCCTGCACGCGCCGCGGCGCATCGCCGGGCGCCAAGCCGCGCACATCCACCGCGCCTTCCAGCACCGCGACCCGCATGCGGCCGGCCTCCAGGTCGCGCACCAGAAAGTGCGTGCCCACCGGCGTGAGCACCCCGCCGCGGGTGCGCAAGGTGAAGGGCCGCCCCAGCGTGTCGCGGGCGGTGACGATCCCGATTTCGCCCTGCAGCAGCACCAGTTCGCGCCGCTCCGCCGAATAGCGCAGGTCCAGCGCGCTGCCGGCGTTCAGCTCGACCCGGGTTCCGTCAGGCAGCGTCAGCGACCGGCGTTCGCCCGTGCCGGTGCGCAGGTCGGCCGACAAGCGGCGCACGGCATCGCGCTCGCCCACCGCCCAGGCCCCCAGGCCCACGCCGACCGCCGCGACCATCGCGCGGATCGCCGTGCGTCGCGACCGGATCAGCGGCGCCTGCAACAAGGTGCGCGAGGCCACCGACGGTCCGGCCTGCGCCACGCCCGCGGCCACATCGCGCGTCAGCGCGGAGAATCGCTGCCAGGCCAGTTCATGCGCGGGATCGGCCCGCCGCCAGTGTTCGAAGCGATCCCGCTCGGCGGCGCTGGCGTCTTCGCGCAGCCGCGCCCACCAGTCGGCGGCCTGCCGGATCACTTTCGGATCGATCGCGCCGGCTTCAGGCGCATGCGGCCGCAACAACGGGAGGTGATCCATGGCGCGGGCGTTCAGCCGTAGACGGCCGTATAGCAATGCACCAGCGCGCGCGCCAGGGATTTCTGCACGGCATTGGGCGTGAGGCCCAGGCGCTCGCCGATCTCGGCGTACGACAGGCCGTCGATCTGGGCCATCAGGAAGATGCGCCGGCTGGTCATCGGCAGGGAGTCCAGCAGTTCGCAGATCTGCGTCAGCGCCTCGATGATCAGGGCCCGGGCCTCGACGGAAGGCTCGACCGCCGGCGGCTGCAGCGCCAGCGTCTCGGCATACGCGGCCTCCAGCGCCGCGCGCCGCGCCCGGCCGATCAGCAGGCGCGTGGCGATCGTGCGCAGATAGGCGCGGGGTTCAAGCAGCGGCTCGCGCACATTGGCGCGGATCAGGCGTTCGAAGGTGTCATGCGCCAGGTCCGCCGCGTCGCAGGCGTTGCCGAGCTTGCGCTGCAGCACGCCGCGCAGCCACTGGTGATGGGCCTGGTAAACGGATTGCACCTCTGCGCGAGAGGCGTAGGAAGAGGATGGCATGGCGATGCGGCCCGGCGTCGCCGCCAACGGGCAAGACAAATGAAAACGATTCGCAATTATAGGTGCGGATTTTGTCTTTGCAAGGCGCGCCCGCCTGGCGCGGTGCCGGCACGGCTGGGCGCAGCGACGCCCCGGGGGCCGCTTGCCCGCCCGGCCGCGTCAGTAATCCATGGGCACGTGGCTCTGCGCGGCGCGTATTTCCTGCAGATGCCGTTCGGCCTCTTCGCGTTCGACGGCGGGCGGCAGCGCGCGCCAGCTGACCAGATTGCCCGGCGTCTTCAATGGCATCCAGCCCAGCACGCTGTAGAGCGAAATCGCGGTGCCGCCGGTATCCAGCCGCGTCTCGTAATACCCCTGACGGTCCGGCGCGGTGTCGCCGGGCGTCCAATCCAACTGAGACATCCAGGTCTCCTCCTGGTGAAGCTTATGCGCTAGGGTCCGCCATTCGCGCGGGACGGGTCACGACGGACGGGCCGCGCGGAACGGGGACACATTTGATCGTATAGCGTCCGGACCCGCTTGTCCCCTGTCAAAAAGACTGAATTTTTGATTCCCGGCAGAGGGGAATCCCTAGGCTACCGTGGCTTTCGGATTGCTAAAGCACGAATACAGGCGCTAGGATGCGGCAACGGATTTTTACACCCCCCGGCGGACGTGGAGCGACCGGGCCCCTCGGGCAAACGACGGCCATGCCGAAAACGATCTTTCCGCACTACCCAAGAGATCGGCTGGCCGCCCTGGCAAGCGCCAATGCCCTGCGCGCGATCCGCGAGGGCCTGCTGTGGGTCATGCCGTGCCTGCTGGTGTCCGCGCTGTTCCTGGTCCTGTCGGTCTGCGCCCGGCTGCTCGGGCTGCCCGACGCCCTGGCCGATCTGCTGGCCGGCCTGCACCGCAAGCTCTCGGGCATCATGCCGCTGCTGGCCGGCACGTCCATCGGCTACATGCTGTCGATCCGCCACCGGCTCCCGCATCTGCCGACGGCCCTGCTGTGCCTGTGCTACGTGGTGATCGCCGAAAGCGTGCTGGCGCCGTATCCCCGGGCGGCGGCCACGCTCACGCTGTTCATCGCGATCCTGGCGCCGATCGCGGCCGTGCCCCTGATGGCCCGCTTGCACCGCCGGCGCTGGACGCAACTGGCGCCGGACGGCCTGGTCGGCGAAAACGTCCGCGACTCGCTGAACATGATCGTTCCGGGCCTGCTGACGGCGGGCGTGGTGATGGCGGTGCTGTCCGCGGCCCTGCGCATTCCCGCCATCGCGCAGGTCGACATCCCGCTCAGCCTCGCGTCGCTGGACAGCCCGTTCGCCTCCGGCGCCCTGGTCGCCGCGCTGAACTCGCTGCTGTGGTTCTTCGGCATCCATGGCGCCCATGCCATGGCGCCCATCATGGACGTGCTGGACCAGGCGACCCGGCTCAACGCCACCACCGCCGCGGCGGGCTACGAAAGCGTGTATGCGCTGAACGGCACGCTGCTGGGCGCGTTCGCCTTCATCGGCGGATCCGGCGCGACGCTGTCGCTGGTGGTGGCCATCCTGTTGTTCTCGCGCAGCGAGTCGCTGCGCGTGCTGGCCCTGGCGAGCATCCCCGTGTCGCTGCTGAACGTCAACGAGATCCTGCTGTTCGGCCTGCCCCTCATCCTGAACCCGCGGCTGCTCCTGCCCTTCGTGCTCACGCCCGTGGTCAACGTGACCATTGCCCTGGCCGTGGTGCAGCTTGGCTGGCTCGCGCCCGCGACGGTCACGCTGCCGCTGACCTCGCCAGTGCTGTTCAACGCCTACCTGGGCGCTGGCGAGCACCTGGTCGGGATCGCGTTACAACTGGCGCTGGTGGCGCTGGGCGCGTGCATCTATGCGCCCTGCCTGATCGCGCTGGAGCGCCAGCGCACGGCCGACTCCACGGTGTACTTCAAGTCGCTAGACACCACGTTTCCGCAATTGCAGGAAGAATCGCTGCTCTACGCCCATGATCCCGTGGCGTCCACCTACGCCAACCGCGCGCGGCGCCGCGCCGAGGTCTCGCGCATCCGCGCCATCAGCGAATACGACTTCTACCTGGAATTCCAGCCGCAGGTGTCGCTGCGCACGGGCCTGTGCACCGGCTGCGAGGCGCTGCTGCGCGCCACCGGTCCCGAAGGCACGCAGCAGGCGCCGCTGGAATTCCTGCGCTGGCTGGCGCAGGCCGACCTGATGCGGGACGTGGACCTGTGGGTGGCGCGGCAGGCGGTGCGGCAATGCCTGGCGTGGCGCGCGCAAGGCTTCACGCTACCCATGACCATCAACGTCACCGGCGGAACGCTGACGTCGCCCGCCTCCCTGGACCGGCTGATCAAGGTGCTGGAGCAGGCCCAGGGCCAGGTCTCGGTGGAGCTCACGGAAGACGCGCTGGTCGAGGACGCAGGCGCGTTGCACACCGCCTTTGACCGGTTGCACGGCATCGGCGCGCGCGTGTATATCGACGACTTCGGCACGGGCTATTCGGCGCTGAGCTACCTGCATCAGTTCCAGATCGACGCGGTCAAGATCGACCGCAGCTTCGTGCTGGCGCAGGGCCATGACCGCGGCGCGCTGGTGATGAGCGGCCTGCTGCGCTTTTGCGAGGCACTGAACCTGCAGATCATCGTCGAAGGCGTGGAGACGGAAGCCCAGTTATCCGCGCTGGCGTCCAGCGCGGAAATCATCGTGCAGGGCTGGTACTACAGCAAGGCGGTCTCGGGAGACCATCTCGTGGATTTCGCGCGCCGGCGGCAGGAAGCCCCCGCCCTGCCGGCGCAGCTTTCAAACGCCGCGATTATTTGATGCCGATGAAGGGCAGCGCCGCGCCCGGCACCTGGGTGGACGGCAACACGCCGTCCCACTTTTCAACGGCATTCAAGCTCACCAGGTTGGTGTTGGCGGCCAGCGCCTCGGCCTTGGCGCGGATCGACGCCGCTTCGGCCTCGCCGCGCATGCGGATGCCGTCGGCCTCCGCCGTGAACCGCTGGCGCTGGGCGTCGGCTTCGGCCTTGGCCTTGACCACCTGGATCTCGGCATTGATCATCGCCGTTTCCTTTTGCTGGCGCGTCGTCTCGATCTGCACCTGGGCCAGCATGCGCTGCTCGATCGAATGCTCGTAGGCCTGCGAGAAACCCACTTCCTCGATCTGCACCCCCACCACCTGCACCGGCGCGCCTTCCATCGTCTTGAGGACCGCGGCGTTGACGTCCAGGCCGAGCTTCTGGCGTTCCTGGATGGCGCGCACGGCCGTGTACTGGCCAAACACGTTCTTCACCGCGTCCGGCGTCTTACGTTCCAGCACCCGCATCTGCAAAGTGGCGATGGTGCCGTATTCGGCGTAGAGCTCGGCCACGTCCTCGGGCGGCACGCGATACGTGACGGACACGCGCAGCGTCGCGGGCTGCTGGTCGTAGCTGTAGGCCTCGAGCTTTTCGAACACGAAGGTGTGGTCGCGCACGGACACCGTCATCACGTTGTCGATGAAAGGCGTCTTGAAATCCAGGCCCGGCTCGGCCACGCGCACCAGCTTGCCGTTGCGCAGCACCACGCCGCGCTCGCCCTGGTCCACCTGGAACCACGAGCCCATCGCGATAAACACGATCAGCATGAAGAGAAGCGCGGTGCCAACGGCGAATTTCAGGTTGCGCGGCTTGACCGCGCCGATCGTCTTGACCATCTGGATGTCTGTCGGCTTCACTTTCACTTCCAATCCCTGTCGTTTCTTGTTCGTTTACGGTCCGAGAGCACCGCTGCAATGCCGCGCGCCAGCAGATAGGCGATCACCGCCGCCCCCACCAAGATCAGGAAATACCGCATCGAGCGTCCCCCCCGGGAAAGAAGGACGGGATTCTATCTTGCAGCGGGAACACTGCCGCGGCGACGTTCCGACGTAATGTGGCGATACGTTTCCGAACGTTTCCACCCGCCCGAAAATGGGCGCGTTCAGGCGCCGTACCAGCGCAAGCCAAGCCGCGCCAACGGATCCGGATACTCCCAGAATGCATGGTCCAGCGCCTCGAGCTGTTCCTGTTCCACGTCAGTCATCGCGCCGTAGATGTCATCGAGCTGGATCACTTCCGGCGCGGCCGCGAAGCGGTCGATCAGCCCTCGCATGCGGGACAGCACATCCAGCATGTGCACCGCCCCGATCTTCTTGAGCGCCTGCAGGGCCAACTGGCAGGTTTCGTCTCCCCAGTTGCAGAGGAACTGCATGAAGCCGCCGTTGTTGATGTCCGCTTCCATGCGCCACAGCGCCACCAGTTCCTGGTCCGTGCCCGACAATCGATCAAGCTTCCAATCCGCTGCTTGAAGGGCCGCCATCGCCTGCTCATAGCGCTGGTCCCACAGCAGATCGTGGACGTTGAGCATGCCTTGCGGCGACGGCGCCAGCAAGGCCGGCCACACGACGCCATGCCCGCCATCAACGAGCTGCCATTGCTCGCGCGCGGCCGGCTCGGCTTCATGCAGGCGGATGTGGCGCCTGATCGGCTCCTGCAGCTCGCGGCCATTGGCCAGCGTGAGCAGCACGTGGGTGTCGGTCAGCGTGAGGGAGGTGATGCGATAGTCGGATGAGGGCATGCAAAAGTCCGGCAGCAAGGAAAGCGCGCAAAACTACCGGATCCGCGCCGCGCTGTCGAGGCGCGCGCGTTGCCGGCTCGCATCGCGCCGCATCCTGTTACCGCGCGGGGCCACCCCATCTGCTACGTTATCCGTGACCCGCGCCGGCGCTGCTGCCGGCGCCCCTGTCGGAGACCGACCATGCCACGTCCTTCCGAGTCCGCTCCCCTGATCGGAGTGGTCCCGCCGTACATGCTGGACCGCCTCGCGCAGCACACCGATGCGCGCGTCAGCATGCCCGCCGTCAAGACGTTGATCATCGATCAGCAACAGCGCAGCCTGCGCGAGATGGCGGAACAACCGCCCCGCGCGACCCTCGGGCCCACGCGCCACGCGGCGCCGGCGGGCTCGCCCGACCGCGCCATCCACGACGCCGCCAACAGCACCACGCTGCCCGGCAAGCTGGTGCGGGCCGAAGGCGCGCGGCCCAGCGGCGACCCCGCGGTGGACGAGGCCTATGCCCACCTGGGCGCGACCTACAAACTATTCTGGAACATCTACAAGCGCCACTCGATCGACGCGTACGGCTTGCCGCTGATCGGCACGGTGCACTACGGCGAAGACTACGAAAACGCCTTCTGGAATGGCGCGCAGATGGTGTTTGGCGATGGGGACGGCGAAATCTTCAATCGCTTTACCGTCGCGGTCGACATCATCGGCCATGAGCTCACGCATGGGGTGATCGACAGCGAGGCGGCGTTGCTCTACCAGGGCCAGTCCGGCGCGCTCAATGAATCGCTGTGCGACGTGTTCGGGGCGCTGGTCAAGCAGTATTCGCTGGACCAGACCGCGCGGCAGGCAGACTGGCTGGTGGGCGAAGGCCTCTTCACGGAAAAGGTGCAGGCGCGCGCGCTGCGCTCCATGGCCGAGCCCGGCACCGCCTACGACGACCCCGTGCTGGGCAAGGATCCGCAGCCCGCGCACATGCGCGACTACGTCGATACGCCGCGCGACAACGGCGGTGTGCACATCAACTCCGGCATTCCGAACCGCGCCTTTTATCTCGCGGCCACGGCGTTGGACGGCAATGCCTGGAACGGCGCGGGCCGCGTCTGGTACGACACCCTGTACGACAAGCGCCTGCGCCACGATGCCGGGTTCAAGGACTTCGCCGGCCTGACGCTGGAGGTCGCGGGCGAAAAGCACGATGCGGCGGTTCGCCGCGCCATCGAAGCGGCCTGGAAGGCCGTGGGAGTGCTGTCATGATCGAACTGCCGTCACTCGACCTGGCCCAGCTCGTGCGCCTGACGCGCGAGGGTGGCGTGGCCTTTGTTCCTGCCCTGGCGCAGCCGCGCCGCATCGATATGGGCACCTGCCCGCCGGGCGTGCGCCAGGCGGTCTGCGACGCGCTGCGCCTTGCGGCGCCCAAGGCCATGCCTGGCTGCGCGGACGCAGGCGGCGACCAGCGCTATTTCCACGTCGAGGTGGAATTCCAGGACGCTGAAACGGCCCGGATCAGCTTTGACGTGCCCGAGGCGGATGCGCCAGAGGCGCTGGTGCGGCTGTGGAAGCGCCAGGCCGACCAATCTGGATAGCGCGCCCGGCATACAGTCCGGCCACGGCCATGACCGCGCACAACGCGGCGCACACGCCCAGCGCCAAACCCCACCCGCCGAATTTGTCGTGCACGCCCCCCACCAGCGCCGGCCCGGTCGCGGCGAACAGATAGCCGACGCACTGCGCCATGCCCGACAGGGCCGCGGCCTGTTGCGCGTGGCTGGCGCGCAGCCCCACGAACGCCAGGCCCAGGATGATGCCCGCGCCCGTGCCCAGGCCCAGCAACGCGATCCACACCGCGCCCCACGCGGGCGCCGCGATGAGACCCGCGAACGCCAAGCAGGACGCGCCCGCCGCGCAGAATGCCGCCGCCCGCTGGTCCTTCAACCGGCGCAGCAAGGGCGCCAGGAAAAGCGCGGGCGCGGCGGACGCAAGCTGCAGGAACCCATGCAGCGAGCCGGCGCGCTCGGCCGTAAAGCCCGCATCCTGCAGGATGGCCGGCAGCCAGCTCACCGCCACATAGAACACAAAGGAATTGATGCCCAGATACATCGTGACCTGCCACGCCAGGGGCGAACGCCACAGGTGCGCGCCGTGCGGCGCGTGCGCGGTCGCCGCCACCGGCCGCGTATGGCCGGCAAGCTGCGGCAGCCACAACAGCAGGCTGATCAGCGGCAGCGCCAGCATGCACAGCGTCGAAAACCGCCAGCCCCCTATCGGCAGATTGGCCAGCGGAATGGCGATGGCCGAGGCCAGTCCCGCCGCGAGCCCCATAGTCAGCACATAGGCAGAGGTCAGCCCCGCCAGCCGCTGGGGAAAATCCCGCTTGAGCAGGCTGGGCAGCAGCACGTTGCCCAGGGCAATGCCGGCCCCGATGATGGCCGTGCCCGCATACAGCCCGCCCACGCCGCCCATCGTGCGGACCCCGATCCCGGCGGCCACCAGCAGCATCGCCGCGAACAGGGTGCGTTCCAGCCCGAAGCGGCGCGCCAGTCCCGCGGCAAACAGCGACACCACCGCAAAAGCCAGCAGGGGCAAGGTGATCAGCATCCCCGCCGCGGCCGATGACAGGCCCAGTTCGCCGCGTATCAGTCCCATGAGCGGCGGCACGCCCGTGAACGGCGCGCGCAGCGCCATGGCGATGCACAGGATGCCCAGGATCAGGAGCGCTGGGCGCGTGGTCAGGGTCGGGGGAGCAGCGTGCGGCATGGATTCAATCCGGAAAGTGTGCAAGGAACGCGCGCGAGCCGCGTTCCACTCCCGCCAGCTTACGCATCGGGCGCTTTGCAGAACGTCGAGATAATACCGAACCCCTGCACCGGCCCATTCCCGACCGCCGCGCCCGCGCGACATCGCCGGTGCGTTAAATGCGGATCCCACCGGCCGCCGCACCGTGGCGCAATGGGGCAAGCGCGTCGCCCGCGTCACCCCTGCTTTGCGCACGCGACGATGAACAGCCGCGGAAACGGCAGCAGCACCGTGCCGTCGGCCAACGCGGGATAGGCCGCCTCGATCAGCGATTGGTAGCGCGCCAGGAAGCTCGCCTGCTCCGTCGCATCCAGCTTGTCCAGATAGGGCCGCAACGCCGTGCCCTTGAACCATTCCACCACCGCGGCCGCGCCGGCGAGCGGATGGTGATAGGTCGTGCGCCACACATCCAGCGTGGCGCAATGCGGCTTGAGCAGTTCGTAATACCAGGCGGCGCCATGGCGCGGCGGATGCTTCACGCCGCCGGTCTTGGCCGCCCAGGGCGCCTCGCCCGCCACCTGCCTGGCGAGTCGATGCGCGGGCTCTTCCAGGTTGTCCGGCGTCTGCACCGCCAGGCTGCCGCCGGGCGACAGCTTGGCCACCAGCGCCGGGTACAGCGTGTCATGGTCGGGCACCCATTGCAGCGAGGCGTTGGCCAGAATCACATCGTAGGGCTGCGGCGGATTCCAGGCGGCAATGTCGGCCAATTCGAAGGACAGGGCCGGCAGGCGCTTGCGCGCCGCCGCGATCATGTCTTCCGAACTGTCCATGCCCGAGATGTCCGCGTCCGGATAGCGGCTGGCCAGCACCTCGGTGGAATTGCCCGGTCCGCATCCCAGGTCCACGGCCCGTTTGACGACCCGGTTCGGCAGCGCCGCCACCAGGTCCCGCACCGGACGGGTGCGTTCGTTTTCAAAGGCGGAGTATTGCGTGGCGGACCAGCTCGTCATGATCGTTCCTTGCGTGGGTATGCGGTACCGCCGACTGTACGCCTGGGCCTTTCATATGACAAATCTCATATCTGGTCGACTGCCATATCCACAGAATATGGATATTGGAAAGAAAAAACCCGCCCGCCGGCAGGTGCCGGCGGGCGGGTTCGATGGGAGGAAAGCCTGCGTTACTGGGGCTTCAATTCATCCGAACGGGTTTTCCACAGCGAGAACAGCACGCCGCCCAGGATCAGGCTGAAAGTCACGCCCAGCGAAATCGCGGGAGGCACCTTGCCGATGAAGCCCACCAGGAAGATCTTCGTGCCGATGAACACCAGGACCAGAGCCAGCGCGTACTTCAGGTAATGGAAGCGATGGATCATCGCCGCCAGCGCGAAGTACAGCGCACGCAGGCCCAGGATCGCGAAGATGTTGCTGGTGTAGACGATGAACGGATCCGTGGTGATGGCGAAGATGGCCGGCACCGAATCCACCGCGAACACCAGGTCGACGAACTCGATCAGCACCAGCGCCAGCAGCAGCGGCGTCGCGTAGCGCACCTTCTTGGACGTGGCCGGATCGGTTTCGGTCACCATGAAGGCATTGCCGCGCAGGCCATCCGTGACGCGCATGTGGCGCTTCAGGAACTTCAGGATCGGGTTGGTGGCGATGTCCGGCGTCTGGTCCGCGATCATCCACATCTTGATGCCCGTAAACACCAGGAACGCGCCGAACAGATACAGCAGCCAGCCGAAATTGCTCACCAGCGCGGCGCCCAGGCCGATCATCGTGGCGCGCAGCACGATCACGCCGATGATGCCCCAGAACAGCACCCGGTGCTGGTACTGGCGCGGAATGGCAAAGAAGCTGAAGATCAGCGCGATCACGAAGACGTTGTCCATGGACAGCGACTTCTCGATCATGAAGCCCGTGTAATAGGCCATGCCGCTCTCCGGCCCCATGTTCCACCACACCCAGCCGCCGAACAGCACGGCCGCGGTGATGTAGCCCGCGGAAAGCAGCAGGCTTTCACGCACGCCGATCTCGCGATCTTCCTTGTGCAGCACGCCCAGGTCGAAGGCCAGCAGGCTGATGACGATACCGATGAACAGCAGCCAGCTCCATGCCGGCGTGCCGAGAAAATCGGCGTTGAAGAAGGTGATCAAAGTGTCCATGATTGCCCCGCTAGGTTTGAAGGCCCCCATGATCCTGATCCTGTCCGGATGGAGAAATCAGCCTGAAAGTGAGTTAAGGTTCGGAAAAACCGAACTTAAGGACACCCATGCTGAACTACCGCCACCTGTATTACTTCTGGATGGTCGCCAAGGAGGGCGGGTTTTCCCGAGCCGCCGAGCGCCTGGACATGGCCATCCAGACCATCAGCGCCCAGGTGCGGGAGCTGGAAAAAAACCTGGGCCACCAGCTTCTCAAGCCGGCCGGCCGGGGCGTGGCCCTCACCGACGCGGGCCAAGCCGCATTCGCGCGGGCCGAAGAGATATTCCAGATCGGGCAGGTCCTGCCGCAGGCGGTGCGCGCGGCCGCCACCAAGCCCGTCGTGCGCCTGTCGGTGGGGCTGTCGGACGGCATCTCCAAGCTGGCCGCGCATGCGTTGCTGGGTCCGGTGCTGCACACGCCCGACCTGCACCTGACCTGCCACGAAGGCGAAGTCGAGGAATTGCTGGGCGAACTGGCGCAGCATCACCTGGACCTGGTGCTGGCCGGCCAGGGCGCGCCCGCCAACCCCAACCTGCGCCTGACCAGCGATCGCCTCGTGTCGTCGCCCGTCGATTGGTACGGTCCCGCCAAGCTGGTGCGCAAATCGGATACGCTGGACTTTCCCCGCTGCCTGGAACGCCTGCCGGTTCTGCTGCCGACCGGCCATTCGGTGCTGCGCCAGACGCTGGATCGCTGGTTCAGCGATCAGGGCGTCCTGCCGAACGTGGTCGGCGAATTCGAGGACAGCGCGCTGATGTCGGTGTTCGCGGCCCGCGGCCTGGGTGTCTTTCCGCTCAGCCGCCTGGGCGGCGATGATGTCGCGCTGCTGCGGGGCCTGAGGCCGCTGGCGCGCTGCGACGACGTGCACGAGGAAATCCACGCCATCCGCAACCGCCGGGGCCAGCACCACCCGCTGGTGAGGCAGATCCTCGCACAGGCCAAAGCTTCGGTTTTACCTTAACGTTTGTCACATCTACTCTGGTTTTTCAGAAATAGAATCGGCAGTATCGTGGCCGTTCTTTTTGAGTTATCGGAGTACCACATCAATGAAAAAAATCATCTGGATCGCTTTCGCCGCCCTTGCGGCGCTCTGGACCGGACTGGTGGCGTTGACGCTGCAGCTGACCGACTGGGTGCTGGCCAGCATCGCGACGGCCCAGGTTCCCGGCACCGCCATCGATACGTCGCAATGGATCCCCCCCGCTTGGGCGGCGGCATGGGTCGACCCGGCATGGCTGGCATCGCTGCAGGCCGGCCTGGTCTGGGCCGCGCAGGGCCTGAACCAGGTGCTGCCCTTTGCCGGCAGCCTGGGCACGCTGATCACGGTGCTGGGCTGGATCTTCTGGGGCTTCATCATGGCGGGCCTGCTGGTGGTAGCGCTGATCCTGCACTGGCTGGCCGGCAAGCGTGAACGCGACGCTGCCCCGGGCCGCCAAGTGGTGTAAAAAAGGGGCAGGCATCGCGCCGCCCGGCACGCTGCCCTCACCAGGAGCGTGCCGTGCCCTCTCGATTCCCCCGTTTCCTGACCCTGCCGCTCGCGGCGCTGCTCACGGGCGCCGCGGCGGCGGCGCCGCAGATAAAGCCCATCCAGGGCGTCGACGTGTGCACGGTGACCAGCACGTCGGGGCAGTACAGCGTGCGGGTGCTCAACACCGGCGACAAGACGCTATCGCACGCTGACGTGCTCGGCGTACTCCTGAATTCCAGCGGCCAGGGCGGCAAGCACGTCACCGTCAGCTTGAAGGACCTGCCGCCCGGCAGGTACAAGACGGCGGACCTGGCGCGCCATGGGGAATCGGCGGCGCTGGTCAGCGTCGCCACCTATCAAATGATCAACGGGGTGGATACGCCCCAGTATGAGCTGTACGCGGGCAAGGTCGCCCACGTGGCGCCCGGGTCGGCCCTGCAGTACACGCTGGCGCCCCTGGCCTTGCGCGGCTGGACCGTGGCCTATGGCGCGGCGCAGGCCCCCAGGCTCGAAGCCGGCAGCGCGGTGCTCCTGATCTATCCCGCCCGCCCCGACAAGAAGCGGGACCTCACGCGACCCGATGCCGGACGCACGCCGGCTGACGTGGTCCCGCTCACGGCCTGCCCGGGCGCCCGCCAGCCCTGACGCCGATCAGGTGCCGCTCAGCAGGTCGCGCTCGTTCAGCAGCGCATAGACGATTTCCGGCCGGTTGTCGAAACCGCGGCGGATGGCGGCGGGCAAGGACGCCCGCGTCTTGCGGCACAGCCCGGGCAAGTCTTCAAGCTGGATCGCAATGCCGCGCGAGGTCCGCACCTCGTTCTCGCTGGGCCTGATGTGGATCACGATGCCCAGCTGGGCGTGGATGCGCCCCTGCATCGCGCGCAGATCGTCCAGGCTGGTGATGTTTTCCAACCGGGCCACCAGGCGCTTTTCTTCCTCCCGCGTCAGCCGCAGGACACGCAGGTCGGACGCCGGATTGGCCAGCAGCCGGTCCCGGTCGCACACACAGGCGCCGGGGGGGCATTCTTGGCGGATGGGAAACGGCAGGTTCATGGGGACGGTGCGCCAGACACGACGGCGCGGGAGGGTGCCTATCACTGGATTCTAACCAGGATGAACGAGCGCGCGCAGGCACGCACTGCTCGCTTACCCGCAAGCGCGCGGGCCAGGACCGTCTCCGTCCCCGTCCCCGTCCCGCTACCAGTAGTAGTTCAGGCTCAACATCGCTTCGCGCTCCATGCCGCGGAACGTGTAGGTGTAGTAGCGCTTGTCGAACACGTTGTTGACGTTCAGGGCGATGCGGTAGCGCGGCGTCTCGTAGGCGATGGCCACGTCCGCCAGCGTGAACGCCGGGTTGTAGGGCGTGCTGCCGTCCGCCGCGGTGTTCAGCGGCGCCTTGCCGCGATAGCGCAGGCCGCCGCCCAGCATCAGGCCCGGCACCTGCCGCGGCCGATAATCCAGCCACAGGCTTGCCGTCTGGCGCGCGGTCTGGGTGAGCTGGCGGCCCACGTCCTGCAGCCGGTTGCTCTTGGTCGTGCGCGGGTCGATGTAGGTGTAGCCGGCCATCACGCTGAGTTCGCGCGACAGCGGGAACTTCGCCTCCAGCTCGATGCCGGTGGACCGCACCTCGCCGGTCTGCACACTGAAGCGCGGATGGTCCGGATCCTGCGTCGTCACGTTGGTCTGGCGGATATCGAAGACCGCCGCGGTCAGGAGCGCATCGGTGCCCGGCGGCTGGTACTTCAAACCGATTTCGTACTGTTTGCCCTCGCGCGGCTTGAACGCCGTGCCGTCGAATTGCTGGCCCGTGATCGGATCGAACGCCGTCGAATAGCTGACATAGGGCGCCACACCGTTGTCAAAGAGATAGAGCACGCCGACGCTGCCCGTGGTGGCGGCGTCGTTGATCCGCGGCTGCGTGGTGCTGCTCAGGTGGGTGCGCACGAAGTCGCGCCGCAGGCTCACGTTGCCGACCCACCGGTTCCACTTGAGCTGGTTCAGCGTGTAGATGCCCGTCTGCTTCAAATCGGTGCGCGACGGATCCATGTCGGGATAGTCGATCTGCTGGCCATAGACGGGCGCGTAGATGTCCAGGTTCGGCACGTCCCATCCGAAGCCCAGCGCATCGTTTTCCTTGTAGCGCAGGTAGTCCACGCCCACCGCGAAGGTATGCTGCAGCTCGCCCCATTGGAAGTCGCGCGAGGCGCGGCTGTCCACGGCGAGCGTCTTGCCGTTCGTGCGCTGGGCCAGGCTGGCGCGCGTGACGGTGCGCCTGTCTTCCAGCAGGTCCATCGCGTAGATGTGCCGGTAGTCGATGTCGATCTCGGAATAGCGCAGGTTCTGGCGCAGGCGCCAGCCGTTGTCCGTGTCGTGCTCGAAGGCGTAGCCGATGGACTTCGTGTCGCGGTCGAAACGGTCGAAATCCGGATCGCCGGCGGTGCGGCTCAACGGCAGGTCGCCGATCTCCGGATAGGTGTAGAGATTGGGCCACCAGCTCTTGGGCGTGGCGCGCTCCTTGGAATACGTGCCCAGCACGGTCAGCCGGGTCTGGTTCGTGATGTTCCACAGGATCGACGGCGCCACGGAAATCCGGTCGTCGCGCGAGCCGTCCGTGCGGCCGTCGCTGTCGCGGCCCAGCACGTTCAGGCGATACAGCACCTTCTGGTCGGCGTCGAACGCGCCGCCCAGGTCCGCCGTGAGCTGGCGGCGGTTGTACGTGCCGTAGCTGGCGCCCACGCTGTTGACGTGATCTGCCGAGGGCCGCTTGGAAATCACGTTGATGACGCCGCCCGGCCTCCCCTGGCCGAACAGCACCGAAGCGGGCCCCTTCAGCACCTCGATGCTGTCGAGCTCTTCGATGTTGTCGTTCCACGACGCATACGTGCCCGTCGACGGCTGCTTCAGACCGTCCTTGAAATAGGCGCTGCCGTCGCTGAACCCGCGGATTACGGCGCCCGTCATCCGCGTATCGCTCGACCCCGACACCTCGGTCTGCACGCCGGGCGTGTAGGCCAGTGCGCTTTCCAGGCTGCGCGGCGCCAGGACCTTGAGCTGCTCCTGCGTCACGATCGACACCGAACGGGGCGTCTCGATCAGCGGCACATCCAGCTTGCCGCTCTGGCTGGAAAGCGCGACGAAGCTGTCCGCCGTGCCCACCGCGACGCCATGCACCGTCACGGGCTCCAGCTGGGCGGAGGCGCCGGAGGCGGTCAGCGAGACATTGCGTCCGTCACGCTGAAACGCGACACCGCTGCCGGCCAGCAGCCGGCGCAGCGCGTCGTCGGGCGTCAAGCGTCCCGACACCGCCGGCGCGGTGCGGCCGCGCACGGTCTCGGGCAGATAGAAGATCACCAGCGACGCTTGCTCGCCCAACTGGATCAGCGCGTCGCCCAGCGGCTGCGCGGCAATGCTGATCTGCACGGGCGCCGTCTGCGCCACGGCCTCGTTGGGCATGGCGCCCCACGCCAACGCCAGGGAAATCGCCAGGGCGCCGCAGACGCCCTGCGCACCGCGCTTCGCGGCCTTGCGCGCCGCAGCGTGCGGCGTAACTTGCTTGTCCATCATCAGAAGAAAAATTCCAGTACAACTGCCCGCGCATTGAGCGCCCGACACCCTTGGCCAAAGGTTGCTTCCGGGGTCGTTATCGGCTTGCGAGCACGGCCCCTTTCACCGGATAGACGCCGGGGGTCGGAAAAAACCGGAATGATTCTCGATAGAATATTTGAAACAAAATGATTCCGCGACGGCTCGACCGTGCTTACGCCGTCATGGCGTCGGCGCCCCCGCGCGGCGAGGGCCGCTAGCGAGGCGCCAGCACCGCGCCGCCCCCGGCGGGATACAGCACGATCACGGGCGCAATGTGGGGCAGCACGTCCAGGACCGACTCGGGCTCGTCGATCGGCAACGTGCCGGCCACGCGCAGTTGCGCAAGCTTGCGGTCGTCGATCCGCAGCGGGGTGCGCAGATAGCGGTTCAGCTCTGCCACGACCTGCGACAGCGGGGTGTCGCGAAACACCAGCCGGCCTCGCTGCCAGGCCGTGATCGCCGCCACGTTTTCCTGGTGCGGCGCGGCCAACGGCGCGCCGGGCGCGTAGCGGGCGGCAAAGCCCGCCGTCAAGTGGCGCGTGGTCCTGTTCCACCATGATCCCGCGGAAAACGCCACGCTGCCCTCGTCCACCGCCAGCGCCACGGCGTCCCCCTCGCGGCGGACATTGAAGCGCGTGCCGGTCACCCGCACCTGCGCCGCGCCCGCGTTGACCGTGAAGGGCCGCGCCGCATCGGGACTGACCGTGAACAAGGCCTCGCCCGTCAGCAGGTCGATTTCGCGCCGGTCCGCATAGAGCGCGACCTGGATCTGCGTGTCCGTATTCAGTTCCACCAGCGAGCCATCGGGCAACGCGACGCGCTTGCGCTCGCCCCGCGCGGTCGCCAGCGACTGTGTGAAGCCGGCCGCCGGGGACCACAGCCGCGGGGCGATCACACCGGCGGCCAGCGTCAGGGCACACGCGGCCGACAGCCCAACGGCGAACCTGCGCCGGCTCGGCCGCGCGGGCGCGTCATCGGACAGAGCCAGGATCTCGCGCATCTCGTCTTCCGGCAGGCGGTCCGCGACGCGCCACACCGCCTGCATCGCGCGGTACTGGCGCTGGTGCTCCGGATCCGCCGCCAGCCACGCGTCAAACGCCCGCCGCTGCGCATCGTCAAGCTGCCCCAGCCGCTCGCGCGCGAACCAGTGCGCCGCCTGGTCGCGCGGCGACGCGGGCCTGCGGGATGCGTCCACGCGGGAATCAGTGCGGGGCATGATCTTGCAACCGGTCATGGATATGGGTGAGCGCGCGCTTCATGTATTTCTCGACCATGCTTTGCGTCAACCCGAGTTTCTGGGCGATTTCGGCCTGCGTGTAGCCCTCGAGCTTGTTCCAGAGGAACACCTGCTGGCATTTCAGCGGCAGTTCGGCCAGCGCCGACTTTAGCGCATCGGCCAGCTGCGCCGCCCGGATCGAGGACTCGGGATCGCCCTGCGCGGGATGCTCGGCGTCCGTCAACGCATCCAGGCTGAGCACCTCACGCCGGGACTGGCGGCGGAACTCGCCGTTCAGGCGGTTCTGACTGGCGCCGTACAAATACGCCTTCGGATCCAGCACGGCCGATTCGCCATTGCGCAGCATGTTGGCCACGACGTCATGCGCGGCGTCTTCGGCGTCGTGCCGGCTTGCGCTGCGCCGCGTCCATGTCCCGATCAGCCCGCGATAATGCGCGAGCCAGCCTTTTTCGGACGGCGGTGGGCGGGACATGGCAGAGGAGCAAGCGGATCGCGGGCGAAGAGGCCGGCATTATCAATCATGATTCTCATTACGGCAAATGAACCCGCCCTGTCTTTTGCCGTAAGCTCCTGCCCTTGCCTCCCCATCGGCACACCCATGACATTCAAGACTCCGAGATTCGCGGCGCGCGCCTTGATGGCCTTGGCAGCGTGCGTGCTGCTGGCCGCGGCGGCGCTGGCCGCAACCGGCCTTGTGGCGGGCGCGCGCAACGCCGACGTGGCCGTCGTGCTCGGCAACACCGTGCAGGCCGACGGCCAGCCCTCGCCGCGCCTGGCCGCGCGGCTGGACCGCGCCTATGACTGCTACGCCGCATCGCAATGCCGCATGCTGTTTGTCAGTGGCGGCGTGGATCCGGCCGGAACGGACGAGGCCGCCGCCATGCGCGACTACCTGCTGGCGCGCGGCGTGCCCGCCGATCGCATCATCGTCGACAGCGCCGGCGTCGACACCTGGGCCACCGCCCGCCACGCCAGCGCCTACATGCGCGAACACGGCTACACCCGCGCGCTTGCCGTGACGCAGTACTTCCATGTGCCGCGCACGATGCTGGCGCTCAAGCGTCACGGCGTGGCCGAGGTCGGCGGCGGCTATCCGGCATTTTTCGAAGTGCGCGACCTGTATTCGATTTTCCGTGAGGTGCCCGCCGTGGCGCTGTATATTTTCCGGCCCCTGTAGCGGCGGCGCGTCCGCTTGCCAGGCCCGATCACTCCAGGACCTTTCATCGTGCTGATCTTCCACAACCCCGTCCACGACAAACACAGCGGTCGCCACGAGATGTTCCGCGGCAAACTGGTGCCCTGCCACGAAACGCCTGCCCGGCTGGAATTCGTGCTGGACGCGCTGCGCCAGCGCGGCATCGGCCAATTGCGCGCGCCGGGCGGCCCCGACATGGATCTCATCAAGCGGGTGCATACGCCGCGCTATGTCGACTTCCTGGCAAGCGCCTGGAACGAATGGATCGCGTTGGACCCGGCCAATGCCGACCTGGACGTGCTGCCGTCGATCTGGCCCGTGCGCGGCTTTCGCCACGACGTCGAGCCCACGAATTTCGCCGCCCGTGTCGGCCTGTTCTCGTTCGATAGCGGCTGTCCCCTGACGGCCGGGACATGGGAAGCCGCCACGGCCGGCGCCGCGTGCGCCATCGACGCCGCCCGCGCCGTGTCCGCCGGCCAGGGCCTGCGCGCGGCCATGGCGCTGACCCGGCCGCCCGGCCATCACGCCGGGCCGGATTTCTTCGGCGGGTATTGCTTTCTGAACAACGCGGCGCTGGCGGCCCAGGCGCTGCGCGACGCGGGCGCGCAGCGCGTTGCCGTCGTCGATGTGGACTATCACCACGGCAACGGCACGCAGAGCATTTTCAATGCGCGCGGCGACGTGCTCACCGTATCGGTCCATGGCGATCCGACCACGGAATATCCGTTCTACCTGGGTTACGCCGACGAGCGCGGCGAAGGCGCGGGCCATCACTGCAACCTGAACCTGCCCTTGCCTGCCGGCAGCGACTTCGCGGCATGGACGGCCGCCCTGCGGCAAGGCCTGGACGCGGTGCGCGCATTCAAGCCCGATGCGCTGGTCATCGCGCTGGGCGTGGATACCTACGAAGGCGATCCGATCTCCAAGTTCAAGCTGAAAAGCGCCGACTATCTGCAGGTCGGGCGCATGCTGGCCGGCCTGGGCCTGCCTGCCGTGTTCACGATGGAAGGCGGCTATGCGGTCGCCGACGTGGGCATCAACGTGGCGAACGTGCTGGAGGGGTATCTGGGGTGATGGCGGCGGGCGGTTCGGTCAATCGCGCGTTTCCAACACCTTGTTGACGCGCAGCGCCAGCAAGGTGCACGCCACGCCGGACAACAGGTAGACGCTCACGGCCACCAGCCCGAAGCGCGCCGACAGGCCCAGCGCCACCAGCGGCGCGAACGCCGCGCCGACCAGCCAGGCCATGTCGGACGTGAGCGCCGCGCCGGTATAGCGGAAGCGGCGCGTGAAGTTCGCGGTGACCGTGCCAGACGCCTGCCCGTAAGACAGTCCCAGCAATGCGAAGCCGATCAGGATGAACGCATCCTGCGCTTTGGGTCCGCCGCCCAGCAACCAGGGCGCGACGACCGCGAACACGCCGATCAGCATGGCAAGCAGCCCGAGCGTGGTGCGCCGCCCGATGCGGTCGGCCAGCCAGCCCGATGCGATCGTGCCCAGGATGCCGATTACCGCGCCGATGATCTGCACGACCAACACATCGGAAATCTGTTGCGTGCCGCTGACAGCGATCCACGACAGCGGAAAAACAGTGACGAGGTGGAACAGCGCGTAGCTCGCCAGCGCGGCGAAGGCGCCGATGAAGAGGTTGTAGCCCTGCTGGCTGACGATCTCGCGGATGCTGATGGGCTCGAGCTCGCCTTCTTCAAGCAGTTGCGTGTATTCCTCGGTGACCACCAGCCGCAGCCGCGCAAACAGCGCCACCACGTTGATCGCGAAGGCGACGAAGAAGGGATACCGCCAGCCCCAGTCCAGGAAGTCCGCCTGCGTCAGCGTCAGGTGCAGATAGAGAAAGAGCGCGCTGGCCACCATGAAGCCGACGGGCGCGCCCAACTGCCCCATCATCGCGTACCACCCCCGGCGATTGGGCGGCGCGTTCAGCGCCAGCAGCGACGGCAAGCCGTCCCAGGACCCGCCGAAGGCCAGCCCCTGCAGGCAACGGAACACCGCCAGCAAGGTGATGGCGTGCACGCCGATGGAGTTGTAGCCGGGCAGGAAGGCCATGCCCACGGTCGCGGTTCCCAGCACGAACAGCGCGACCGTCAGCTTGGTGGCGCGTCCGAAGCGACGCTGAATCGCCATGGACAGGGCCGTGCCGATGGGCCGCATGATGAACGCAAAGGAGAAGATGACGAAGGCCCACAACGTGCCTTCCAGCGGCGCTTCGAAGGGAAAGAACACCTTCGGAAAAACCAGCACGCACGCGATGCCGAAGACGAAAAAATCGAAGTATTCAGAGGCGCGTCCGACGACCACGCCGACGGCGATCTCACCGGGAGCCACCTTGGCGTGGCTGGTTCCGCCGCTGATCGCCCCAGGCCCGGGAACGGGAGCGGGACCGGGAGCAGGCTGACCAGGATACTGCGTGGTGGTCGACATGGGTTCGCTCGCAAAAGAAGGTTGAACACGCGAAGGTTGAACACGCCTTGTCTACGATCTTGCAACACACCTGCAGCACGTTACGCCCATCACACGGCAAGCCGCAAGGCCCTTGGCCCAGGACTGCCCCGTACGCGTTCCCGTGCATACTTTTGCTCTTTTTACCCTAGATTTTTCGCGGCTTCCAGCGTAGTGTTTCGTTTACTTCCCACGGTTACGTTTCGGGGTATGGCCATGTCGTGCTTCCCAAGGCTCCGCGGATTTATCCTGATTGCCGCCCTGCCGCTGCTTGCCGGGTGCAATGCGGTCCTGCTCTCGCCATCCGGCGACGTGGCCGTGCAACAACGCAACCTGATCATCATTTCCACCGGCTTGATGCTCATCATCATCGTGCCGGTGATCATCCTGACGCTGCTGTTCGCATGGCGCTATCGCGCCAGCAACAAGGATGCCGCCTACGACCCCGACTGGAACCACTCCACCATGCTGGAGTTGCTGATCTGGGCCGCGCCGCTGTTGATCATCATTGCCCTGGGCGCGCTGACGTGGGTCAGCACGCACCAGCTCGATCCCTACCGTCCGCTGGCGCGCCTGTCCGAAGGCCGCGAGGTGCCGGCGGGCACCAAGCCCCTGGTCGTCGAAGTCGTCGCGCTGGACTGGAAGTGGCTCTTTCTGTATCCCGAGCAGGGCATTGCGGCCGTAAATGAAATGGCCGCGCCGGTCGACCGTCCCATCCAGTTCAAGATCACCTCGTCCTCGGTGATGAACTCGTTCTTCGTGCCCGCGCTGGCCGGCCAGATCTACGCGATGCCGGGCATGCAGACCACCCTGCACGCCGTCATCAACCATCCCGGCGAATACGAAGGCCTGTCGGCCAACTTCAGCGGCTCGGGTTTTTCCGGCATGCGCTTCCGGTTCCATGGCATGGACCAGAAAGGTTTCGACGACTGGGTCGCGCAGGCGCGCACGTCGGCGGCCGCGCTCAGCCGCGAGGCCTACCTGAAGCTCGAGCAACCCAGCGAGCGCAATCCCGTCCAGCATTACGCCACGGTCGCCCCGGGCCTGTTCGACGCCATCGTGAACCGCTGCGTCGAACCCAACCGCATGTGCATGCGCGACGCCATGGCCATCGACGCGCAAGGCGGCGCCGGCATCCCCGGCGCGCACAACGTCACCACGATGGATCCCCGGATGCGCGAGCGCCTGGGGCTGACGGAAACGCCGCCGCGCAAGTACGTCGGCTCCATGTGCACGGCCACCGAGGGATTGGTGCTGTAGCACGGCAGGTTTTGCGGCGCGGCACGTGGTCCATGTCAACGCGGTCTTTTTGCTGGAATCGAGATGCCTGATCAACCTGACCTCACCAAGCTGATCTTCGGGCGACTGACCTGGGACGCCATTCCCTTCCACGATCCCATCCTGCTGGGCACGTTCTTCATGGTGGCGGCGGGCGGCATCGTGGTGCTGGGCTCCGTGACCTACTACAAGAAGTGGGGCTACCTGTGGCACGAGTGGTTCACCAGCATCGACCACAAGAAGATCGGCATCATGTACGTGATCCTGGGCATCGTGATGCTGCTGCGCGGCTTTGCCGATGCCATCATGATGCGCGGGCAGCAGGCGGTGGCCTTCGGCGATTCCATGGGTTACCTGCCGCCGCATCACTACGACCAGATCTTCACGGCGCATGGCGTGATCATGATCTTCTTCGTGGCGATGCCGCTGGTCACCGGGCTGATGAACTACATCGTCCCGCTGCAGATCGGCGCGCGCGACGTCGCGTTTCCGTTCCTGAACAACTTCAGTTTCTGGATGACGACGGGCGGGGTGATCCTGGTGATGATGTCGCTGTTCGTGGGCGAGTTCGCGCGCACGGGCTGGCTTGCGTATCCCCCCTTATCGGGCATTCTGCACAGTCCGGACGTCGGGGTCGATTACTACATCTGGGCCCTGCAGATCGCGGGCGTGGGGACGCTGCTGTCGGGCGTGAACCTGCTGGTCACCATTGTGAAGATGCGCGCGCCGGGCATGACGATGATGCGCATGCCGATCTTCACCTGGACCGCGCTGTGCACCAACGTGCTGATCGTGGCCGCCTTCCCCGTGCTGACGGCGGTGCTGGCGCTGCTGACCATGGACCGCTACGTCGGCACCAACTTCTTCACGGCGGACTTCGGCGGCAACGCCATGATGTACGTGAACCTGATCTGGATCTGGGGCCACCCCGAGGTCTACATCCTGATCCTGCCCGCGTTCGGCATCTTTTCCGAAGTGGTGTCCACCTACTGCCGCAAGCGGCTGTTCGGCTACGCGTCCATGGTGTACGCCACGGTCGTCATCACCGTGCTGTCCTACCTGGTCTGGCTGCACCACTTCTTCACCATGGGATCGGGGGCCAGCGTGAACTCGTTCTTCGGGATCACGACAATGATCATCTCGATCCCGACGGGCGCCAAGATCTTCAACTGGCTGTTCACCATGTACCGCGGGCGCATCCGCTTTGAAGTCCCGATGCTGTGGACGATCGGCTTCATGGTGACCTTCGTGATCGGCGGCATGACGGGCGTGCTGCTGGCGGTGCCGCCCGCCGACTTCGCGCTGCACAACAGCCTGTTCCTCATCGCGCACTTCCACAACGTGATCATCGGCGGCGTGCTGTTCGGCCTGATGGCCGGCATCACGTACTGGTTTCCCAAGGCCTTCGGCTACAAGCTCGATCCGTTCTGGGGCAAGTGCTCGTTCTGGTTCTGGCTGGTGGGCTTTTACGTCGCCTTCATGCCGCTGTATGTGCTGGGCCTGATGGGCGTGACGCGCCGCGTGAATCACTTCGAGGACATGTCGCTGCAGATCTGGTTCCAGATCGCGGCCTTCGGCGCGCTGCTGATCGCCTGCGGCATCGCCAGCTTCATCATCCAATTGGTGGTGAGCTACCGCCGCCGCGAGGAACTGCGCGACACCACGGGCGACCCCTGGGACGGCCGCACGCTGGAATGGTCCACGTCGTCGCCCCCGCCCGTGTACAACTTCGCGTTCACGCCGCGGGTGCATGACCTGGACGCGTGGTGGCAGATGAAGCAGCACGGCTACCAGCGTCCGCAACAGGGCTTCATCCCGATCCACATGCCGAAGAACACCTGGGCGGGCATCGTGCTGGCGGGGATCAGCGTGGTCATGGGCTTTGCGCTGATCTGGCACATGTGGCCGCTCGTCGTGCTGTCCTTCGCGGCGCTGATCCTGGTGTCGATCATCCATACCTTCAACTACAAGCGCGACTACTACGTGCCGACCGAACAGGTCGTCGCCACGGAAGACGCCCGCACGAGGCTGCTAGCGCAACATGTCTGATACCCTCGCCCACACCCTGCCCGGCGGCGCGGCGCCGGCCGCCCAGGAACCCGTCTTTTACGTTCCCGGCGAACATCATCCCAAGAACGGCACGCTGCTCGGGTTCTGGATCTACCTGATGAGCGACTGCCTCATCTTCGCCTGCCTGTTCGCGGTCTACGGCGTGCTGGGCCGCAGCTTCGCCGCGGGCCCTTCCGGCGCAGACCTGTTCGACCTGCCGCTGGTGGCGGTGAACACGACGCTGCTGCTGCTGTCGTCCATCACGTATGGCTTTGCCATGCTGGAGATGCGGCGCAACCGCATCGGCGCGACGCAGGGCTGGCTGGCGGTGACGGGCATCCTGGGCCTGGGCTTCCTGTCGCTGGAACTGTACGAGTTCTGGCACCTGATCCACCAGGGCGCCGGCCCGCAGCGCAGCGCCTTCCTGTCGGCCTTCTTCACGCTGGTCGGCACCCACGGGCTGCACGTCACGTTCGGCATCGTCTGGCTGGTGACGATGATGCTGCAGGTGCGCATGCACGGCCTGATCCCCGAAAACCGCCGCCGCCTGATGTGCCTGTCGATGTTCTGGCACTTCCTGGACCTGATCTGGGTGGGCGTGTTCACCTTCGTGTATCTGATGGGAGTGCTGCCATGACGTCGCACATGGATAACCTGGCCGACACCGGCCACGGCGGCCATCACGGCCATGGCGGACACGACGACCACCACGACGACGACGGCGCCGCCCACGGCACCCTCAAGAGCTACCTGACCGGCTTTGTGCTGGCGGCCATCCTGACCGCGATTCCCTTCTGGCTGGTCATGGACCGCGTCATCGACAGCTCGCGCGTCACGGGCCTGGTGATACTGGCCTTCGCCGTCGTGCAGATCGTGGTCCACATCGTCTACTTCCTGCACATGGACACCAAGTCCGAAAGCGGCTGGAACATGTTGGCGTTAATATTCACGTTGGTGCTGGTCGTCATTACGCTCAGCGGATCCATCTGGATCATGTATCACTTGAACTCCAACATGATGCCCATGTCCACGCATGACATGCGCAAGATGCCCTGATGGCAGCAGTCAAAGACATTTCTTCACGCGACACCTCCCGTAATCCGCGCAGCAAGGCAACCCTGGTCATCCTGGGGTTGCTGGCTGCCGCCGTCTTCGCCGGGCTGTGCGCCCTGGGCACCTGGCAGGTGCACCGGCTGGCCTGGAAGCGCGCGCTGATCGCGCAGGTGGATGAGCGGGCCCATGCGCCGGCCACGCCCGCGCCCGGCAAAAGCGAATGGGCCCAGCTCACGCGCGACAACGCCGAGTACCGCCCCGTGTCCGCGTCCGGCACCTTCAATTTCGACCAGCAGACGCTGGTGCAGGCCGCGACCGAACTGGGCAGCGGCTACTGGGTCATGACGCCGCTGCAGTTGGCGGACGGCAGCACGGTGCTGGTCAACCGCGGCTTCGTGCTGCCGGCCTGGCGCAAGAGCCAGGCCCAGACCGCGCAGCCGCCCGCGCAGGCCCAGGTCACGGGGTTCCTGCGCATGGGCGAACCGGGCAGCGGCTTCCTGCGCAACAACGACCCCGACGCGAACCTCTGGTATTCGCGCGATCTTCCGGCCATCGCCGCGGCCCGCGGCCTGACCGACGTGGCGCCCTACTTCATCGACGCGGACGCGGCTTCCAGTCCTGGCAAGGACCCGGCCCAGGCGCCGGTGGGCGGCCTGACGGTGATCAGCTTTCCGAACAATCATCTGGTCTATGCCATCACCTGGTATGCGCTGGCGTTGATGGTGATCGTCGGGGTGGTGGTCTTCGTGCGCGAGGAGCGGCGCGCGCGCAGGCCCTGACCCGCGGTTCCAGGCAAAAAAAACGGCGCCCGTTCATCGAGGCGCCGCTTTTTTTGGTTCATTGAGCATTACCTGGGCCGGCGGCGGATCACCGTTGCGGCCACGCGATGCTGCCCGGTTCCGGGCACACCCACGAGCCGTGCAGCCGTTCGCGGATCTGGGCCAGGCTCTGCTCGACCAGCAACGCGCCGTCGCGGAACACCGGCGCCAGCGCCCCGCCTGCCGCCTGGTCGGGCGTCTGCTGGTCGCGCAGCACGTAGCCGTCGGACGTCTCGTCGACCCGCAGCAGACCCTTGGCCGACTTCTTCACGCCGGAATCCGTGACCGGATCCTTCACCAGTTCCTGCGGCTCGCCATCGACCTCGGCATAGGTCGCCTTCAGCGCCCAGCCGAACGTGTCGCGCGTCAGGTACTGGTAGGTGTAGGAGCCGATGCCCAGCACCACGTTGCCCGAGGCGAAACCCTTGCGTTCCAGGCGGACCAGGATGTCGCGCGCCCGGGTCAGGGTGATCGAATCGCCGTAGATCAGGCCGACCCGCGGGTTCAGGAGCTTGTAGCCCTTGTCGGTTTCCTCGCCGCCGAACGTATCCCACAGGCATTGCACCGCGCCCTTCACCTCCGCCGGGCGCAAGGTCTGCTGCGCGCTCGCGTCGTCGGCCAGCAGCCAGTACGTGCCCGTGGCCGTGTCGCGCACCGCCTCATAACCGTCGGCCCGCGCCTGCCGCAAGGCGGCGCGATCTTCCACGCTGGCTACGTCCGTGCAGAAATAGCCCGTCAGGATCTTCACGGGGTCCCCGGAGTCCGGACGGAACACGACCTTGGCGTTGCCCAGCGCATCCGGCTGGCGGGCCAGGATCTCGGACTTGAGGGCGGCGGCGAAGTCGGTCACGACCTGCCAGAAGTCCCAGGTGTCCGACACCACCGACACGATGCCGGCCGGATAGACCTGCGTCACGAGGCGGCGGATGGTTTCGATCTCCCCCTCCTTGCTGCCCAGGCACATCACGGAGTGTTCGGTCGCGGGCACGGAACCGCCGATGAGTTCGCGGTCGGAATCCGCGTTGTAGACGTCTTCCAGGTAGTCGATGGCCGGGATGGTGTCGGTGCCGGTGAACGACAGCAAGTGGCCCGCGCCGCACTTGCGCGCATCGTACAGGCCCGCCATGCCGCGCATCGAGAAGTCGTGGCCCTGCCAATCCACGAACGCCATCGGGCTGCCGGTCAGCCGCGCGAAATACGTCAGCAGCTTGCGGTATTCGAAGGCGATGGTGGCCACGGTCGACGGCTTCCAGGATTCGCAGCTGAACAGGGTCTCGATATAGGTCACCAGCCAGGCGAATTCCGGCCGGGTGTTGATGAAGGTGACCGGCGGCACGCGGATGTCGACGCGTGCGCCCTCGGGCACCGAGCGGATTTCCAGCGGCAGGTAGCCCAGCTCGTGCAGGGCCTGCAGGTGGTCCACCGTGACCGCGCCCTTGCCCAGCGCGTTGTCCACGCGCCGCTGGTACTGGCGCACGGCGGTGCTGGCGGGCTTGGCGAAGAATTCGCGGTCGAACAGGCCGATCAGGATTTCCTTGATGAAGCCCTGCAGGCCGAACCAGACGATCTTGTGGTCGAACAGTTCGGGCAGCACCGGCGCCAGGCGCGCGGAGCGCGGGGTGAAATTGGCCAGGATCTTGTTGGTGCCCTTGGGGTACTGGAAGGGGTGGCCGGTCTTGTAGAAGTCGGCCTGCAGAAAGGGATTCAGGCCGTTCTTCAGGCCGCGGGCCGGGGTGTCGGGAGCATTCATGGCGATTTCCTTCTTGTTTCAGTTGACCCGCACGGCGGCGGGGCCGGACGCGGCGCCTTCGGTGGCCGTCCAGTCATACGCGGTGAAGATTTCGGCATAGCGGGATTTCAGTTCCGCCAGGCCCTTGCTGAAGATGCCGTGCGTGACGTACAGGTAGAGCGGCTGGCGGGTCCGGTCGCGCAGGGCGGCGGCCAGTTCCAGGAAGGTGCGGCCGCCGTCGCAGATGTCATCGACCACCAGCACCGGCTGGGCCGGGATATCGTCGGGCACGCGGGTTTCAGTGATGCGGCCGGTCAGCGGATCGCGGACCTTTTCCGCGTAGCGCACGTCCGCTACGCCCAGCGCCTTGGCCAGCGCCTGCACGCGCTTGCGGGCGCCGGCGTCCGGAGCCATCAGCGTGACGCCCTGGGCGAAGGCCGGCGCGGCCAGCGCCTTTTTCAGGAAGGCGGCGGCGTCGACGACGCGCACCCGTTGCAGCAGCGCCGGCGTGACGTCGCTGTGCGGCTCCACGATGGTGACGGTGGCGTACTGCTGGTCGTTGATCAGCTTGCAGAACACCGCGGCGCCCAGGGCTTCGCCCGGGTTGCACACGCGGTCCTGGCGGGCGTAGGGCACGTAGGGCATGTCCAGGTGCACGGGCGCCGCGGGGTTCAGGCGGCGCAGCGCATCGGTCAGCAACAGGAGCTGCATGACGTCGTCGGCCGACTTCAGCAGGGCATGGATGCGGAATTCGCGCGCGGCGTCTGCCTGCGCGCGCAGTCCGGCGGGCACGGTGACCTGCATTTCGCCGCCCGGAAATTTGAACGCGGCCGGCGTACCGGTCTGGCCCTGTCCTTCGATTACCGCTGTGATGCTGAACATGATCGTCCCTTAGTGGCATTTCAAAACTAAGTGGCGCCAGTATAGGCCTACTTATTGTCTTTATGCAACTATGTGGAAGAAGGGGATCAGCCGACGCTGCGGTCAAAGAAGGTGAAGTCCTTCAGCCGGTACAGCCGGGCCGGCCGTTGCGCGCCCCCGACGTGTTCGTCGGTGGCCTCCAGCGCCCCCCAGGCTTCCATCTTGCGGCGGAAGTTGGACTTTTCCAGGCGGGTCCGCAGGATGGCTTCGTAGGTGTGCTGCAGTTGCGTGAGCGTGAAGCGCTCGGGCAGCAGAAAGAACGGCAGCGTCGAATACGTGGACTTGCTGCGCAGGCGCGCGACGGCCGCCCCCACGATCTTGGCGTGATCGAACGCCAGGGGCGGCAAGGCGTCCACGCTGACGAAGCGGAATTCCGCGCGCGTGGCCGCGGCCAGTTCGACGGCGGGCACCAGGGCCACATAGGCCACCGACAGCGACCACTGCCGCGGATCGCGGTCGGGGCCGGAAAACACCTGCAGCTGTTCCAGGTAGCGCGGCTCGAATCCGGTCTTGTCGCGCAGCACGCGCCGGATGCTGTCTTCGGTGGACGCGTCCTCGTCGGCGTGCACCACCCCGCCCGGCAGGGCCATGGCGTCGCGGCACGGCTCGCGGTCGCGCCGGTGCAGCGCGACTTCCAGGCCGGAATCGCGCAAGGTGAGCAGGACGGCGTCGACGGTGACGAGCGGCTGAGGAAAGTCCAACGGTAGGGTTCCAGGATTGAGCTTCTGGGCAAGATGCCACTATGAGCCCGGACGGTCAAATCGGCGCGTGCCGCCGGGGCGCTTGGCGGCGGAATACGTCCCTGAAAATTGACTGAAATTATCTATAGATTGCCGCCTGATAACGGCAAATAACGCATTGTTCTACACTATGGCCCGAGGAACACCGCCAGGTTGACACTGCGCGCCGTGTTCCTTTTGCTTTTTTCCACCCCGTATCACAGGAGTTTTCCGGATGAAAAAGACGCTGCTCGCCGCGGCAATGCTGGCTTCCTTTGCAGGCGTTGCCCAGGCAGAACCGTCAGTCACTCTCTATGGTGTCATCGACACCGGCCTCGGTTACAACAAGATCAAGGGCGATGGCTACAACGGCTCGAAGGTCGGCATGATCAACGGCATCCAGGCCGGCTCCCGCTGGGGCCTGCGCGGATCCGAAGATCTGGGGGACGGCCTGCGCGCCGTCTTCAAGCTGGAAAGCGGGTTTGACTCCGCCAACGGCCAGCGCGCCCAGTCGGGCCGCCTGTTTGGCCGCCAGGCCACCATCGGGCTGGCCAACGACGCGTGGGGCTCGCTCGAATTCGGCCGCCAGGCCACGATCGGCTCGAACTACCTGGCCGACATCGACCCCTTCTACACCAGCTACACCCAATCGAACATGGGCCTGGGTTTCAGCGCGGCCAACACCATGCGCTGGGACAACATGGTCATGTACCGCACGCCGTCGGTGAACGGCTTTGAATTCGGCATCGGCTACTCGTTCAATGCGGACGACACCACGGCCGACCAGACCGGTTTCCGCACCGCCGACAACACGCGCGGCATCACCACCGGCCTGCGCTACGTGCAAGGCCCGCTGAACGTGGCGCTGACCTACGACCAGTTGAACGGCGCCAACCGCAGCACCATCGACAACGGCGCCACGCCGCGCCAATACGCCGTGGGCGTGTCGTACGACCTGGAAGTGGTCAAGCTGGCCGCGGCCTATGGCCGCACCACCGACGGCTGGTTCGTGGGCCAGGACCTGCCCGCCGGTACGCCCTTCAGCGACGAGTTCGGCACCAACCGCTTCGTGGACGGATTCAAGGCGAACTCCTACATGCTGGGCGCGACCCTGCCCGTGGGCGCTTCCGGCAGCCTGTTCACCTCGTGGCAGCACGTGGCGCCGTCCAATGACAAGCTGACGGGCGGCGACGCCAACATGAACGTCTACAGCGTGGGCTACACCTACGACCTGTCCAAGCGCACCAACCTGTACGCCTACGGCTCGTACGGCACGGACTACGCGTTCATCGACGGCCTGAAGAGCACCGCCGCGGGCGTGGGCATCCGCCACCAGTTCTAAGCGGATGCAGAGCCGGCCCGCGCGGGCCGGCTTTTTCGCCCAGGCCTTCCCGCGCCTGGGCGAGCGGCCCCTCCCCTTGCCGCCGCCCCCCAAAGCGGCCTAAGCTCGGCAAGCATTGTGGTGACGTGCAATGCGCAGGAAACAAGCGTCCGGCATGATCGGCCTCCCTCACTGATCGCAGCCCCCAAGAACTGCCATGCCTTCTCGTCTTCCGTCCGAACTTGCGCCCCTGTTCCGTCCTTCGCGCCTGATGCGCGCCTTTGCCCTGGCCCTGCTGCCGCTGGCCCTGGCTGCCTGCAATGGCGGCGGCGACGGCGACGATGACGACCAGGCGCTGCCCCCCGTCGCCGAAACCCCGGCGCCTCAGCCGGAAACGCCGGCGCCCGGTCCCGAGACCCCGCCGCGCAACACGGCCTACCTGCAGGCCAAGCCGGGCGACGTCATTCGCGTGCGCATCGAGGAATTGCGCCCCACCCAGGCCGCGATCGGCTACGACCAGATCTTCTACAAGCTGGGGCGCTGGCAAGGCGACTTCGAGCGCGCCACCTGGGCGGCCGATCCGGCGCTGCAGCTGGATTACCTGAACCGCACGGTCGGCAAGAAGTTCGACGATTACTGCGAAGACATGGGCGGCACCGAGCGCGCGCAGGAATTCCAGAGCATCGCCGAGGCCCGCGCCGCGCGGCTCGACCAGCCCGACACGTTTACCTGCCTGGATGCGCCGGGCACCCACGCCGCCAACTTGAAGACGGTGGTGGTGGGCTGGGACGGCAATCTCTACCTGACCGACGGCCACCACACCTTTTCGTCCCTGCGCGAGATCTTTGATGGCGGCGCGACGCTGCCCGTGTGGGTGAAGGTCGACGCCAATTACAGCGACCTGGCGACCGCCGCCGCCTTCTGGCAACGCATGGTCGATGAACGCCGCGCCTGGCTGCGCGACGGCCAGAACCAGCCCATCACCGTGGACCAATTGCCCACGCGCCTTGGGCTGCCCAGCGCGCAGGAGCCGGGCGGCATGCAGGAGGACCGCTACCGCTCGCTGGTGTACTTCACCCGCGATATCGCCTACAGCAACGGCAACCTGCCCGAATTCGCCGAGTTCCTGTGGGGCGACTGGCTGCGCCGCCAGGTCTCTGCCGGACAGTTGCCGGATCTGGCGCAGTACAAGATGCAGGCGCCCGCCACGCCCGCGGAGATCCTGGCCGTGAGCACGCTCAACAAAAGTCTCCAGCCCACCGGGGCCAACGACAGCTATGCCGCCGCCGTGCGCGATGCGTCGCTCAGGATGACTGCGCTCAACGCCACCGATATCGTGTTTGAAGACCGTGACGCGGCCAGCCTGGGCCGCATCGCGCTGGAGCCGGACGCCGACAGCGGCTCGCCGACCAAGGATGCGCGCGACACGCTGGAAGACCTGCCGCGCAACGATGTCAAGACGTCCGACGGCACGCCGCGCGGGGCCGGCAAGCTGTGGTTCGCGGTGAATTACCGCACTTGCGGCAAGCCCGCGGCGGGCACGTGCTGGGGCTGGTGATGTGAAGGCCCGTGCGAACGCGCTTGCCGCTTGCAGCCTGCTGGCGCGGCGGACGCGTTCAGGGCGTCAGAGGACTTCCTGCGCGTTCTCGGCCTTGGCCAGTTGCTGCATCGCCAGCGCGACCTTCTTGGCGACTTCCAAGCGTTCGGCCGCCGACATGGCGTCGTACTCTTCCTTGGAAATGCCCAGGCTGGCCAGCGCCGCGTAGAACATCTTGTCTTCGATCGACATGGCGGCGTAGTCCATGAATTCCTGTTCGGCCTGCGAGGGCGCGGCCTGCGAAGCGCCCGACACGCCGCCGCCCATGGCGGAACGGGTGCGTTCGGTCGCGTCCGCGAACGCCGCGCGAAAGCCGTCGCCCGCGGCGGCGCGGGAGGCGGACGCAGGCTGGCCCGAACCGGCATTGATACCCAGGAAATTCACACTGCTCATGGATGCTCCGATGGATAGTCGCCGCGGGGCGCGGCGGCCGCCTGTCGCGGGACTGGCGTTCAGGCTGCCACCTTACCCCGCGCGCGTGCCGCCGGAAGAGCCGGTCAGGCGCCCGATCGGCCCGTTGCTCCGCCTATTGCGGGCCGACCATTTCTCACGCCGTTCGAGTATCTTGTGCCTCTTGCAAATCTTCCCGAGACCGTTTTCATGAGCATCGACTCCCTCCCCGGCCAGACGGCCGCCGCCGCCCCGGGCGCGGACGCCTTCCTGCAATTCCTGGTCAACCTGGTGAACAACGGCAGCCAGATCGAAAGCATCGGCGTGACCTTGCAGATGGGCGGCATGCTGGTGTCCGGATCGATCGTGTCGGGCGCCGAATATTTCGACAGCTTTGCCGCCAGTTTCTCGGGCTCGCTGGAATCGCTGGACGCGGACACGCGTCAGACCGTGCACGCCTCGCTGGCCGAGCTGGGCGACGTGTTCCGCCTGCCGCAGCCGGTCGATCCGCTGCCCAACTACATCCATCTGGCCGACGCCCTGTTCTTCACGGCCGACGGCACGCCCGTCGCCGGACAGCCGACCCTGTGGCGCGGCCGCACCAGCGCGGTGGACGGCTTCATCCTGGGACGGCTGCAGTCCGGCGCATCCGCCTGACCCGCATGACGCAACCTGTCTTTCCGCCCATCGAAGGCCAGGACGTCGACCGCAAGGTCATGCTGGCGGTCGTCGAGGCCGCCGCGGGCAGTCCGCGGTCGTTCGTGGATTGCGACTTCCAGGAGGCGGACTTTTCCCGCCTGGACCTGCGCGGCTTCCAGTTCAGCGGCTGCGCGATCGCGGGCGCCTCGTTCCAGGGCGCCGACCTGACCGACACCCAGTGGCTGCGCTGCCGCGGCGGGTCGGCCAGCTTCGCCTCGGCGGACGCCAGCGAGGCCACCTTCCAGAACTGCGACCTCAACAACGCCAATTGGCGCCGCGCGCGGCTGGCCAGCGCGCGGTTCCGTGCGTGCAAGCTGACGGGATCGGATTTCGATGGCATCGCATGCCTGGGCTGGTCGCTCGAGGAATGCCTGCTGGTGGGCGCCTTGCTGCGCGGCGTGTCGTTTCGCAAATGCAATCTGCTTCAGCTTGATTTCTCGGATGCGGACCTGTCGGGAAGCGACTTCCGCGAAGCGGTCTTTCACGGCGGCAGCCTGCGCAATGCCACCCTGAAAAATGTTCACTTCGAGGGCGCCGACCTGCGCGAAGCCGACCTGGGCGGGCTGGACCTCACGGCGGCCGCGCGGCTGGCGGGCGCCACCATCTCCAAGACCCAGGCGGCGGCCCTGCTGGCCGAACTGCGCATCAGCGTGGTCTGACCCTGCTGAAGCGCTGCTCCACCACCACGCTGCCCCATTGGCGCCCTTCGGACGCCTGGGTCAGCGTGAAGCCTGCCGCTTCGTACAGATGCCGGGCGGCGTCCAGCCCCTTGAACGTCCACAGGTAGGTTTCGTCGTACCGCTCGTCCACGTAGGCCATGGCCCGCGCCAGCAGGGCCCGGCCCACGCCCATGCCGCGCAGCGATTCGTCGACGATGAACCAGCGCAAATGCGCCTGCCGCGCAGCCAGATCGCCATCGATGACGATCGAAGCCAGCGTCCGGCCATTGTCCACGTACAGCCACATGTTCTTGCCCGGGGCCGGCAGGCCTTCCGCGAATTCGGCCAGTTCGGTCGCGACCTTGCGCTCGAAGTACACGCCAAAGCCCGAGGCTTGCGCGTAATAGCGGGCATGCAGGCTGGCGATATCGCCGATGCATCCCGGCAGATAGCCCTCATGGATCTGGCTGGCGGGCACGACGGCCGCGGGCGGGGCATCGTTGGGGTTCTCGCTGGACAGCGCGTCGGCGTACAGGGACAGGAAGCGGATCAGCGATTCCTGGTCGGCCGGCGCCATGCGGCGCAGCGCGTGCGACACCTGATCGGTGGCGAACTGGTCGATCCGCGCGCGCAGCGCGTGGCCTGCCTCGGTCAGGGTGAGCCGGGAGGAACGCGCGTCGTCGGCGGCGGTCTCTCGCACCAGCAGGCCGGCCGATTCCAGCTTGGCCACCTGCCGGCTGGTGTTGGACTTGTCCAGCCGCAGTATCGCGGCCAGGTCGCGCGCCTGGATGCCCGGGTGCAGGCCGATCTCGATGATGGCGTGCACCGCCGAGGGCGCCAGATCGCTGCCCGCGAGCGAGGCGCGCATGAAGCCCAGCTCGCGCACCAGCTTGCGGGAAAACTCCCGCAGGTCCTGGATGGTTTTATCCCGGGACTGGGACGGAAAGTCGATAAGGTCCATGGCGCGCCCCTAAAGTTGCGGTTCGCAACCAATATACTTGCGAGTCGCAACCAAAACAAGCGGCACGTGCCGCGCCGTCAGCGGGGACGGGCAAAGCGCGCGCGCGCCGCCTCGATCTCCGCATGGCAGACGCAGCCGCTCATGTGCTCGTTCACCATGCCCACGGCCTGCATGAAGGCATGCATCGTCGTCGGCCCCACGAAGGTCCAGCCCCGCCGCTTCAATGCACGCGAGAGCCGCACCGACGCGTCGGACGTGGGATGGTTGTCCCAGTGGCGCCGGTCCACCGCCGCCGGGCGTTCCTGCACCGGCGGCTCGTGCGCCCACAGCCAGCCGGCCAGCGAGCCGGTTTCGTCGGCCAGTTCGCGCGCGCGCCGGGCATTGTTGATGGCCGACACGATCTTGGCACGGTTACGCACGATGCCCGCGTTGCCCATCAGGCGTTCCACGTCGCGCTCGGTGTAGCGCGCGACGCGCTCGACATCGAAATCGTCGAAGGCCTCGCGAAACGCCTCGCGCTTGCGCAGGATGGTGATCCACGCCATGCCCGCCTGAAAGCCTTCCAGGCAGATCTTTTCGTACAGGCGGCAATCGTCGGCCACGGGCCGGCCCCACTCATGGTCGTGATAGTCGGGCATGGAAGGCTGCCAGAAGCAGCGCGGCACGCCGTCGCCATCGAGGATCAGGCCGGCATCTTCCTGCGCGGCGCCGCCCGGGTGGTCCACAGCCGTCATTTCCCGGCGGGCACGGGGCAGCTCATGTCGCCTTCCTCGCACTTCAGGTAGGCGCGCAGTTCCTTCGTGCGGGCCTGCGTCAGCTTGTCCAGGCACATGCTCAGCACCATCGGATAGGCGCTGCCACCGGTGACGCCTGAGGAGGAAAACGCGCACTCGGCGTCGCGAAAGAAGAGCCACGCCTTCTGCGCCGCCTGCAAGCGGGTGGTGGCGTCCTTGTTGTCCACAAGGCGCGCCATCACGTCCCGGTAGGCGGCGTTCAAGTCGGCGTCGGATTTGCGGTAGGCCTGGTCGGCGCACAGGCTCATGTCGGTCTGCGTGGACGCCTGGTCGCACTTGATCACTTGGGCCTGCGCCCCAGCCGTCAGCACGAGCGCGGCGGCGGCAAACACGAAACGCATGGGAGGTCCTCCTGGGGTTGATGCGTGATGGGATCGTCGGGGAAAGTGTCGCATGGATGCCCGCGCGTCGCAGCGCGGCCCGGCGTGTCGCCTAAGATAGTGCCCATGAAGATCCAACTGCTATCCGACTTGCATCTTGAAACCGATCCCACGTTCGTGGCGCAACCCTTGCCCGGCGCCGATCTGCTCGTGCTGGCGGGCGACATCGGCTCGTACCGCCAGGGCTCGCGCCTGGAGCGGGATGATTTCGGGCTGGGCGCCTATTCCCCGCGTCACGGCTGGCCCACGCCGGTGCTGTACGTGCCGGGCAATCACGAATACGACAACGTGGATTTCGACGAGACGCACGCGCGCCTGCGCGAACTTTGCGAGGCGCTGGACATCCAGTGGCTGGAACGCGAAACCCGCGTGATCGACGGCGTGCGTTTCGTGGGCACGACGCTGTGGGCGGACTTCGATGCGCTGGCAGCCCCGCACGACCCGCTCGGCGAAGTCCTGAAGAAACGCGCCAAGGCCTTCCGGGCGGCGGACTTCTATCTCGAAAAGGCGGAAATGCGCCGCCACGGCGCCCCCTTCATGGCCGAGCAGATGCGCGAGCAAAGCCTGGCCTGCCAGCAGTGGCTGGACGCCGCGCTGCGCACGCCGTTCGCGGGCAAAACGGTGGCGGTCACGCACTTCGCCCCCACGCTGGCCAGCGCCGACCCGCGCTATGGCGTCACGCCGGGCACGGCGGGATTCTGCAACGCGCTCGACGCGTTGCTGCCGCTGGCCGACGTCTGGATACACGGCCATCTGCACTGCGCCCAGGACTATGTGAAGGACGGCTGCCGGGTCATCGCCAATCCGCTGGGGTATGCGAAGAAAGGCGAACAGGCGGACTACGCGCCGGATCGGTTGTGGGATGTGTCGGGCTTGCCGGCCGCAGAACGTCCGGGCGCGCAGGCCGTTTAAGGATGCAGGGTGAGCGTCCGCGCCGCGAATCGGCGCGGAGAACGCGGTCGTCGGACCCACGCACTGCCGGACCGATCCCCTAGCTCGCCAGTATTCGCTTTAACGCGTCAAAGAACGCTGGAATGGTGTAGCCGCGCCCTGCAGGATCGAACGATCCCCAAAGTTGCGAGTAGACCAATGCGGCGTTCGGTCCGTGCTCCGAAAGAAATTGGTCCATCTCCCGGCACGCCTGTGCGATCTCAGCCCCTGGTGTGACCTGCTTATAGCACCCGACAATTTCCTCCAGAGTCTCGCCGAAAAGGTCGTAGTCCTCATGGAAATAGCCGCCCAGCAGCGTCTCCAGGGCTGGGTACTTATCTCGATCTGAAGTCATCAATGATCCAAACAGGCAGTGAGTACAAAGTAGGGCATCCCGTTATACGCCACTTTTTTGAGCACTACCTTGACGGTCTGTCCTCTTACGACATGTGACGCCCCGCGAGCCAGCACAACGCCTAAATCGCCTGCTGCCGGTCCAATCAATGGCAGGACGGAGCCGTTGGACGCAGATCTGGCCCACGCTTCCACTTGCTTAGATTTGAGCCGCAGCACCGAATTGATCCCTCGTTCGGCATCTTGAATCGAATAGAACGTCGATACGCGCCTGAGGTCCGGTTGCTCTTTCAGCCGTGCTTCAAGATACTCCCTTGTCTTTCCCACATGCTTGGCAAGCGTATGCCCCCCAAGGCCCCCGTTCACGGCAGCCTCATGCCTCGACAAGGAAATTCTTCCTGCAACGACACTGGAGACCCTCGCCGCCTTGATGGCGCTCGCAAACCCAGCAGGCACGGCGAGTTCGACCGCCAAGGCGAGCGTCTGGCCAGACCCAGGAAGAGCGCCGAGCTTGCTCGCAAGCTCATTGACCCCACGCTCCGTCAAAGAGCGCGTTTGCTGCCCAGTCCACAGCTCATGCAGCCCAGTTGCCGCCGTATCTGAACCGTGGACGCCAAGCAATACACAGCCGGCCTTGGTCAAGCCAGTAGGGTCCGGCACCACACAAAGTGCGGCGCCGCCCACCATTTCAACCACGCCGGCCGCCAAGGCAAGGCTGCCCCAAAGCCGGTTGGAAAGGGTCGCCTCGTTGCTGATTGATTCGCCTTGCAGTGTCGCGGCCAGCTGCACGGGCGTGAGCACAATGCTTATGCCAGAATCTTCGGTCATCCATTCGCCCCAAGTCGAGATAGAGCGTTGAATATGATGAAAGCCGAGCGACTCGTCGATCAGCCTCGTCCGAATCTTCCTGGACTTTGAAGCCAGGTCACCGCCGCCTCAAGCCAGCAAGGACCGCAGCGCATCACCGGCTAGAACTTCAAGCTGGCGCTCAACCCATACGTGCGGGGATCGCCCGCCTTGATGTAGTCGGACGACTGGTACAGCCAGTAGCGCTTGTTCGCGACGTTGTTGATTCCCGCGCGGAACGTGGTTTCGTAGCCATGGATGCGCGTCTCGTACGTGGCGCCGATATTGACGATGGCGAAGTCCGGCACCTCGACCGCGTTCGATGCGCCGAGCATGGTGCTGCTGGTGTACTTGACGTCGGCGCGCAGCGTCAGGCCCGGCAGTTGCGGCACCGAATAGGCGACCTGCGCGGCGGCGACGAACTTCGGTGCGCCGGCGACGCGGTTGCCGGTGAAGGCGCTGCCCTGCTTGTATTCCGAATCCAGGAACATGACGCTGCCCCCGACGTTCCAATGGGTGGCAATGCGCGTGGACGCCCCCAGTTCCAGGCCCTGGAAGACAGACTTGCCGTCTTGCACGAGCTCGTTGGCGGCGTTGGCGTATTCCGCCTTCTTTTCGATGCGGAACAATGCCGCGGTGGCCGCCCAGTCCTCCTGGTTGGTCTTGATGCCCAGCTCGTATTGCTTGCTCTTGAGCGGGTCCAGCAGTTCACCGAAGTTCGTATAGATATTCCCGACGGACGACCCCGGCTCCAGCGATTCGATGTAGCTGGCGTACGCCATCGTCTGTGGCGTGATGTTGAACATCAGCGCCACGGTGGGCGTTAGCACGCCGTTCTTGTCGTAGCTGGAGGTCTGCACGCCGGCCGGATCGAAGCCGACCTGCTCGTAATCGGTATAGCGCAGGCCGCCCAGGATGGACCATCCGCCCGTCAGGTCGATCGTGTCGCTGGCGAACACGGCCTTCTGTGTGATTTCGGCCGCGCGGTACAGGTCCAGGCTGCCTTCGCTGTAATACGTGTTGGTATTCTGCCGGCGCAGATTGCCCGTGCCCTGAAGCTGATAGACGCCGTCGGCGCTGTAGTCGTTCTTCTGCTTCTGCCACGATGCGCCGGCCACCACATGATGCCTGATCGGGCCCGTGGCGAACTTGCCTTCGAGCATCGCCTGCCACTGGTTGAACGCATAACCTTCGCCGTAGTCCGAGCGATAGTCGTCGTAGTCGCCCGACTGGTCCTGCAGGAACAGCACCGATTCATTGCGGCGCGTTCGCGTGGTGTTGTAGGTGTAATCGGTGCGCACGCTCCAGTCCGGTGCAAGCTGGTACTTCAGGCCCGTCGAGTAGAAGCGGAATTCGTTGTCGGCGTATGGGCCTTCGCCCACCAGCTTGCCGTCATTGCGCACCGGAGAGGGCAACTCGCTGCCCGTCATCGCGCCGGCGTAGATCGTCGGCTCCTGACCGATCGCCTTGCGGTCCTGGTACAGGGTCTGGAAGTCCCAGGTCAGCTTGTCGGTCAGGCGCGCATCGAGCGCCAGCGACACGGAATCGCGATACAGCGAGCCGTTGTTGAAGGTATTGCCTTCCTCGTGCGTCGCGTTCAGCCGGTAGCCGAAGGTCCCGCTCTCGCCCACGCGCCCGCCCAGGTCCACGTGCTGGCGCAACAGCCCGTTGGAGATGTAGCCCAGCTCGACGCTGCGCACGGGTTCGTCCGTGGGCCGCTTGGTCACGTAGTTGACCAGTCCGCCCGGCGAACCGAAGCCATACATGAAGCCGGAAGCGCCCTTGAGCAGGTCGATCTGCTCAAAGTGCTCATAGGGCAGGACCGTGACGTAGCTCAGGAAGGGCTTGCCGTCGATGCGGAAGGAGTTCTGCCAGTCCAGCGGCAGCCCGCGCACGCTCAGGTAGCTGGCCCACGCGCCGAAGGCGGCGCTGTTGTCGCTGACCGAGGCGTCCAGCGCGAACACGTCGCCCAGCTTGGTCACCTGCCGGGCCTGCATGTCGGCCGCGGTCACGACCGTGGTCGAGAACGGGGTTTCGAGCTGGCTGCGGCTGCCGAGCGCGCCGGTGTTCACCGGGGCGGAAAGATGCTCGAGCGTGTCGTCGATGGCGCTGGCGTTGACGGTGACGGCGGGCAGTTGCGCGACGCCTTGCGAGGCGGATGCCGCATTCGCGGCACCGGACTGGGCATGCGCGCCAGGCGCGCATGCCAGGCCCAGGGCCAGGGCGAGAACAGAGGGCGTGGCGGCGGAATGTGCTTGCTTGCGGGCACGGCACTCCCGGATGACAGTCGGACGAACCAAGGTCGAATCTCCAGAGCGGAAGAACAAAAGTCCGCACTCTGTCATTAATGCGACTGATTCGCAACACCATTAGCACCTTATAGCTTGCGGCGATTGGGGCATTGGATCCCTGAAACAGCACTAAATCGCTTTGCGATCAACAACTTGGGCCGCGCCGGGTGCAACACCGGGGTTCCCTGTCGGCGCGCCTCCGCTCCGCCGGGAATTTGGCCGGCCGATCGGACGGCGCTGATTCCCGCCGCAACTCACGCCCTATAGATTGCCAGTGTTCAGTCGGCCATAAACGCGGTCAGGAAATCTTCGCCACGTCGTTGAGCCTTGTCACATGGAGGAGCGGGGCAATGATCCGGATTACGGCGTCTGTGGGGCGAGGAGGGTTAAACCGCGCTTCGGACGTCCGCGTGGTGCAGAGGGCACTTAGCCTCTATAAACGCCGGTACATCCGCGGACGTGAGATTTCGGAAACAGGGCAGATATCGTTCGATGTCGTCGAGACGATCAAGCACCTTCAACGCAGGTTGGGCGAAGATGAAAGCGGCCGCCTTGAACCGGTGTCGCCGGCGCTCCGCGCACTTGACCAGATTAAGCGGACGGCTGGGATATCTTTCGGGGCAAACACGTTCGCTGGCGCACGGAACACCGTCGAAATACTCGTGAGCGATGGTCGATTTGTCAGTATGGGCTCGCAGTGGGGGCACGTGGCGATTGACGTGGGAGGTACTGTGTACTCTCGCGGTCACGCGGATTACTACGTGATGCCGCGCGCGACCTATCTGGAGCGCAACAGCTTCCGCGAAACGGTGGGCTTGGTCCTTGAGATGTCTGCCAAAGAAGTGGCAGTGATCGCGAGCGAGTTGCGACGGCGCGTGGCCCTAAAGACTCCTTACGACCTGGTCGGCAACAGTTGTTCAACGAACGTGGCTGACGTACTCGAAAAAGTCGGCGTGTTGGCGCATGATCCGAGGTATCAGTGGGACGCTTCGCGTCGGACGGCGGTCAGTCCGAAAGAGATATTGATCATCGTGTCCAGATCATCACGCCTGCAACGACGCAACATCTATCCGAAACAAAGATGAAAACCCTGATCCCGGCGTTTGCCTTGTTGGTGGCCCTGTATGGCTGTTCAGACGAGCCCAAGGGCCAATGGCGAGTCATGGCCCCCGTCGAGGTCTATTCGGAAAATGATGACGGTGCTCCGGTGATTTTTGTTCTTCAGCCCGGAGACACCTGCGCGTTGGGTAACGCGTGGAGCTATCACAAGATGTTCCGATTCAAGCGGGTTTCGTGTACCAGAGGAACCGGGTGGATTTCCATCGATACCGATTTCGCACCCGTGGCTGACTGAATCCGACGCGTCTGTCCCGGGCGTATCGGCCGGTCTGCGAGGCAACCTTGAGCCGGATAACGGGCGGCCTGCAGGCCGCCCGCCCGCTTCAAGGCGCCGGGTTCGGGTGCCGCTTGTGGATCTGCTCGATCGCGTCCAGCACCTCGGTGGACAGGGTGACGTCGACGCTGTCGATGTTTTCCTTGAGCTGCTCCAGCGACGTCGCGCCGATCAGGTTGCTGGTGACGAAGGGGCGCTGGTTGATCCAGGCCAGGGCCAGGTGCGTGGGGGACACGCCGTGGGCGCGCGCCAGGTCGACGTATTCGCGCGTGGCGGCCTCGGCCTGGGGGTTGCTGTAGCGGGTAAAGCGCGAATAGACCGTCAGGCGCGCGCCTGCCGGCTTGGCGCCGTCCAGATACTTGCCGCAGAGCATGCCCATCGCCAGCGGCGAGTAGGCCAGGAGGCCCACGCCTTCATGGTGCGTGAACTCCGACAGGCCGATTTCGAACACGCGGTTCAGCAGGTTGTAGGCGTTCTGGATCGAGACGATGCGGGGCAGGTTCTGGTTTTCAGCGTGGCGTAGGAACTGGCTGACGCCCCACGGCGTTTCGTTCGACACGCCGACGTGGCGCACCTTGCCCGCGCGCACGAAGTCCTGCAGCACGGACAGGGTCTCTTCGATGGGCACGGTGTGCTCGTCCTCGACCCACGGGTAGTTGAGCTGGCCGAACGTCGCCGTCGTGCGGTCGGGCCAGTGGAGTTGGTACAGGTCCAGGTAATCGGTCTGCAGGCGCTTGAGGCTGGCGTCCAGCGCCTCAGTCAGGTTCTTGCGGTCCAGGAAGGTCTTGCCGTCGCGGATGTGGCCGGGACGCTTGGGATCGCGCACGGGGCCGGCCACCTTGCTGGCCAGCACGATGTCCTGGCGGCGGCCAGTCTTGGCCAGCCACGTGCCGATGTAGGTTTCGGTCAGGCCCTGGGTTTCGGGCTTGGGCGGCACCGGGTACATTTCGGCCACGTCGACCAGGTTGACGCCGCGCTCCAGCGCGTAGTCCAGTTGCTCGTGCGCCTGCGCTTCGGTGTTCTGCTCGCCCCAGGTCATGGTGCCCAGCCCGATCAGGCTGACATCCAGGTCGGTACGGCCGAGTTTGCGGTATTTCAAGTTCTGCTCCGTGCGGGGTCTTTGGGTAGGGAAGCGACACCTTACTCCAAGATGTTGGCGTTTCGCTGACACGGCCGCGGCGGGCGCCCCCGCCCTTGCCCCCCGCCTTTGTCCCCCGCCTTTGCCCCCTTCCCTGCCCTTGCCGCCGCCACGCAATCGGCATACGCTGATCCGCTCATCCAGTCCGGGGGAAAACGGCATGCTGCGGGAAGTTGACGAGATCTTTCTCTTTTTCGTCGTGCTCATCATTTTCCTGGCCATCATCGAGCTCGCTTACCGGCTGGGCCGCCGGTTGCGCAAGCCGGCCGACGAGGCCGCCAAGTCGCACATCACGGCGCTCCAGACCGCCCTGCTTGGCCTGTTGGCCCTGCTGCTGGGCTTCACCTTCGCCATGTCGGTAACGCGCTTCGAAACGCGCAAGAACCTGGTGCTGGAAGAGGCCAACGCCATCGGCAACGCCTACTGGCGCTCGCAGCTCATTCCCGCCGAGCACCGGCCCGTGGTGGCGAACATGCTGCACGAGTACACCACGGCCTCGCTGGACTACCACCTGGCGGATCAGGATTCGCCCCGTTTCAACGCGGCCAATGCCACCGCCCGGCGCATCGAGCGCCAGATCCGGGCGGCGGTCGCGGCCCGGGCGGAGAACCCGCCCTCGATCTCCACCATCATGTTCATCCAGGCCGTCAACGAGATGGCGCAGGTCAACGAGAAGCGCCGCGTCGCGCTGGAGAACCACGTGCCGGAGCCGGTGTATTACCTGCTCTTCATCGTGGCGGCGGGGTCCATGGCCTACATCGCCTATGGCACCGGCCTGCACGGGCGGCGCCGGCCCATATCGACGGGCATGTTTGCCGCGCTGATCGCCCTGGTGCTGACGTTCATCCTGGACATCGACCAGCCCATCGGTGGCCTGATCGAGGTCGGGCAGGAAAGCATGCAGCGCATGCAGGCCACCCTGGCCCACGAGATGCAGCAGTAGCGCGGGCGCCCGGACAGCGGCCCCGGGGCCTTATCCGAACAAGAGCCTCATCCGAACAGGGGCTTCATTCGAACAGACGTCGCAGGAACGGCGCGGTGACGCCGGCCTTGCCCTGGCTGACCGCTTGCGGCGTGCCCGCCGCCACGATGGTGCCGCCCTCTTCCCCGGCGCCGGGCCCCACGTCCAGCATCCAGTCGCTGCCCGCGATCACGCGCAGGTCGTGTTCCACCACGACCACGGTGTTGCCGGCGTCGACCAGGCCGTGCAGTTGCGCCATCAGCTTGTCCACATCCGCCGCGTGCAGGCCCGTGGTGGGCTCGTCCAGCACATACAGCGTGTTGCCGCGCTGGCTGCGCTGCAGCTCCGTGGCCAGCTTGATGCGCTGGGCCTCGCCGCCGGACAGCTCGGTGGCGGGCTGGCCCAGGCGCAGATACCCCAGGCCGATGTCGTGCAGCAGCGCCAGGGGACGCGCCACCGCGGGCTCATCCTGGAAGCACGCACGCGCTTCGTCCACGGTCATGTCCAGCACCTGGGCGATGTTGCGGCCATTCCATTCGATTTCCAGCGTCTTGGCGTTGTAGCGGGTGCCGTGGCAGGCGGGGCAAGGCGCGTAGACGCTGGGCATGAACAGCAGTTCAACGTGGACGAAGCCTTCGCCTTCGCAGGTCTCGCAGCGGCCCTGGGCGACGTTGAAGGAAAAGCGGCCGGCGCCGTAGCGCCGCGACCGGGCGGCCTTGGTGCCCGCGAACAGCTTGCGCACGTGGTCGAAAAGGCCGGTGTAGGTGGCGAGATTGGACCGGGGCGTGCGGCCGATGGGCTTCTGGTCCACATTGACCAGCCGCTTGATGGCCTGCGCACCCGCGTGCAGGCGGCCTGTCGTGCGCGGCAGGTTGCCGGGCTGCGGCAGGTCGCCTTCGGATTCCTCGGCGGGTAGTTCCTGGCCCAGGTGCTCGCCAACCAGTTCCACAAGCGCCTGGCTGACCAGGCTGGATTTTCCCGACCCGGACACGCCCGTCACCGCCGTGAATGCCCCGAGCGGAAAGCGCGCATCGATGCCATGCAGGTTGTTGCGGTGGATGCCGCGCAGCTCCAGCCAGCCGGCAGGCTCGCGCGGCGCGCGGCGGCTGGCCGGGCGCGCATCGAAAAGGTACTTCGCCGTGACCGACTCCTTCACCTTGCGCAGGCCCTCGGGCGGGCCGCTGTACAGCACCTGCCCGCCATGCTGGCCCGCGCCCGGTCCCACGTCGACCAGCCAATCGGCGCGGCGCAGCGTGTCGAGGTCGTGCTCGACGACAAATAGCGTATTGCCGCCGGCCTTGAGCTGGTCCAGCGCGCGGTGCAGCGCCTGCGCGTCCGCGGGATGCAGCCCGGCCGACGGTTCGTCCAGCACGTACACCACGCCGAAAAGATTGGAACGGATCTGCGTGGCCAGCCGCAGCCGCTGCAGTTCACCGGGCGAGAGCGTCGGCGTGGACCGGTCCATCGCCAGATAGCCCAGGCCCAGCGCCTGCAGCGTGCCGATGCGCTCGACCAGGTCGTGCGCAATGCGCTGCGCGGCGATACGCTTTTCCGGGGAAGAGTCGGGCGTACGCCGCACGTCGCTGCTGCCCGCGTGCGACAGGCCGCCCGCCGCCACGCGCCTGGCGTTGGCCCGCACGCCCGCCGCCTTGCTGCGCGTCGCGCCCGGCGCCCCCGCTTCGTCGAACCGGCCTGCGGCGGCCGGCGCGAGAACCTCGGCGATGCGGCTGAGCGGCAGTTGCGACAGGGTGCCGATATCCAGCCCCGCGAACGTCACCGACAAGGCCTCGCGCTTGAGGCGCCGGCCGCCGCATTCCGGACAGGGCGAGCCGGTCATGAAGCGGGCCACGCGCTTTTTCATCATGGCGCTCTGGGTGGTCGCGAACGTGTGCATGACGTAGCGGCGCGCGCCGGTGTACGTGCCCATGTAGCTGGGCTCGGCCTTGCGGCGCAGCGCCGCGCGCGTTTCGGCGGGCGTAAAGCCCGCGTAGACCGGGACGGTCGGCTGCTCGTCCGTGTACAGGATCCAGTCGCGATCCTTCTTGGGCAGATCGCGCCACGGCTTGTCCACGTCGTAGCCCAGCGTGACCAGGATGTCGCGCAGGTTCTGGCCGTGCCAGGCCGGCGGCCACGATGCGATGGCGCGTTCGCGGATCGAAAGCGAGGGGTCCGGCACCATGGACGCCTCGGTCACGTCGTACACGTAGCCCAGCCCGTGGCAATGCGGGCACGCCCCCTGCGGCGTGTTGGGCGAGAAGTCTTCCGCGTACAGCATCGGCTGGCGCGCGGGGTACGTCCCGGCGCGCGAGTACAGCATGCGCAGCATGCTGGACAGCGTGGTCACGCTGCCCACCGTGGACCGCACGTTGGGCGTGCCGCGCTGCTGCTGCAATGCCACGGCGGGCGGCAGGCCGTCGATGGCGTCCACGTCGGGCACGCCCACCTGGTCGATCAGGCGCCGGGCATACGGCGACAGCGATTCCAGGTAGCGGCGCTGCGCTTCGGCATACAGCGTGCCGAAGGCGAGGGACGATTTCCCCGACCCGGACACGCCGGCAAACACCACCAGCGCGTCGCGCGGGATACTTACGTCCACGTTCTTCAGATTGTGTTCGCGCGCGCCGCGCACGCGGATGCAGGCGTCGGGGCGCGGCTTGGGCGTTGTCTTGCGCTGGCTCATGTCCAGATAGTAATGGACCCGCCGGCGCCCGGCCGCAAAGGGGGCATCCGCGCGGCGTACGCGCCCCCGCCTGCTTCAGAATGGCGCAAAAGCATGACGTCCGCGCCCGCTCATCCGATCGGGCGATGGCGGCTGCCGGACCAGATCGACGTCATCGAGCCGCTGACGGACGGGCACATCATCGAAGGCATCGTCGCCATCGCCGCGAACCCCGGCGTCGCCGGGGTGGACGCCTATCTGGAGCCCGCCGCGGCGCCATGACCTAGGGAAATCCCCAAGAAAAATCGTGTCGATCCGGGGGGTTGCGGTTCGTCGTCGTCATGTATCCCCCACCATTCGAGGCAGACACACCATGACCACCGGAACCGTACGACACCTGCGCATCCTGCGCACCACGCCCGACCGCGTCTACCGGGCCTTTCTCGAGCCCGACGCCATCGCGAAGTGGCTTCCCCCCTATGGGTACACCTGCACGGTGCAGGAACTGGACGCCCGCACGGGCGGGCGCCACAAGATGTTCTTTCGCAATTTCGCCACCGGCCATGAGGAGCCGTTCGGCGGCGAATACCTGGAGCTGGTCGAATTCCAGAAGATCAGCTACACGGACCGCTTCAACGATCCCAACCTGCCGGGCGAGATGACAACCACCATCACGCTGCGCGAGGTTTCCTGCGGCACCGAACTGATCATCGTGCAGGAAGGCATCCCCGACGTCATTCCGACAGAGTTGTGCTATCTGGGCTGGCAGGAATCGCTGCTGCAACTGGCGCGGCTGGTCGAGTCCGACGTGCCCGCAGCCAATTAGCCGCCGGGTCAGGCCCGCTTGACCTTCGATGCGGTGTTCAGCGCCACGGCCGCGCGGAAAAGCGCCAAGAACGCCGGTTCGTCCAGGCGGTCACCCTCGTGCAGATCGATGGCGCGGCGCGTGTTGCCGTCCAGGCTGGCGTTGAAGAGCCCGGCGGGGTCCTCCAGCGCTGCGCCCTTGGCGAAGGTCAGCTTCACGGCTGTCTTATAGGTTTCGCCCGTGCATACGATGCCGGCGTGCGACCACACGGGGACGCCGCGCCACTTCCACTCCTCGGCCACGTCGGGATCGGCCTGCCGGATGAGCGCCCGCACGTGGGCCAGCGTCCGGCCGCGCCAGTCGTCCAGTTCGGCGATGCGCGCGTCGATCAGCTCGGACGCGCCGGCCTGCGCATCCCGGTTATCGCCAGTCTTGTCCGCTTTCATCATGCCGCTATCCGTTTCCTTGAAGGGTCTCCAGCATAGGACCGGCGCCGCGCCCGCGAAAATTCGGGCTTACGCCGATACGTTTGTTCATGTTTTGACACCAACCGCCCGGGCGCAGCCGTGCGACTCCCTACAAAATGTGGCGCGCCCGTGCGGCGTCGCGCCGTCCGCCATCCGCTGCCGGGCGCTGCTCACCCCAAGAAGGAAGAATCGTGTCGAAACTGTTTGCCCTGGTGATCTCCGCCGTCCTGCCCGCGGCCGCGGCGGCGCAGCCCGACGTCGAGCCGCTGACGCTCAACGCGGCCAACCAGTTGTACTGCAATGCCCAGACGGACTGGTGCGTAGGCATCAAGACGGACGGCAAGTTCGGGGAAAACGGCCCCTTCGCGACCAGCCGCACGCTGCGCGCCGAACGCCTCTTCTGGGACTCGCCAGAGGTCCCGGATTTCAAGCACTTTTCCGTCTGGCCGCAACTGATCCGGCTGGACGAAGAGCGCGCGCTGGTGGGGGTGATCGGACCGCAAGAGCCGGACTTCGAGCCCGAGACGCCGTTCTCCGGCGGCAGCTTCGCGCGCCGCGACCTGTATGTGTACGACGTCACGCTGGGCGAGCCGACCGGCGCGAACCTGGTGCTGGTCCTGCCCTACACGGCCGACGCCTCCATCCGCGCGTGCTTCAACGCAGCCGACGAGCAGAAGCGCGCCGGCCAATGCAGCGACGTCTACCGTTTCACGACCGCCGTGAAAGCCTTGCCAGGCCGCGACTATCCGGATTTGCAGGTGACGACGCACGCGACGCGCTCGCCGGCCGGCGCCAGCCGCTTTGCGGACTCGAGCGCGCGGCCCGCGCTGACCCGGGAGCAACTGGCGCCCCAAGTGGACAGCGCGTGCAGCTACACCGTGACCTACGCCTGGCAGGCCGACGCGTCCGTTTACCAGCCCGCGACGCCGGTGCCCGACTGCGCCGAGTTCCTGGACACGGCGCCCGTGCGCAAGCCGTAAGCCGAAAGGCGGCTTCGCGCCGTCTAGTCGGCGTAGCCCGGATTGCGGCGGTCCAGGCGGCGCAAGAGACCCGGCCACGCGAGCTGGGCCTTGTGCGCCCGGTCGGCCGGCGATTCCACCGCCGCGCGGGCCAGCACCTCGGGCGGGATGTAGGTCAGTTCGCCGCCCGCCTGCGCCCGGACCTGCACCATGCAGGCCGCCTCCAGGCGGTGCATCGCCTGGAAGGCCTCGGCCATGCTCTGGCCCACGGTCAGCAGGCCGTGGTTGCGCAGGATCAGGTAGTTGTTGGCGCCCAGGTCGCGCACCAGGCGCGGCTGCTCGTCGGGATTGAGCGCCAGCCCTTCGTAGTCGTGATAGCTGAGCGAACGCAGCGCGATGAACGCAAACTGCGACAGCGGCAGCAGCCCCGCCTTCTGCGCCGACACCGCCACGCCGTTGATCGAGTGCGTATGCAATACACACATCGCATCCTTGCGGGCCGCGTGGATACAGCTATGGATGGTGAAGCCCGCCGGGTTGATGTCGTATTCGGACGCCATCACCTTGTTGCCGTCCAGGTCGATCTTGACCAGGCTGGACGCCGTGATCTCGTCGAACATCATGCCGTAGGGGTTGATCAGGAAGTGTTCCGTGCCCGGAACCTTGGCCGTGATGTGCGTGAAGATGAGGTCGTCCCAGCCGAACAGCGCCACCAGCCGGTACAACGCCGCCAGGTCCTTGCGGACCTGCCATTCCGTTTCGCCGACCTGTTCGCGCACGCTGGCGCCTTGCTTGCCTACCGTATCCATCCCGTCTCCGTCTTGTTGCTGTTTGGCTGTTTGGCTGTTTACCCGCGGCTCGTGCCAGGGGCTCCGCCATGCACTGTATTCCTTTCGCCGCGCCGCCGCACGGCGGCGCGACGGGCGGCGTCCGTCTGGTGAAACAGGCCCAGACCCATTAACCTGTGAGCCACTGCTCAGGAGAACCCGAGAATGCTGCCTGCACTTTACGGTCATCCCTTTTCCTCGTACACGCAGAAGGCGCTCATCGCGCTGTACGAAAACGGCACGCCCTTCGAATTCCGCAGCCTCGGGCCGGAAACGCCCCGCCATGCCCGGGACTGGCTGGAACGCTGGCCGCTGCGCAAGTTCCCGCTGCTGGTCGATGGCGAGCGCAACATCGTCGAATCCAGCATCATCATCGAATACCTGCAGCTTGCCCATCCCGGCCCGGTGCGGCTCATCCCCGACGACCCGATGGCCGCGCTGGACGTGCGCTTCCTGGACCGCTATTTCGATCTGCACGTCATGTTCTGGATGCAGCACGCGGTAAACGGCGCGCTCTCCGGCGACCCTGCGCGGCGCGAGGAAGGGATGGCGCAGGCGGCGGAAAGGCTGGAGCTGGCGTACGCCTGGATCGACGCGCAACTGGCCACGCGCACCTGGGCCGCGGGCGAGGACTTCACGCTGGCCGACTGCGCCGCCGCCCCGTCGCTGTTCTACGCCGACTGGACGTATCCCATCGCGCACGCCTATCCGCATCTGCGGGCCTATCGCGCGCGGCTGCTGGCGCGTCCGTCGTTCGCCCGCGTGGTCGACGAAGCCCGGCCCTACCGGCCGCTCTTTCCGCTGGGCGCGCCCGACCGCGACTGACCGCGACTGACAGGCCCGCGGACATCCCGCGGCAACATGCGAGAATCAACGCCACTTCTACCCGGATGAGGACGCCCACCGTGCAGCAAGCCTTGCCTAGACACCTGCCTTCATTCTTCCGGTTCCATCTGGAGTCCCTGTCCGGCGTCGGGCTCATGCTCGGCACGCTGTTCTTCGCCGCGGCGCTGACCCCCACCCTGATTCCCCGCACCCACGTCACCCAGGGCGTGCTGGCCGGCACCTGCCTGGCGGCGGGATACGGACTGGGCGTGCTGTGGCACTGGCTGTGGACCTACATGGAATTGCCCGAGCCCAAGGGGCGCGCCGCGCGGATCGTCAACACCGTCATCGGCCTGCTGTGCCTGTCGGTGGCGATCCTGTTCCTGGGCCACGCCGCCGAATGGCAGAACACCATCCGCGCGCTGATGCAGATGGAGCCGTTGACCAGCGCCCATCCCATCAAGGTCAGCGCGATCGCCGTGCTGACCTTCGCGGTGCTGCTTGCGCTGGCGCGGCTGTTCAAGCTGATCGCGCGCTTTCTGGCCCGGCAGGTGCGGCGCGTCGTGCCGCGGCGCGTGGCCAACGTCACGGGCGCCGCAATCGCGATCCTGATCTTCTGGCTGCTGGCGACCGACGTGTTCTTCCGCGGCGCGCTGCATGTGCTGGACGCCTCGTTCCGGGAATTCGACGCGCTGCTCGAACCCGAGCGGCCGCAACCGACCGCCGCGCTCAAGACTGGCGGCCCCGCGTCGCTGATCCGCTGGAACGAACTGGGCCGCGCGGGCCGCGAATACATCGCCTCGGGACCGACCGCCAGCGAGATCACCACGCAATCGGGACGCGAAGCGCTTGAGCCCATCCGCGTGTATGTCGGCCTGCGCGGCGCGGCCACGCCGCAGGCGCGCGCGCGGCTCGCGCTGGACGAAATGAAGCGCGTGGGCGCCTTCGACCGTTCGACGCTCGTCGTGATCACGCCCACCGGCACGGGCTGGGTCGACCCCGCGGCGGTGGACTCGCTGGAATACCTGCTGAACGGCGACGTGGCCAGCGTCGCCATGCAGTATTCGTACCTGTCCAGCCCGCTGTCCCTGCTGGCGCAGCCCGAATACGGCGCCGAGGCGGCGCGCGCGCTCTTCGTGGCGGTCTATGACTACTGGACCGCTTTGCCCAAGGAGCGCCGGCCCCGGCTGTACCTGCATGGCCTGAGCCTGGGCGCGATGAATTCCGCCGGCTCGGCCGAGCTCTTCGAGATGATCGGCGACCCGATACAGGGCGCGCTGTGGAGCGGCCCGCCGTTCGAAAGCCGCGTCTGGCGCACCATCACCGATGCGCGCAATCCCGGATCGCCGGCCTGGCTGCCCGAGCTGCGAGATGGCGCCTTCGTGCGCTTCATGAACCAGCACGGATCGCCCGTGCCCGACGACGCGCCCTGGGGTCCGATGCGCGTCGTCTACCTGCAGTACGCCAGCGATCCGGTCACGTTCTTCGACTACCGCGACCTCTACCGTCCGCCCGCGTGGATGAATGCGCCGATGGGCCCGGACGTGTCGCCCGAGCTGCGCTGGTATCCCGTGGTCACCATGCTGCAGCTCGCGCTTGACATGGCCGTGGGCACCAATACGCCCATGGGCTATGGCCACGTCTATGCGCCCCAGCACTACGTGAACGCCTGGGTGGCGGTGACCGGCGCGAACGGCTGGACGCCCGATGCCATCGAAGGCCTGAAGCGCCATCTGCTGGAACGCTCGCAGGCGGCGATGGAAGACGAGGACGGCGACGAAGCCGTCTACGAAGGGCGCGGAGGATAGGCGTTGCCAGCTTTGCCCATGAATGCATTACCCCTGAATCACCCGGCGCATGACCGCCTGACCGCGTTCTTCTGGCGCGATGACGCCCTGCGCAGCCGCGGCGTGAGCGGCCGGCTGCTTGCCGGGAACCTGGCCGTGCCGGCGCCGCCGGCCCGCGTGCGCGCCGACTGGGAACGCGAGATCCGCACGCGCCTTTGCCTGGAACCCGGCGACGTCGAACAGATGCCGCTGCCGCGCACCCGCGCGCGCTGGCCGGAACTGGCCCTGTGCGAAGAGGCCATGCGCGACTGGACGCGCGCGCTCGGACTGGGCGAGGTCCTGGCCGACAGCGACATGGCCCTCATGGCCTGCCGCGGCGCGCGCTATCACCACGACGGCGGACAGTACGGCGGCGCCGCCTTCTGCAATCTGTTCCTCTGCGAAGACAAGGGACTGGACGTGCACTTTCCCGGCACCGGCGACCGTATTGCGCTCACGCCGGGCGCGGCCATGATCTTCGACACCTGCCAGCCGCACGCGGTCATTCCGCGCGACGCAACGGGCTTTGACGAAGCGGACTTCGCGTCGGGTCCGGACCGGACGCTGCTGTTCCTGAGCTGGGAACTGCCCATCGAGGATGCCCGCGTCGCGCGGGCGCTGGGCATTGAATTCGACGTGGACCCCGCAGCGGCCTCGCGATTGGATGAGGAACAGCTGTGGGCCGACGGGGCGCGCGTGGGCGTCGACCCCGCGTCGGGGCAGTGGGTGCGGACGGGCTGAGCCCGCCGGTTCAGCGCCGGAAGCCGCCCCGGAACCCGCCGCCGAACCCGCCGAAACTACGGCCTTCCATGCCTCGGCCCTGCCAGCCGCCATCCATGCTTCGGCCCTGCCAACCGCCTTGCGACTCGCCCATGCGCCCCTGCCAGCCGCCGCCATCCATCCCGCCCGTGCGCTGCGTCGAGTAGTCGCGCGCCTGGCGCTGGGAATTCAGGTAGTTGGCGTTGGCCTGCGTGTTCGGCTGGACCGGCTGCCAGCCCGAGGACGTGTGCTGCTGCCAGCCGTTGTCGTTGTGCTCGTAGACGTTGCCGTTGTGGTCCGCATAGACGTTGCCATTGTTCCAGGCCATGCCGCTGCCGGTGTTGCGGTCGTAGGTCGCGCCGCGCCGGTCGACGCTGTCGGCGCCCTGCCCGGCCGTGCCCGTCGCCGCGGCGGCGGAGTACGTGGTGCGGCCGGTGTCCGTGTTGGTGCGCACATTCTGGCGGCCCGCAGCCCATTGGCCGTCGTCGTTCTCGACCGCGCCGGCGCGGCCCGCGCCCGATGCGCCGGTCACCGGATCGGTGTAGGCGCCTCGCCTTCCCGCCGCGGCGTTGCCCGTGTACTCGTTATAGGCCGCGCCGCGCGTGCCTTCGAAGGCCGCGCCGGTCTGCGGGTTGTAGCCCTCGGCGTGCGTGCCCTGCCATTCGTTGCCTGTCCAGCCGTTCCACCCGGCCGCGTGCGTGACCGTGCCGGAACCGCCCCATGCGCCGTAGACGTCGACCTTGTTGACGTCGACGCCGCCCCAATAGGGCGCGCCCGAATACGGACCCCAGTACGGCGCCGCGCCGCCCCAGGCCTCGGCGGCGGCAAAGCCGAAGGCAAAGCCCGCCGCGGAATCGAAGGCCGCGTTGTAGCCGTAGCTGGGCGGATAGCCCACCCAGGCATCCTGCACGATCACGGGCGGATAGGGGTAGCCGGTGCCGTAGACAACGGTGCCATCGGGCGCGACCACCACGCCCATGTAGCCGGGCGTATAGCCGAACACCACGCTCTGCGGCGTCGAGCCGTACACCTGCACGTAGGTCACGTAGTGCAGCGGCGAGCTGGCGGGAATGGCGTAGATGGCCGCCGGCACGTGGTCGGCCACGCGCCATGGGCCGGTGGGCGAATCCGACACGAACCACACGGCGTGCGACAGCGCGTAGTAGCGGCCTTCCGCCTGGATGACCGGCACCTGCGAATTGGCCGCGTAAGACAGCGGCGTGCCCGCGATGGGGCGCATGACGGGCGCGCCGCCCGCATACCGGACCTGCAGCGTGGCCGCGCTGCGCGACACCGTCGCGGTCTGCGGAATCGTGGACGCGATGACGGCTTCGCGGGCCTGCGGCGTGCCAGGCACCGACACCAGCACCCCGCCCTGCGGATCGCGGGGCGGGATGCGCGCGAAGTCGCGCGGCAGATCCTTGCCCGGCACGTAGGACCACGGCCCTTCGAGCCGCGGGCCGCGGAACCAGCGGCCAGACACCAGCAGGTAGTAGCGGTTGTCGCCCGGGTTCATGAACACCGCGTGATCGGCGTTGGTGACGGACAGCAGCGACGTGCCCGGCACCGGCCGCAGTTCGGCCTGGCCGATCGTGATCAGCAATTCGGCCGGGACGGTGGACACTTCGATGTCGGGCGCGCGGTGCGGCGCGCGCCCGTCGTGCGGCATCAGGGGATCGGGCGCGGCGCTGCGGCGAGCGGCGTCGGCGGCCGTGAGCAGCGCGGGCGCCGGCTGCGCAACCGTGCGCCACGGCCCGTTGAGATCGCCGGATTCGTACCAGTGGCCAGCGGCCTGCAGGTACAGGCGCCCGGCGCTATCGCGCAGGATCAGCGCGCGCGTGTTGATGACGCGGCGCCACCCTTGCGCCCCGGCCACCTCAGCCCACGCGGGCGGGCCGTCCACCAGCACCAGGATGGCCGGCACCGTGCGATAGATGATGCGCGGCGGCGTGTTGTCCACCGGCACCGTCTTGGCCGCAGGGTTGTTCTGCGACAGCGCATAGCTCAGTTGCAGCGCGTCCAGCGGCGTCACCACGCCCTGGGCGGGAATGCGCGCTTCGAGTGCGCTGCGCAGCCGCGCGGCCTCTTGCGGCGCGGTGGGCACCTGGACGCGCTCGATGCGGATGTCGGACAGATGCACCAGACCGGCCGGCTTGTTGACGTCGGCGCGCGCGGAGAAGTCCGCCACGCCGTAGGTCGGGCTGCCCTTGGCCGCGCCCACCGCGACCGCCATGCGGCCGGTGATGCGATCCGCGGTCCAGGTGTCGATCTGGGGTTGATAGAGCTCGACGCGGGTGCCGTCCTGCGCGGAGAAGCTGCGCGGCCATTGCAGCGCGCGCACGGCCGCGGCATCGGGCTGGCCGGCGGCGGGCGCGGGCTGGGCCGCGGCGGCCTGTGACGGTCCGGCATCCTGCGGCTGCGCCGCAGCGCCGAAGACAAACGAGGCGCTGGCGGCCAGCCCGAGCACGGCATGCGCGATGCGCGGGCGGCGGCCCACCTTGTCAGGCGTGGCGGGCAAGCGGGACAACCAGGCATGCAAACGCAGCAATCGGGACACGCTATTCATCGCACGCTCCTTGGGACTGGAGCCGCCTGCCAGGCCGGCCAGGGCGATCCGCTGCCAGGAAGATTCCGCAGCGACGCCGCTACGGGTTATACGCCAGCGGCGCGCGCGCTTCAATTGCCGGAAGACCCAGGATGAATCCGGGCTGAATAAGAAACAGATGGTTAACGCCGTGAAAAAGCTATTGCCGGGTTCATACAGACCTTCTATAACTCGTTCTCACCAGGGCTTGCTGCTTTTGCCCGATTGCCTTTCCGCTGCAATCCAACTAGAGCGGCGCAACGCCCGCCACACCGCGCAGCCTCGCGCGAATCGAATCGCCATGCCCCGGCCCATGTCCTGCGGCGCACTGGCGGCTCTCTAAGACTCTCCTACGGCAAGAACACTTCGTCCAAGAAGTCGTGTGAAGGAGCAGCTCATGGCCCTTACCCTGTCCCATCCGGGGGTTTACATCCAGGAAATCCCCAGCGGCGTGCGCACGATCGCCGGGGTCGCGACGTCGGTCGCCGCATTCCTGGGCGCGGCCCCGCGCGGTCCCGTCAACAAGGCGGTCCGGATCTTCAGCTTTTCCGACTACGAGCGCGCCTTCGGCGGCCTGGCCGACGACTCGGAGCTGGGCTACGCCGTGCGGCAGTTCTTCGTGAACGGCGGCACGGATGCCTGGATCGTGCGGGTCGTCAAAGAGGCATCGCCCGCGCAGCGCACCTTGCGCAGTGCAACGGCCGTGGACGTGCTGGCGGTCCGGGCGCTGGATCCGGGCGTTTCGGGCAACGGCATCCAGGTCCGCGTGGACTACGCCACCGCCGTGCCTTCCAGCACCTTCAACATCCAGTTCATCCGCGCCGGCGACGGCCGGGCGGAAAGCTACGCCAACGTCTCGCTCAATGCCAAGGATCCGCGCTACCTGCTGGATCTGGTGCAGGGCGTCTCGCAGCTTGTGCGCCTGGAGCGCCTGCTGTCGCAGGGCGCGCTGGACGCGCTGCCGGCGGGCACCAGCGTCAGCGGTACGCTGGGCGACGTGCAGACGCTGCTGGACGCAACGCACACCGACTTTCGCGTGGCGGTGAACGGGCTGGAACCGGTGGGCGTGAGCATCGCGCTGCCCGGCGACATTTCCGGCGGCACGGCCACGCAGCGGCTGACATCGCTGTGCGCCGCGATCCAGGCCAAGGTGCGGGCGCAGGCGCAGGGCCGGCCGGCGCTGGCGAACTTCACGGCCGCGCGCAGCGGCAACACCATCGTGCTGACCTCGGGCGCGGGCGGCGAAAACGCCAGCGTGCGCGTGCTGCCCGGCGCGCGCAACAACGCGGCCGGCGTGCTGATGCTGGGTTCTCTGGCGGGCGGCATCGAAACCGACGGCGCCGCCATCATCCGGCCCGCGCCCACGCCCGATGCGGCCACGCTCACCAGCGACACCTTCGGCGCGACCGACCTGGATGCGCTGCCCGACGCGACGCACACCAGCCTGCGCATCACGCTGGACGGCCTGGGCCCGGAACTGGTGAGCCTGGGCGACACCGCCGCCGCGGGCGGCTCGCTGGCCGCCAAGCTGGAAGACGTGGCGGCGCGCCTGCAGGCGGCCGTGCGCGCGCTGCGGCCGGGCACGCCGGCCTTTCGCGATTTCACCGCCCGCGTGCAAGGCAGCACGCTGGTGCTGGCCAGCGGTTCGCGCGGGCTGGGCTCCACCATCGCCGTCGCCGCCGCCCCGGCCAACGACCTGGCGGCGTCCCTGCACCTGCTGACCGGCGCGGTGGCCTCGCCGCCGCCGGTGGACGCGCTGCTCGAAGGCGGCACGGAAACGCCCTACGGACCGGACGACGTCTATGCCGCGTTCATCGGCAATCGCGCGCTGCGCCAGGGCCTGTACGCGCTGGAAGACGCCGACATCTTCAACCTGCTCTGCCTGCCCGCCATCACGCATGCCGGCGTCCTGGCCGACGCCGCCTCGTACTGCGAAGAGCGGCGCGCGTTCATGATCGTGGATGCGCCGCCCACGGCCGTCGACCCGGCGTCGATGGTGGCGGTCGCCACCGGCACGGCGCTGCCCAAGTCGGATCATGCCGCCGTGTACTACCCGTGGACGCACGTGTCGGATCCGCTCAAGAACGGCAAGCCCCGCCTCGCGCCCCCCTGCGGCACGATCGCGGGCCTGTATGCCCGCACGGACGGCAATCGGGGCGTCTGGAAGGCGCCCGCCGGCACCGACGCCAACCTGGCCGGCGTCGTGTCGCTGGCCGCCACGCTGACCGACGGCGAGAACGGCAGCCTGAACCCGCTGGGCGTCAACTGCCTGCGCACGTTCCCCGTGTACGGCGCGGTCTGCTGGGGCGCGCGCACGCTGCGCGGCGCGGACCAGCTTACGTCCGAATACAAGTACGTGCCGGTGCGCCGCCTGGCCCTCTATCTGGAGGAATCGCTCTACCGCGGCACGCAATGGGTGGTCTTCGAGCCCAACGACGAGCCGCTCTGGGCGCAGATACGCCTGAACATCGGCGCATTCATGAACACCCTGTTCCGGCAGGGCGCCTTCCAGGGCAGTTCTCCGCGCGAGGCCTATCTGGTCAAGTGCGACCGGGAAACCACCACGCAGGACGACATCAATCGCGGCGTGGTCAACATCCTCGTGGGGTTCGCGCCGCTCAAGCCCGCCGAGTTCGTCGTCATCAGCATCCAGCAACTGGCCGGCCAGATACAGGCTTGAGCCCGGCGCCCGCCTGCGCGCCGCTTGCGGCCGCGCGGCAGGCGCCGACCACGGTTTCCAGGAGATCGCCATGGCGCAGTTCACCGTCAATCCGCAGCGCTTCGACCCGTACAAGAACTTCAAATTCCGGGTGAAGTGGGATGGCCGCTATGTGGCCGGCGTCAGCAAGGTGTCGGCGCTCAAGCGCAGCACCGAAGTGGTCGAGCACCGCGAAGGGGGCGACCCCTCCAGCGCCCGCAAATCGCCCGGGCGCAACAAGTACGAGGCCGTCACGCTGGAGCGCGGCGTCACGCACGACCGCGAATTCGAGCAGTGGACCAACAAGGTGTGGAACTTCGGATCGGGGCTGGGCAGCGAGGCATCGCTGAAGGACTTCCGCAAGGACATCATCATCGAGGTCTACAACGAGGCCGGTCAGCTCGTGCTGGCCTACAAAGTGTTCCGCTGCTGGGTATCCGAATACCAGGCCATTCCCGACCTGGACGCGAACGCCAACGCCGTCGCGATCCAGACCATCAAGCTGGAAAACGAAGGATGGGAACGCGACTACGAAGTCGCCGAACCGTCCGAACCGAGTTTTGTCGAGCCGGCCTGATGGAGCGCAGCCATGCACGCCCTGATCGATACGCAAATTCTTGCGCTGTGGGAAGCGGGCCGTGACTGCCATCCGATAGACCGCGGCCTGCGCGCGCTGGCCGTGGCGATGCCGGGGGTGGACATCGCGTCGCGGCCGGTGGGATGGCGCACGCTGTCGCTGCTGCGCCTGCGCGGCGCGACCTTCGGACCGCGGCTGGTGGCCTGCGCCGATTGCCCCGATTGCGGGGCTGCGATGGCGTTCGACGTGGACCTGGCGGCGCTGCTGGACGCGCTGCCCGCGCCGCCCGAGCGCGCGTCGGCCGAGCCCATGTTCGATGCGCACGGCGCCGCCTGGCGCCTGCCCAGCAGCCGCGACCAGGCGCGCGCCGCCATGGCGGCCGACAGCGGCGCGGCCCTCGCCGCGCTGTTGCGGGCCTGCCGGCTGGACGCGCCCGACGATGCGGCCCTGCCGCGGGGCGCGGCGCTGGACGACATCGAGGCGCGCATGGAAGCGCTGGATCCGGCGGCCAACATCGAACTGTCGCTGCGCTGCGCCGATTGCGCGCGGGCCTGGACGGTGGCGCTGGACGCCGATGCCTGCCTGTGGGACGACATCAGCCTGTGCGCGCGCGGCCTGCTGCTGGACGTGCACCGCCTCGCGCGCGCCTACGGCTGGAGCGAGCCGCAGGTGCTGGCGCTGGGCCCGGCGCGACGCGCCGCCTATCTGGAACTGGTGGACCGGGAAGCGATGCCATGACCGGATTCCTGCGCCAGCTTGCCAACCGCAGCCTGGGCCTCGCGCCCCGGCTGCGCGGCGCGCCCACGCCGCAGTCGGCGGCGCTGCATGGCGCCGTGCCTGGCGAGGCCGCGGCCCCCGGCATGCCGGGGCGGGCGGCGGCGGGCGGGGAGACCGCCGCGTTCGCGCCGGCCTGGGACGTCAGCGCAAGCGACAGCGCGGCCGGCAGGGCAGCGCAAGCGGCTTTCCTGCGCGGGCCGGCGGCGGGACCGGGGCTCGCGGCGCCGGCTCAACACGCCGGGATCGCGGGTATCGATACGCCCCGCAGCCGGTCCATGCCGCCCGCAAGCGCCGACGCGGACATGCCGCCGCCGCTCGTGGCACGGTGGAACGGCAGCGACGGCTTGCCGCCTGCGCACCGCGCGGACTCGCCGCCTCGCGGCATTTCGGGCAACTCTGGGTCCAGGACGGGAGACGACGCGCGGGCCGGATTGACCGCCGCGATGCCGTTGGATGCGCAGGCACCGGCGTGGGCACCGGGGATGGCGCCCACGCGCGCAGGCCGCGCCGAACGCGAACCGGGCGAACCGGGCGCCTCGGACAAACCCGGCCCCCCCGCCCCCCCGGCCGTCCAAGACGACGCCGCATCGCGGCAAGGCGCCATCGACGCACGCACCCTCACCGCCCTCGCCCCGCGCCACGCGCCGCAACACGCCCCTGCGCCCGACGTGCACATCACCATCGACCGCCTGGAGGTCGCCCCGCCCGCCCCGGTCCCGCGTGCCGCGCCGCCCGCGCGATCCGCGGCGCTTTCCCTGCGCGCCTACCTCGCCGCCCGGCGAACGGGGCTGCCATGAGCAACGCGCTGGCGATCGCGGCGGTCACCGCCGTTCTCAAGGACCTGCTCGACTCGGGCATGATCGACCACGCCGTTACCGATGCGCTGGGCGCGGGCGTCAAGGTGTCGGCGGTGGCGCCGGACGCGGTGTCGCTGGACAACCAGGAAGACCCACAGCTCAATCTCTTCCTGCACCAGGTCACCCCCAACGCCGCGTGGCGCAATGCCGCGCTGCCTTCGCGCGATGCGGCGGGCGAACGCATCGCCCATCCGCCGCTGGCGCTGGACCTGCACTACCTGCTCACCGCCTACGGCCGCGCCGAACTGCAGGCCGAGGTGCTGCTGGGCTACGCGCTGCAGCTGCTGCACGAATCGCCCGTGCTGCCGCGCGAGGCCGTGCGCCGCGCGCTGGACCCGGATGTGGTCGACGGCGCCATCCTGCCCACGGTCTACCAGAGCCTGCGCGGCGCCGACCTGGCCAGCCAGATCGAACTCCTGAAGATCACGCCGTCGGCGCTGGGCGCCGAAGAGATGTCGCGCCTGTGGGCCGCGCTGCACGCGCACTATCGGCCGACCGCCGCCTTCCAGGTGTCGGTCGTGCTGATCGAATCGCGGCGGCCGGCGCGCGGCGCGCTGCCCGTGCTGACACGCGGCGAAGCCATCCCCGGCACCCCGCGCGACCGTGGCGTGACCGTGTTCCCCGGCCTGACGCCGCCGCTGCCCACCCTGCTGTCCGTGCAGCCTTCGGGCAAGCAGCCGGTGGCGGTGCCGAGCGGCACCGTGACGCTGCTCGGACACCACCTGGACGGCCTGGCGCGCGTCGTGTCCCTGCGCCACGCCACGCTGCAGGCCGAGCGCAGCGTGCCGGTCGACGCCGGCACGGACGCGTGGCTGCGCCTGACCATGCCCGCGGACCTTCCCGTCGGCGTGTACCGCCTGCATGCCTCGGTGCAGGCGGCCGACACCGGCCTGCGGCGCGACAGCAACCAGCTGGCGCTGGTGCTGGCGCCCGAACCCGTGCTGCCGCCCGCCTCCGTGACGCGCAACGCGGGCACGGTGCGCATCGAACTGGGCATCGCGCCGCCGTTGCTGCCCGGCCAATCGGCCAGCCTGCTGCTGGACGACCGCGTCCTGCCCGCCGAACCCGCGGCCGCGCCCGCGAGCCAACTGGTCTTCGAATGGCGCGACGCGCCGCCCGCGGGCACGCGGCTGCTCGTACGCCTGCGCGTGGACGGCATCGAGAGCCCGCTGGTGGACCGCGAGGCGGTCCCCGTGCGTTACCTGAACCGCCAGATCGAGCTGCCATGAATGCGCGCGCGCCCCTGGACTGGACCGACGCCAACCAGCAATTGCTGGCCGCCGAATTCGCGCGGCTGCGCGCAAGGCTGAGCAAGCCCGGCAGCCGCCCGGCGCGCCACGGCGCGCAACAGCGCGTGCAGGCCCGCGCCGCGCTGGACGGCGACGCGGCCATCGACCAATTGACCACGGCCTTCGGCCTGTCGGCATTCGAGCGCGACCTCCTCTTGCTGTGCGCCGGCGTCGAAATGGACGCGGCGCTGGCCGACTGCTGCGCCCAGGCGCAGGGCCGCGGCGGCGGCCTGCGCCATGCCAGTTTTGCGCTGGCCTTGGCCACGCTCGACGGCGCGCACTGGAGCGCGCTGTCGCCGCAGCGCCCGCTGCGCCGCTGGCGGCTGCTGGACGTGGACGATGCGGCGGACCTGAGCACGGCGCGCCTGCGCATCGACGAACGCGTGCTGCACTTCCTGGCCGGCCTGAACGAACCGGACGCGCAACTGCGCGCGCTGCTGCGCCCCGCGATGCCGCTGCCCTTTGCCGCGCCCGCGCACGAGGCGACCACGCAGCAGATTGCCGGACAGATCGCCGCCGCCCATGACGCCCCCCTGCCCGTCTTTGTGCTCGAGGGCGACGACCCCGGCGCGCAGGAAGACGTGGCCGCCCGCGCCGCGCGCGCCGCCGGGCTCGCCTGCCTGGCGCTGCGAGCCGAAGACATCCCGGCCGACGCCGCCGACCGCGACGCGCTGCTGACGCGCTGGCAGCGCGAGGCGGTGCTGCTGGGCGCCGCCCTGTACGTCGACGCCTCGCAGGGCCTCACGCCCGCGGCGCGGCATCTGGTCGAACAGGCGGGCGGCCTGTGCCTGCTGGGCGTGCGCGAACCGGTCACGCTGCGCGCGGCGTCGCGCCACCATGCGGTGTCCCGGCCGCAAGAGGCCGACCGGCGCATCCTGTGGCGGCAGGCGCTGGGGCCCGAAGCGGCCGCTCGCGCCGGCGAGGCCCTGGACCAGGCGGCCAGCCAGTTCGGCCTGGACGCGCGCACCTTGCAGCTCACCGCCGCCGCGCTGGCGCCCGCGCTGCGCGATCCCGGCGCGGATCCGCACGCCGTGCTGTGGCAGGGCAGCGCGCAGGCCAGCCGCCGCCGGCTAGACGGCCTGGCCCTGCGCCTGACGCCCGCGGCCGGCTGGGACGATCTGGTGCTGCCCGACCCGCAGCTTGCCGTCCTGCGCCAGATCGCGGCGCATCTGCGCCAGCGCCACCGCGTCCACCAGGATTGGGGCTTCGCGGCCGCGCAGTCGCGCGGGCTGGGCCTGGCCACCCTGTTCACGGGCGAGAGCGGCACGGGCAAGACCCTGGCCGCCGAGGCCCTGGCGCGCGAGACCGGCCTGGACCTGTACCGCATCGACCTGTCGGCGGTGGTCAGCAAGTACATCGGCGAAACCGAGAAGAACCTGCGCCGCCTGTTCGACGCCGCGGAAGACGGCGGCGCGATCCTGCTGTTCGACGAAGCCGACGCGCTCTTCGGCAAGCGGTCGGAGGTCAAGGACAGCCATGACCGCTACGCCAACATCGAGATCAGCTATCTGCTGCAGCGCATGGAGTCGTATCGCGGCCTGGCCGTGCTGACGACCAATCTGAAATCCAATCTGGACAACGCCTTCCTGCGGCGGCTGCGCTTCGTCGTGCAGTTTCCGTTTCCCGACCAGGAACTGCGCGCCCGCATCTGGCGCGGGGTGTTCCCGGCCGCCACGCCGACCCGCGGCCTGGATCCGCGCCAACTGGCGCGCCTGAACCTGACGGGCGGCAGCATCCGCAACGTCGCGCTGAACGCAGCCTTCCTGGCCGCCGACGCCGGCACCGAAGTCACCATGGCTCACGTGCTGCAAGCCGCGCACGCCGAAGCCGCCAAACGCGAACGGCCCCTGGCCGACGCCGAAACGAGAGGATGGCCATGAAATCCGCAATCCATTTGCATATCCGCGCCCTCAGCCTGCCGAGCCACGACGCCGCCCAGCGCAACGCCTTCGTGGCCGCGCTGGTGCACGAACTGGTCCGGCGCGCCGCGCAGAACGGCGGCGCGCCGGCCGACGTCGCGGCGGCCGGCGCCGAACCGCAGCGGCTGCAGACCGTGGCGCAAGGCGCGCAGCCGGCGCAAACCGGCGCGCAGGCCGGCCGCGCCATCGCCGACACCTTCCACCTCAAGCATTGAATGCGGCCATGAGAACGTCGGCGTCCTTGTTTGCGCCGCGGCCCGACACCGCGTCGCCGCGCTCGCGCCTGGTGCAGCGCCGCTGCGCTTGCGGCTGCGGCGGCAAGTCGTCGTGCGCCGCCTCGCGGCGCACGGGCGGCGCGGCGCGGGAAAGCGCGACGGTCCCCGGCCAGGTGGAAGACGTGCTGCGCAGCCCCGGCGCGCCGATGGCGGCGGCCGACCGGGCGGAATTCGAGCAACGCTATGGCCATGATTTCAGCCGCGTGCGCATCCACGCGGATTCGCAGGCGGCCGCGTCGGCGCGCGCGCTGCAGGCGCAGGCCTACACCGTCGGGCCGCATGTGGCCTTCGGCGCCGGCCGCTATGCGCCGGGCACCCCGGCGGGACGCGCCCTGCTCGCGCACGAACTGGCGCACGTGGTCCAGCAGCAGGCGCGCTACCAGCCGGGGTTGCCGCTGGAACTGGGCCCGGCGCACTCGCCGCAGGAGGCCGAGGCCGACCGCGCCGCGCACCGCCTCGGCCAACCCCTGCCCGCGCCCGGCCTGGCGCAGACCGTGCAGCGCGCCGGCATGGGCGACCTGCGCGTGGCCGAAGCCGAGGCGCGCAAATGCCCGGCGACGCACACCATGCCGAACGACGTGTTCGACGCCATCAACGACGCCTGGTCCAAGTCCGGACACGGCGGCGACACGGTGACCGAACATGGCGGACGCATCGTGTCCGACAAGGACGGCAAGCGCGTCATCCGCACCGGCTCGGGCGGCGGCGGCAGCATCACGCTGCCGGCCGAGCAGAAGGGCGACTACACCCTGGGCACCTTTCACACCCATCCCTACAGCAAGTCCGAAAAGTCCAGGCTGGGCGTGGCGTTCTCGGGCGGCGACGTGGCCAACTTCATGGCCGGCAATCAGGGCTGGGTGAAATACGTGGGCGCCGGCAGTTGCAACTATGCGCTGAACATCCAGGACTACGAGGCCGTGTACGACTGCCGCAAGCGCAACGTCGATTTCAAAACACGCTGGAACGACGCGTTCGCCGCGGCCACCGGCACGTTCCAGGCCAAGGTCGAGTCCGCGGTGCGCGCCTCCATCGACGGCTGCGGCATCTGCTTCTACCGCGCCTGCCGGCCGGATGCAGCCAGCGCCGTCCCCAAGAACATGAGCCTGATTTAGGAGCCGACATGGAAGACTGGATAGGCAAGACCGTAGGCGAGGTGCTGGACCTGTGCCAGACGCGCTACGCCGACGTCACCCTGGTCGACGAGCCGCCCGGCAAGCTGCGCGCGGTGGAACTGGACTGCGTGGCGCGGATGCCGGCGTCGCGCTATGTCCTGGAATTCGACTACCGCCCCGAACTTTTCAGCGCCGCGCGCCACTGGCCCGAATCGCTGGTGGGCGCGCAGCGCATCACCGCGGTGCGCAACGCCGCCGAACCGCAGGCCTATCCATGAGCGGGCCGCTTGCGCCCCGCCTCCTGCGCGGCGGCATCATCCTGATCGATCCGGCCAGCGGGGCCGTGCAGCGCGTCGTATCGCTGCAGTACAACCCCGAGACGCTGACCCGCTCGCTGCAGCCCCAGAGCGTGGACGACGGCGGCGCGGCGGGCGAGCCGCTGCGGCTCAAGGGCCCGCCCGCCGAGACGATCCGGCTGGACGCCGAGCTGGACGCCACCGACCAGCTCGAGTTCCCCGACGACCACCCCCAGGCCCGCGACACCGGCATCCACGCCCAACTCGCCGCGCTGGAGACCATCGTCTACCCGGACAGCGCGGCGCTCATCCGCAACAACCAGATCGCCAACCTGGGCACGCTGGAGATCGCCCCCACCGTCGCGCCGCTGTGCCTGTTCGTCTGGAGCCGCGAGCGCGTCGTGCCTGTGCGCGTGACGGATTTTTCGATCACCGAAGAGGCCTTCGACGCGCGGCTCAATCCCATCCGCGCCAAGGTGTCGCTGGGCCTGCGCGTGCTGCATGTGGGCGACCTGGGCTTTGGCGACAAGGGCGGCCATCTGTACCTGGTGTACCAGCAGCGCAAGGAACGGCTGGCCGCGATGGCCGGCCTGGGCGATCTGGGGTCGGTCGGCCTGGAGTCCCTGCCATGAGCGTGCAGCGCTTTCCCGCCAACAGCCGCTATCACGGCGTGGCCACGGCCGAGATGCCCGGCCCCGACGGCCAGCCGCGGGTCTTCCTGCGCCGCCGCTTCCTGCCCGATCCGTCCACGCTCACCCCGGTCGGCGAACTGGCCGTGGCGCCCGGCGACCGACTGGACCGCCTGGCCGCTGCCGCGCTGGGCGACCCGCTGCAATTCTGGCGTCTGGCCGACGGCAACGACGCGCCGCGCCCGGCCGCGCTGGAAGCGCCCGGACGCAGCCTGCGCGTGACGCTGCCGGCCTCGCTGGGCGCGCCCTTCGGAGGCGGCGATGCTTAACGGCGTGCACCTGACGCTGCTGGTGGGGCCCGGGCTGCCGGTTCCCGCTCCCCGCCCGCTGATGGACAGCCTGGAAAGCGCCGAGGTGTCCTCGTCGGCGGACGGCCCCGGCGGCTTTCAGCTCACCTTCGCGGTCAGCAACCGCTCGCCGCTGCACACGCTGCTGGTGATCGCCGGCGGCCAGGTGCCGTGGCTGCGCGTCATCCTGATCGCCACGCTGAACGGGCTGCCTATCGTGCTGATGGACGGGCTGGTCACGCGCCAGGAGATCACGGACGGCAACGCGCCCGGCCAATCGCGCCTGACCGTCACCGGCGAGGACCTGACGGTGGCGATGGACAAGCAGGACATGAGCGGCCTGCCCTACCCGGCCATGCCGCCGCCCGCGCGCGTCGCCGCCATCGTCGGCCGCTACGCGCTGTACGGGATGCTGCCGCTGATCGTGCCGTCGCCCTTCACCGACGTGCCGATCCCCGTCGAACGCATTCCCCTGCATGAAGGCACGGACCTGGCCTACGTGCGCCAGCTCGCCGCGGAGGTCGGCCACGTGTTCTACGTCGAACCCGGCCCCCTGCCCGGGGCCAACGTGGCGTACTGGGGGCCCGAGATCCGCCTGGGGCCGGTGCAGCCCGCGCTCAGCCTGGGCATGGACGTGCACAGCAATGTGGAGTCGCTGTCGTTTTCGGTGAACCAGTCGGACGCCGCGCTGCCCGTCATCTTCATCCAGAACCCGCTGACCAAGTTTCCGATCCCGCTGCCCGTGCCCGATGTCAGCCTGACCAGCCCGCCGCTGGGCCTCTTGCCGCCGCTGGCCAAGGGACTGACGCTGCTGAAGGACACCGCCAAGCTGTCGCCCGCGGCCGCGCTGGGCAAGGGGCTGGCCATGGCCGCCGGCACCACCGCCGACGCGGTGACCGCCGACGGCTCGCTCAACGTGCTGCGCTACGGCCATGTGCTCAAGTCGCGCCAGTTGGTGGGCGTGCGCGGCGCGGGACTGGCCTTCGATGGCCTGTACTACGTCAAGCGCGTGGACAGCACGCTGAAGGCGGGCGAATTCACGCAGCAGTTCTCGCTGGCCCGCAATGGCCTGATCTCGACCCTGCCCCTGGTGCCCCCATGACAGAACCCCTCCGCCACTACGGCAAATTCCGCGGCGTGGTGATCGGCAACATCGATCCCATGCAGATGGGCCGCATCCAGGTGCAGGTGCCCGACGTGCTCGGCCTGGGCGTGTCGAGCTGGGCCATGCCCTGCGTGCCGTTCGCGGGCCAGCAGAGCGGCGTGTTCGTGCTGCCGCAGGTCGGCGCGGGCGTGTGGGTCGAGTTCGAACAGGGCAAGCCCGACTACCCCATCTGGGTCGGCGGCTTCTGGGGCTCGGCGGCCGAAGTGCCCGCGCTGGCGCTGGCGGGCCTGCCGGTGTCGCCCAGCATCGTGCTGCAGACCGGCGGGCAGAACACCCTGATGATTTCCGACCTGCCCGGCCCCACGGGCGGCATCCTGCTCAAGACCAAGACGGGCGCGATGATCTCGATCAGCGACGTCGGCATCACCTTGTCCAACGGACAGGGCGCGACGGTGATGCTGGCGGGGCCGGCCGTCAACATCAACCAGGGCGCCCTGACGGTGACCTGAGGAGACCCAGCCATGCCCGGACCCTTGCTGCATCTTGGCGCCACCGTGCAGTGCTCGCACGGCGGCCAGGCGATTCCCCTGTCGCCGAACCCGCGCGTGCTGCTCTCGGGCCAGCCCGCCGTGGTCATCCTGTCGTCGTATTCGATCGCCGGCTGCGCGTTCCCGCCGCCGCCCTCGGGCAATGGACCCTGCGTCACCGGCATGTGGCTGAGCGGCGCCACGCGCGTGCTGATCGGCGGGCTGCCCGCCGCGCTGCAGGCCGGGTCGTCGATCTGCATGCCCACCGGCACGCCCATGCTGGCCCTGCAGGCGCAGGCGCGCGTCGTGGGCATGTGAGGCGCCGCGCCATGGCCATCCTGCGCTTTCCATTCGAACCCGACGCACGAGGCCGCAGCCGCGTCGCGGACGACGCCACGCACGTGCGCGACATGATCGAGCAGGTGCTTTTCACGGTGCCCGGCGAGCGCGTCAACCGGCCGGACTTCGGCTGCGGCCTGCTGCAGCTGGTGTTCGCGCCCAACAGCGACACGCTGGCCGCCGCGGTGCAGATGAGCGTGCAGGGCGCGCTGCAACAGTGGCTGGGCGAACGCATCGCCGTGGAGTCCGTGGACGTCTCGCACCGCGACGCCACCCTGCAGGTCGACGTGCAATACGTCCTGCGCCAGGGCCAGCAGCGGCGGCTGGCGCGCTTTACGCGGGATCTGCCATGAACCGCCAGTTCCGCAGCGCCCATCCGCGCCGGCTGCAATTGCTGCGCGCCCAGCAGCCGCCCGGCGACAACGGCATCGCCTTCGTCGAGATCGACGCGGCCGACCAGCGCACGCTGCGCGTGGTGTGCGCGCATCCGGTGGCGGGCATCGGCCGCGCCCACGTGCGCATCGAAGGCGGCGCGCGCATCCGCGGCATCGCGCTGGCGGCGGACCCGGTGCTGTCGGGCAACGAGATCCGGCTGACCGTGGACAAGGCGGGCGATTTCTCGTGGTACACGCTGGCGCTGGTCAATCCGGCCGATCCGGACGCGCCCGCGCCGGGGTTCGACCTGTGCCTGTCCACCATCGAGATCAACTTCAAGGCGGGCTGTCCGTCGGAGTTCGACTGCGCCGATACCCATGCCTGCGATCCGGCCGCGCCCCCCGAGCCGTTGCTGGATTACCTGGCCAAGGACTACGACAGCTTCCGGCGGCTGATGCTGGACCGGCTGTCGCAGAGCATGCCCGACTTCACCGAGCGCAGCCCCGCGGATTTCACCGTGGCGCTCGTGGAAACCCTGGCCTACGCGGCCGATCATCTTTCCTATGCGCAGGATGCCGTCGCCACCGAGGCATACCTGGACACCGCGCGCCGCCGGACCTCGCTGCGCCGCCACGCGCGGCTGCTGGACTATCCCCTGCACGACGGCTGCAACGCGCGCGTCTTCGTCGCCGTCGAGGCCAACGCGCAGGGCGACGGCAAGGTCGTGCCCGCCGGCACGCCGCTGCTGACCAGTACCCCCGAGGCCGCGCTGAGCGCGCCCGTGCGCCGCCGCGATGCGCTGGACGCGCTGCCGGCAGCCGGCGTGGAGGTCTTCGAGACGCTGCACGACCTGACGCTGCACGCCGCCCACGGCCGCATCCTGCTGCATGACTTCGCCGATCCCGCGTACTGCCTGCCCCGGGGTCAGACGCAGGCCGCGCTGGTGAACGATCCGCCGCTGGCGCTGGCGCGCGGCGACGTGCTGGTGTTCGAGGAAGTGCTGGACCCGCTGACCGGGCGCACGGCCGACGCGGACCGCGCGCACCGGCATGCCGTGCGCCTGACCGAGACGCGCGCCGGCCGCGACGACCTGACCGGCACCGACCTGCTGCTGGTCGCGTGGCACCCCGACGACGCGCTGCCTTTCCCCTTGTGCGTCAGCCAGGAGTTCGACGAGGGCGGCGCGCTGGTCAAGCGCGCGGTGTCCGTGGCCCGCGGCAATGTCGTGCTGGCCGACCACGGCATGCGGCGCGACTGGACGCCCTTGCAGCCGGACGCCGCGACGGCGCGCGACGCATTCGCCGCGCGGCCCTACCGCCCCCGCCTGCCTGACACGGGCCTGGCCTGCGCCGAGCCCTACCGGCATGACCTCGCCGTGTCCGCCGCGCTGCCCGCCGGCGCGGCGCTGGCGCAGGACCCGCGCCGCGCTTTGCCCAGCGGCATGACGCTGCAGGCGGATGACACCAATCAGCCCGGCGACGCGCCCGCCCCGGCCAGCCAGCCCTGGTCGCCGCAACGCAGCCTGCTGTCCAGCGCGCGCGATGCGCGCGAGTTCGTCGTGGAAATGGAAACCGACGGCGCCGCGTGGCTGCGCTTTGGCGACAACCGCTACGGCGCCGCGCCCGTGCCCGGCGAGCGCCTGCTGGCGCGTTACCGGCTGGGCGGCGGCCCCGGCGGCAACGTGGGCGCGGACGCCATCGGGGCGCTGGTCACCGACGATCCCGGCCTGATGCTGGGCGTCGCGCGGGTGCGCAATCCCCTGCCCGCGCAGGGCGGGGCGGCGCCGGAGCCCGCCGACGCGATCCGGCTCAACGCGCCCGAGGCCTTTCGCGTGCAGGAGCGCGCGGTCACCGCCGACGACTATGCGCGGCTTGCCGAGCGCCATCCGCAGGTCCAGCGCGCAGCGGCCCGGCTGCGCTGGACGGGTAGCTGGCACACCGTCTTCCTGACCGTGGACCGGCGCGGCGGCGCGGCCGTGGATGCGCCTTTCCGGACGGCCATGCGGGCCTTCATGGAACGCTTCCGCCTTGCCGGGCAGGACCTGGAATTCTCCGATCCCGTCCACGTGCCGCTCGACATCCTGCTGCGCGTCTGCGCCGCGCCCGGCCACTTCGCCTCGGACGTCAAGGCGGCGCTGCGCGATGTCTTCACGTCCGGGCTGGACCGCGCGGGCAGGCCGGGCTTTTTTCATCCGGACCGCTACACCTTCGGCACGCCGCTGGCGCTGTCGGCGTTGATGAGTGCGGTCATGGCCGTGCCGGGCGTGGCTTCCGCGCGCGCGGAGCGCTTCCAGCGCTGGGGCCGCGAGCCCGCCGGCGAGCTGGACACCGGCCGCATCCTGGCCGCGCCGCTCGAAGTGCTGCGCGCCGACGGCGATCCGAATTTTCCCGAGAACGGCCGCATCGACTTCCTCGTGGAGGGCGGATCATGACCGCACCCGCCGACTGTGGCTGCTGCGCGGGCCAGCCCGCCCTCACGCCGGCCGCGCTGGCCAATCCGCCTGGCCAGCCCGCGCTGCGGCTGCGCATCGGCACCCACGGGCGATTCCTGGCCAGCCTGACCGCGGACCTGGCGCGCGCGCCGGATCTGGCGGCCCTGACCACGCGCGACCGCGACGATCCCGTGATGGCCTTGTTCGACGCCTGGGCCGCCGTCCTGGACGTGCTGGCGTTCTACCAGGAACGCATCGGCAACGAAGGCTATCTGCGCACCGCGACCGAGCGCCGGTCGGTGCAGTCGCTGGCGCGCGCCATCGGCTACGAACTGCGGCCCGGCGTGGCCGCCACGACGTGGCTCGCATTCACGCTGGAGACCGCGCCCGGCGCGCCGCCGCGCGCGCGCGTCGAGCCCTGGACGCGCACGCAAAGCGTGCCCGCGCAGGACGAACAGGCCCAGACCTTCGAAACCCTGGCGGCCGTCGAAGCCCGCGCGGCCTGGAATGCGCTGGCACTGGCGTGGCTGGAGCCAACGCCGCCCCGCTTCGGCGCGCGCACGCTGTGCCTGGCGGGCGCCGCCACGCGCCTGAAGCCCGGCGACGCGGTGCTGATCGTGGGCGACGAGCGGGCGCGCGACCCGGGCAACGAGAACTGGGATTTCCGGCGCGTGACGCAGGTGCGCGAGTTCGTGCCCGGACCGGGCGAAGACGGCGCGCCGGCCTACACCCTGATCTCGCTGGAACGGGGCCTGGGCAGCGCGCAGCCGCACGTGCAGCCCGCGCGGCGCAACGCCCGCTGCCACGCGCTGCGCGCGCAGGCCCGGCTGTTCGGCTACAACGCGCCCGATTGGCGCGCCATGCCCGCCACGCTGCGCGCGGCCTACCTGGGCATGGCCGACGACGCCAAGCCGTCGTTCAGCCAGTTCCCGCAGTGGCCGGGCTTCACCCTGGCCGACGTGTCCGACCCGCCGGGCGGCAGCGGTCCCGGCGCCGGCCTGTATGGCGAGTACTACCGGGGCCGCACGTTCAGCGAACGGATCATGACCCGCACCGATGCGCAGGTCGATTTCCATTGGGCGGCGGGCGGGCCCGGCGACGGCGTGCCCACCGACAATTTCTGCGTGCGCTGGACCGGCTGGGTGCGCGCGCCGGCCAGCGGCAGCTACACCTTCCACGTCACGGCCGATGACGGCGTGCGGCTCTGGCTGGACGGAGACCTGCTGGTCGACCAGTGGCGCGAGCAGTCGCCCACCGAGCACAGCGCCAGCGCGCGCCTGACCGCCGGACGCAAGCACGACATCCGCCTCGAATACTACGAGGCCGGCGGCGACGCCACGATCGCGCTGGCCTGGTCCGGGCCCGGCCTCGCGCGCCAGACCATCCCGGCGGCCAGCCTCTACCCCGCCGACGTGCATGGCGTCCACCTGGACGCCAGCCATCCGAAATGGGTCGCGGGCGGCTGGGCCGTGCTCTCCATGCCCAATTACGAAGAGCTCTACCGCATCGCCGACGCGACGCCCGACGCGCGCACCGGTTTCGCGCTGGCCGGCCCCACCACCCGGCTCACCCTGCGCGGCGAGCGCGTGCGGGAGCAGTTCAACGACGCCCTGCGCGAGACCACCGCCTATGGCGAATCCGAACCGCTGGACTGGGGCCAGCGGCCCGCCTCCGGACTGACGCAAGGCCATGCGCTCACGCTGGCCGCGTACGAGCCCGACCTGCCCGAGGGCCGCGTGCTGGCGGTGTCGGGTCTGGTCCTGGACGAGGCCGACGCGGCCAACGTCGCGCCCCGCGAGCGGCTGCTGCGCGGCGATCCGCTGGCCGGCGTGCGCGTGGCGCGCGACCGCGCCAGCGCGGAACTGGAGTTCGAGGATGGCGCGCGCGCCGCCGTCACGCTGGCCGAGGCCAGCGACATCGTGCGCATCCAGCGCAACGACAGCGCGGGCGGCCGCACGGCGCTGCTGCTGGACGCCGACCTGGCGCACGCCTATCTGCCCGCCACGGTGCGCATCAACGCCAACGTCGCGCCCGCCAGCCACGGCGACAGCCGGCAGATGCGCATCCAGCCCGAGGTGCTGGGCAGCGGCGCCGGCAACCGGGCGTTCCAGCGCTTCACCCTGCAACAGGCGCCCCTGACCTTCGTGCCCGCGCCCACCGCCAGCGGCGCGGCGAGCAGCCTGGAGGTCCGCGTGGACGGCCTGCTGTGGAACGAAGCGCCGCGCATCACGGCGTTGGCGCCCGGCGACCGCGCGTATCTCCTGCGGCTGGACGACAGCGGCGGCGCGACGGTGCAGTTTGGCGACGGCCTGCACGGCGCGCGCCTGCCGTCCGGGTCGGGCAACGTAGAGGCGCGCTACCGAGTCGGCCTGGGCCGCGACGGCAACGTCGCGCCCGGCCAGCTCAGCGTGCTGCTCACGCGCGCGCCCGGCGTGAAGGCCGTGACCAACCCGCAGGCGGCGAGCGGCGGCGTCGATCCCGAGGCCGGCGACGCCGCGCGCCGCAACGCCCCACTGCGCGTGCGCACGCTGGACCGCATCGTCTCGCTGCGCGACTTCGAGGATTTTGCCGCCGCGTTCACCGGCATCGGCAAGGCGCAGGCAATGTGGCTGTGGGACGGCGAAACGCGGCTCGTGCACCTGACCGTCGCCGGCGAGGACGGCGCGGCGCTGGACCCGGCCGGGGCGCTGTACCGCAACCTGCTCGCGGCCATCGACGCGGCGCGTCCGCCCTACCAGCCCTTGCGGGTCGCGCCTTGCCGCTACCTGGATTTCGGGGTGCGGGCGGGGCTGGGCATCGATCCCCGGTACGAGGCGCCGCGGGTGCTGGCCGCGGCCCGCGACCGCGTGCTGCAGGCGTTCGGCTTTGCCGCGCGCGCCTTCGGCCAGCCGGTGCATGGCGGGGAAGTGCTGGCCGTGTTGCAGGGCGTGGACGGCGTGCAGTGGGTCGACCTGGACGCGCTGGTGCTCGCCGAGGGCCTGGACGGGAGCGCGGCGCGGCGCAGCGCCGGACCCGACGCCACCCTTCCCGCCAGCACGGCGCGCTGGCAACAGGGCAGCCTGCGGCCCGCGGAGCTGCTGCGCCCGGATCCGGCCGGCATCCTGCTGACGGAGCGCACATGAACACCCGACTCGATGCCGATGCCCTGATGGCCCTGCTGCCGGCCTTCTACCGCGAACGGGACGCGGCCGCCGGCGGGCCGCTGCGCGCGCTGCTGGACGTGCTGGCGCGCCAGGGCGCGTTGCTCGATGCGGACGTGGACCGGCTCTACGACAACTGGTTCATCGAAACCTGCGACGACTGGGTGGTGCCTTACCTGGGCGACCTGCTGGGCGTGCGCGCGCTGTATCCGGTCGGCGCGGCATTCTCGCCCCGCGCGCTGGTGGCCAACACGCTGCGGCTGCGCCGCCGCAAGGGCACGGCCCTGGTGCTGGAGGAGCTTGCCGCCGACGCCACCGGCTGGCGCAGCCGCGTCTCGGAGTGCTTTGAACGGGTCGCCACCACGCAGCACGTCAACCACCCGCGGCCGCACGCGCTGCGCACGCCGGACCTGCGCCAGTCGCGCGCGATGGAGCGCGTCGACGGCCCGTTCGGCGCCGAGCTGCACACCGCGGACGTACGCGCGCTGCCCGCCGGACGCTACAACCTGCCCAACGTCGCCCTGTTCCTGTGGCGGCTGCAGTCGTACACCGTGCAGCGGGGCGACGCCGCCCGCGCCACGACGCTCGACGGCTTCTACACTTTCGATCCGCTGGGCGGGGATGCGGCGCTCTTCAACCGTCCGCGCACCGAGACCGACATCGATCATCTGGCCGAGCCGATCAACGTGCCCGAACCCCTGTCCTGGCGCGACCTGCATGCCGAACTGGAGGCGCGCCGCCAGGCGCTTACCGACGGCGACGCTCCGCCGCAAGGCTGGTTCGCCGACGGCGGCCCTGGCCCGGTCGTGCAGGTCTGGCTGGACGGCCAGCCCGTGCCCGCCGAACACCTGGTGATCTGCGACCTCGCGCCCATCCCCGGCGTCGTGCCCGAGGAATGGCGTCGGCCCGATGCGGCCTTGCTGGTCCGGGCCCGCAAGCCCGGCCGCCCCGACCGCAGCTTTCCCGACACGGGCGGCGTGCTGGTGGGCCTGGACCCGCGCCGCGGCCGTCTCGCGCTGCCGCCGGGCGTTTCCGCGCAGTCGGTGCAGGTGCGTTATGCGTACGGTTTTCCCGGCGACATCGGCGCCGGCCCGTACGACCGGAGCGCGCCGGCAGAAGACCTGCCGGACGCGCCGCCCGCCGAGCCCTTCGACATCCAGCTGCGCGTGCCGTCGGCCGCCACGCCGACCCTGGGCGCGGCGCTGGCGGCTGTGCAGGCGGGCCAGCGCGTGCGCATCGTGGTGGATCAAGACGCCACCGAAGCCATCGCGCCCGACCTGGTCCTGCCCGATACGTTCCTGGCGATCGAGGCCGCGCCGCTGCGCCGGCCCGTGTTCCAGGGCGACTGGCGGCTGCGCGGCAACGCCAGCACCCGCCTGCTGCTCGACGGCCTGTTGCTGGACGGCCGCCTGCGGCTGGACGGCGCGTTGCGGTCGGTCGGGCTGCGCCACTGCACGCTGGTGCCGGCGCGGGGCGGCCTGCGTCACACCGGCGCCGCGCCCGAACTGGATCTCGCCCTGACCCGCTGCCTCTGCGGCCCGGTGCGCAGCGCCACGCCGCTCGCCTCCGTGGAAATCGACGCCTGCCTGATCGACGCGCAAGGCAGCGCCGCGGCCGCAGTGGATGTGGACGACAGCGCCCTGCGCATCCTGGCCAGCACGCTGTTCGGGCGCGTGGCCGCCGGACGGCTCGACGCCTCAAACACCCTGTTCGGCGCGCCGGTCTCCATCAACCGCCGCCAGGAAGGCTGCGTGCGCTACTGCCACGTTCCCCTGCCGTCGGTCACGCCGCGCCGCTACCGCTGCCAGCCGGACCTCGTCATGCAGGACCTGGGCGCCGCGGCCGCCAGGCGCGCGGCGGCGCGCGTCGCGCCGTCCTTCACCTCCACGCGCTTCGGCTCGCCCGCCTATGGCCAGCTGGCGCGCAGTTGCGCGGCCGAGATCCGCGCCGGCGCGGACAACGGCGCCGAGATGGGCGCCTGGAATTTCCTGCTGCAAGAACAGCGCGAGGCCAACCTGCGGCAGGCGCTGGACGAGTATCTGCGCTTCGGACTCGAAGCGGGATTGATCCCCGTGAACTGAGCCCCCTGTCTTCGGGAACAACACCATGAAAGCCGATCTCAGCCGCCTCACTTTCGACGCCGTCCGCCGCTACCGGGCCGTGCGCATGCAGCAGGGCCGCGTGCAGATGGACGCGGACTGGAACGAGCAGCAGGACATCCTGAACCGCCGCATCGAAACCGAAACCGCGGACACCGTCGGCGCCGTGGGCGTGCCGCTGGAAGCGCCGGGCTTCGCGTTGGCGCCCGCGGGCAAGGACCTGTCGCTGTCGGCCGGCCGCCTGTATGTCGACGGCCTGCTCTGCGAGAACCCGCAAGCCGCCACCGTCGCCAAGCAGCCCGACATGCCGCCGACCGCGTCGCCCGTGCTGCCGGCCGGCGCCTCCGCCTTGCCGCTGCCGCCGCCAGGACTCACGCCCGCCGACATCGACGGCATCGTGGTCTTCGGCGCGGGCGGGCAGACCGCCCCGCCGCCCGAGGGCATGTATCTGGCCTACCTGGAAACGTGGCAGCGCCACCTCTGCACGCTCGACCTGCCGCCGGGCGACACCAGCATGCGCGAGGTCGCGCTGGGCGGCCCCGACACCGCGACCCGCGAAAAGACGATTTGGCAGGTCAAGCTGATGCAGGTGGGCGCCCCCGACGCCGCCCTCACCTGCCTGTCGGCGCTGCCCGCGTGGGATGCGCTGACGGCCGCGCCCGATGCACGCATGGCCGCGCGCGCCGAAGCCAGCGTGCCGCCCAAGACCCCCTGCCAACTTCCGCCCGACGCGGGCTACCGCCTGCTGGAAAACCATCTGTACCGCATCGAGATCCACCAGGACGGCGCGGGCGCCGGCAAGGCCCGCTACAAGTGGTCGCGCGAGAACGGCAGCATTCTGTCGCGCGTCGTGCGCTGGCTGGACGATCCCGTGGCCAACGAGTTCGAGGTGGCCAGCATCGGCCGCGACGACGTGCTTGCCATCGCCGCGGGCTGCTGGGTCGAGTTCCTGGACGACACGCATGAATTGCTGGGGCAGCCCGGGCCATTGGCGCAGGTCGTGCGCACCGACGGCAACACGGTGACGATCGACCCGGCCAGCGTGATCGGCCATGCGCTGGACGCGGCGCGCTTTCCGGCCAATCCGCGCGTGCGCCGCTGGGACGGCGTGGCCGAGATCACGCCCGCGCCCATCGGCAGTCCGAACGCCGGTTGGGTCGAATTGGACCAGGACGGCATCGAGCTCAAGTTTTCCCCGGGCCGCCTGCGCGTCGGCGACTATTGGCTGATTCCCGCCCGCACGGCCACGGCGTCCATCGAATGGCCGCAGGCGCCAGACGGCAAACCCGCCTTCAGCCCCCCCGCGGGCATCCTGCGCGCCTACGCGCGGCTGGCCCTGCTGCGCTGGCAGGGCGGCGCCTGGACGGCGGTCAGCGACTGCCGCCCGCTGTTTCCGGCACTGACCGAACTCACGCAGCTGTACTACGCGGGCGGCGACGGGCAGAGCGTCAAACCCAATCCCGCCATGACGCCCGACGTGGTGACGCTGCCGTCCGACCTGCGCGCAGGCGTGGCAAATGGCAGCCGCCCCGTCGCCGGCGCGGTGGTGCGCTTCACCGTGGACGCGGGCCGCCTGCCCAACGGCACCGCGACACAGGACGTGCAGACCGGCCCGGATGGCGTCGCGGCCATCTCCTGGTCGCTGGCCTGCGACCCCGCGCGCCCCGTGCAGCGCGCCACGGCCCAGCTCCTGCTCGCCGGCCAGCCCGCGCCCGACCGCTATCTGCCGCTGCGCTACACCGCGTCGCTCGCCCTCGCCGCCGAGGTCGCCTACGACCCGGCCGGCTGCGCGGACCTCCTGGCCGAGGAGGCCTATACGGTGCAGGCCGCGCTGGACGCCCTGTGCCGGCGCACGCATGGCGGCGGCTGCTGCCTGACCGTCGGCCCGGCGGGCGACTTCCCCACGCTGGACCGCGCGCTGCGCACGCTGATCGGACAGGACCGGCTCGACATCTGCCTGTGCCTCACGCCGGGCGAACACAAGCTGGAGGACGATCTCATCGTCAAGGGGCCGCGCGTGCGCCTCCTCGTGCACGGCTGCGGGCCGGCCAGCCGCCTGATGCTGGACGAGCGCGCGTTCGGCCTGGACGGCTTTGCCAGCGTCGCCCTCGCCGACCTGGCCATCGCCCGGCGCGGCCAGCCCAGCGCCATCGCCTTCAGCGGGTGCGCCGAGCTGCGGCTCTCGCGCGTCGACTGCGTCGGTCCGGCGGGCCCGGGCGCAAGCCTGGTGCGCGTCGAAGGCAGCCGCCGCGTGCACATCGACACCTGCCGCCTCGTCGCCGCGGGCCGCGGCACCGCGGAACGCCACGACTTCCTGTTCACCCGCGCGCCCACGCTGGCGGCATTGAAGGCGGCGCTGGCGCCGGAGTCGGTGCTGGACGATGACGACGATCGCGCGGCCCAGGCGCTGGCGCGCCAGCCCAGCGACGCGCGCAAGGCCATGACAACCGAAATCGCCGCCCTGCTGCGCGCCAGCACCGCCGGCAATGCCCTGACGATGAACCCGCGCGTCCAGTCCGCGCTGACGGTCCTGGCCACCCACCTGAGCCGGGAAGCGCCGGCGGCCAGCCGCCTGCGCCCCGCCATCGCCGCGCTGGCGGCCGCCCTGCTGGCCGATCCGCTGTCCTGCGCGCTCGCGCTGGTGGACAACGACGCCGATACCACGCTGCGCGACAACCGCCTGCGCGGCGGCATCGCGCTCTTTGCGGAATCGGGCGACTTTCCCGAACTGACGGTAGACCAGCTCAAACTGCTGGGCGGCGGCATCCGCACCGGCAAGATGGTGCCGCAAGGCGAAGGCACGCTGACGCTGCAGAGCAATCAACTGTCCAGCATGCGGCTGGGCGCCGAAGCGGCCCGCGCCATGCTGACCATCATCCAGACCGGCGGCGAGTTCGCCGCGTGGCGCTGCCTGCGCGCGGCGGACAATGCGCTGGAAGCCTACAGCCACTTCCCGGCGTTCGACGCGGCCGTCACCGGCAACAACCTGCTCACCAACGGCGACGCCGGCGCGGTCATCGCCACGCAGGCCAAGATCATCGGCAACTTCGCGCACAACGACTTCCGCCTGTTCGTGTCGGGCGCCAACCCGGAAAGCCTGGCGAATGGCGGGCTGAACGTCGTGACGGTGTGATCGGACGCTAGGCGCGGCGTCGCGGCGGACTGCCCAAAAGCAAACGCCCTTGCCGCCCATCGCAAAGAATGGAACGGCAAGGGCGTTCGGCTGTCGCGGGCGCCTGTCCTGTCTGGCGCTAGCGCCTTACCACTGCATCGACGCGCCGATCTGTCTGGCGTTAGCGCCTTACCACTGCATCGAGGCGCCGATCTGTCTGGCGCTAGCGCCCTACCACTGCATCGAGGCGCCGATGCCGGCGGTGGCGCCGCCCGAGGCAATACCCACGCCCGCCTTCAGCTTGATGCGGTCGTTCACGCGCGCCGACGCACCCAGTGCCACGGCCTGATAACCGCGATAGGTGGAGGCGCCCATGCCCAACGCAAACCGCTTGCCCGGGTCCACATCGGGAATCATGGTCAGCGCCGTGGTGGCGGCAATGCCGGAGTAGGCATTGCGCGCCACGTTGTCCAGCGCCTTGTTGGTCTGGTCCAGGCGGCTGTCCAGGCGGTTCAGGCCTTCGCGATTTTGCTGCACGCCGCTGTCCAGCGAACCCAGCGCATCGCCCACCGTGTTGTAGGTCTGGCCGTCCACCTGATACGACGGGCCGGTCACCGCGCCGGTGGCGGCATCGATGCGCGCGCCGCCGCCCAGGCTGGCCACCACCGGATCCAGTTGGCCCACGTTCACGGCGTCGGTCTTCTTCGTGCCGGCCGCCACGTTGGTCACCTGCCGCTCGGCGCCCTTGGCGCCCACGGACACCGAGTTCGCGCGGTCGGCCACCGAACCGGCGCCCAGCGCCACGCTGTTGGCCGCCGACGCCGAGGCGTTGGAGCCGATCGCCACGGCCTTGGTGCCCGCGCCCGCCACCGCCGCATCGCTGCCGTCGCTGGCGCCGTCGGCCTTGACGTAAGCACTGGCGGCGCTCATTTCACCCACCTTCTCCGTCAGGGCGTAGATCTGGCTGCCGTTCACGGCGTCGGTGCTATCGGCCGAGATGACGCCGTTGGCCACGCCGGTCACCTTGCGGGCGCCTTCCGTGCCCGCCATGTCGATCGTGGTGCCGCCCTTGTCGGAAGCGACGGAAATGGTTCCGCTCGTGGCATCTTCCTTGACCATCCCCATCTGGCCGCTGGTGATCTGCGCCGTGACGCTGTCCACCGTCGTCTGCATCTGGGTCACCCGGTTGTCCAGGCCGGTCATGGCGGCGCCGACCGAGCGGTACACCGTGCCGCCCACGCTATACGACGGCGCGGCGATCGAACCATCGGCATTGACGAAGGCGCCGCCGCCCATCGCGCTGGCGACCGAGTCGCTCACGCGGTAGAGCTGTCCGCCGTTGACGGCATGCAGGCTACCCGCCGCGACCACGCCGTCGGCCACGCCGTTCAACTGGCGCGCGCCGGCCGTGCCGGTGATGTCGACCAGATTGCCGTCCTGGTCCTTGCCGACGGTCAACGCGCGCGTCGTCGCGTCTTGTTTGACCAGGCCCAGCTCGCCGCTGGTGATGCTGGCCGTGAGGTTGTTCAGGTTGGTGGTGTTCTGCGCGACCAGCCCATCCAGTGTGTTCAGCGCCGTGGTGTTGGCCAGCACGTTCTGGTTGGTGGCGTAGAGTTGGGATCCGTTGACGGCGTCCAGGCTGGTGGCGTCCAGCGTGCCGGCGGCGACGCCCGTCAGCTTGCGCGCGCCGGCCGTGCCGGTCACGTCGACCAGCGTGCCGTCCAGGTCCTTGGCGACCGTGATGGTCTTGGACACGGCATCCTGGCGCACCAGGCCGGATTCGCCGTTGTTCAGCGCCTGGGTCAGGTTGGTGATGTCGCCCGCGTTTTGGGTCACGCGGGTATCCAGCGCCGTGATGGACGAGGTGTTCGACGTCACGCGGCCATCGAGGCTGGTGATGGAGGTGGTGTTGGTTGTTACGCGGGTATCCAGGCCGGTGATGGCCGACGTGTTGGCGGCGACGTTCTGGTTGGTGGAGTACAGCTGCGCGCCGTTGACTGCATCCACGCTGGCCGCGTCCAGCGTGCCGGCGGCGACGCCCGTCAGCTTGCGCGCACCGGCCGTGCCGGTCATGTCGACCAGCGAGCCGTCCAGGTCCTTGGCGACGGTGATGGTCTTGGACACGGCATCCTGGCGCACCAGGCCCGATTCGCCGTTGTTCAGCGCCTGCGTCAGGTTGGTGATGTCGCCGGCCGACTGCGTCACGCGGGTATCAAGGCCGGTGATCGCCGACGCGTTGGCGGCGACGTTCTGGTTCGTCGTGTACAACTGCGCGCCATTGACGGCATCCAGGCTGGTCGCATGCACCGTGCCGGCGGTTACGCCGGTCAGCCTGCGCGCGCCTTCCTTGCCGGACAGGTCCACCACGGTGCCGAACAGCTCGTTCGCGACCTCGATGTTCTTGGACACGGGATCCTGGCGCACCAGGCCCGCTTCGCCGTTGTTCAGCGCCTGCGTCAGGTTGGTGATGTCGCCCGCGGACTGCGTGAGGCGGGTGTCCAGCGCCGTGATCGACGAGGTGTTCGACGTCACGCGGCCATCGAGGTTGGTAATGGACGTGGTATTGGACGTCACGCGGGTATCCAGGCCGGTGATGGCCGACGTGTTGGCCAAGACGCTCTGATTCGTGGAATAAAGCTGCGAGCCGTTGACCGCATCCACGCTGGCCGCATCCAGCGTGCCGGCGGCGACGCCCGTCAGCTTGCGCGCGCCGGCCGTGCCGGCAAAGTCCACCAGCGA